>CAZFQG010000146.1:0-16745 GCA_964520785.1 uncultured Planctomycetaceae bacterium | reverse complement strand
TGAACGAAATCAACGCGGCGCAGCGAATGCGCGTGGCGGCGACCGAGAAGGGGGAGGCGGATCGGATACTCAAGGTCAAGGCGGCCGAGGGGGATGCGCAAAGCAAGGCCTTGCAGGGTCGTGGAATCGCCGATCAGCGGCAGGCCATCGTCGCGGGGTTGCGGGATTCGGTCGACGAATTTCAGAGGTCGGTAACGGGAACGACGGCGAAAGACGTAATGAATCTCGTCCTGATGACCCAGTATTTCGACACCCTCAAGGAAATCGGCGGCTCTTCGCGTTCGAATACGATCCTCATCCCGCATTCGCCAGGCAGCCTTGCCAGCCTGAGCGAGCAGATTCGCAACGCGATGATCGAGGCCAATCAGACCGTCGAGGGTGCCCGGCATGGGTCGGAAGCTTTTGCCGGCGTCGCCGATTGAACCGTCGCGCAGCCGTCACAGGTGTTCGTATCATCCCGTCGGAGTATCTCACGCTGGCTATAAGTCATGAAAGTCCTACTCGTTTCACCACTGACCCCGGACACGTTCTGGAGTTTCAAACATGTGTTGCGTTTCGTCTCGAAGCGGGCCGCTTTTCCGCCGTTGGGGCTTCTGACGGTGGCCGCCATGTTACCCGCGGATTGGCAGCTCAAGCTGGTAGACTTGAACGTGAATCGGCTCACCGACGACGACCTGCGCTGGGCCGATTACGTGATGATCAGCGCCATGATCGTGCATAAGGCCTCGGTATCGGAAATAGTGGAACGCTGCAACCGGTTCGGCAAACCGGTCATCGCCGGTGGGCCCCTCTTCACGACCGGCCATGCGGCCTTCGAGAATATCGAGCATTTCGTATTGGGCGAGGCCGAGGACCTCATGCCGCAACTCATCGCGGACATGCGGCGAGGGACCCTTTGCCACACCTACGCCGCCGAGACCCGCCCCGACATCGCCCGCGTGCCGGCCCCCCGCTGGGATCTGATCGACCTGCGTCACTACGTGAGTATGTCGGTGCAGTTTTCGCGGGGGTGCCCGTTCGATTGCGAGTTTTGCGATATTATCGTCATGAACGGCCGCGTTCCGCGAACCAAACCGCCGGCCCAGTTGATCGCCGAACTCGAACAGTTGAGACTACGCGGATGGCAAGACATGGTGTTCGTCGTCGACGACAACTTCATCGGCAAGAAGAAGGAGGCAAAGACGCTACTCCGAGAACTCATTCGCTGGCGGACGCGGACACGTACGAAGATGGGGTTCCTAACCGAGGCTTCGGCCGACCTGGCCGACGACCCCGAACTGTGCGAACTCATGGTGCGCGCCGGCTTCAAGAAGGTGTTCGTCGGATTCGAGACGCCCTCCACCGAAAGCCTGCAAGAATGCCGGAAAATGCAGAACTGCGGCCGGGACCTCGTTGAAACCGTGAATATCCTGCAACGGGCCGGCCTGGAGGTCATGGGCGGGTTCATCGTGGGGTTCGACAATGATCCGGCGGATATCTTCCGGCGCCAATTCGAGTTCATTCAACGTTCGGGGGTGGTCACGGCCATGGTCGGCCTTCTGACGGCTCTGCCCGAGACGCGGCTGTACCGCCGGCTTATGAGCGAAGGGCGACTGAATTCCGAGAGTACCGGAAACAACACCGAAGCAACGCTCAATTTCCTGCCCACACTGGACCGCGAGTTCCTCGTCAACGGTTACCGCCAACTTATGAAGGAACTCTACGAACCGCGGAACTACTACCGGCGAATTCGCACTTTTCTGGAACACAACCAACCGGGCGGCCCGCGGCTCCGGCTCGCATGGTCGGACTTCAACGCGTTTCTCAAATCCTTGTGGCTGCTCGGGGTCTGGCACCGTGGGCGCAGGGCCTATTGGCGATTCTGCCTGGAAACGTTATTCAGGCGACCTCGCCAACTCCACCGGGCCATCGAGCTGACCATCATCGGTCACCACTTTCGCCGCGTGGCAAAGTCGCTGTGAGACGCGAAAGTCGACGCGAGAATTCCCTCCAACTGGACAACGCCAGCGTTCTTTCCCTTTTCCTGCCACCCGTCGCGGCCCTCCGAGACAAAGGAAGCCATCTAACAATACCGCAACGGCGTCATTTCACTTTCGTGGAAGCGGTTTTCCCGACCCCGCCATCGGTTACGTTAGCATTTCACAGACTTCGACCGAATCGTGGCCGAGGTGTTCCACGCCGTCGGTCTTGGCGATTACGGTGATGCCGTTCTCGGAGACCGTGAAGCCTCTGGCGCGGTCTTCGTCCGGATCATAACCGATGCAGACGTGCGGCGGGATCTTCACCCCTTTGTCGATGATCGCGCGGCGGATTCGCGCGTGGCGGCCCACGTCGACGTTGTCGAAAAGGATCGAGCCTTCCACGCGGGCAAAGCTGTTCACCCGCGTGTTCACCCCGAGAATCGAGTGGGACACGCGCCCACCGGAGACGATCGTTCCGGGACAGACGATGCTGTCGGTCGCGAAGCCGCGACGATCCTTTTCGGCGAAAACGAACTTCGGTGGGGGGACGTTCGGCTGGAAAGTACGGACCGGCCAGTGCTTGTCGTACAGATTCAACAAGGGATCGACGTCCACGAGGTTCATGTTCGCCTCGTAGTAGGAGTCGATGGTGCCGACGTCCCGCCAGTAGGCGTCTTGCTTGCGGTTCTCGTCCATGAACGGAAACGCGTACACCCGGCTGTCGCCCAGGATCGTGGGAATGATGTCGCCACCGAAATCATGCCGGCTACCGTGCCGTGTCGCGTCCTTGCACAACTGCTCGAACATGAACCGCGTCGAAAAGATGTAGATCCCCATCGAGCCCATGCAGTAGTCGGGGTCACCGGGGACCGGCCGCGGATGTTCCGGTTTTTCCTGGAACCCGATGACGCGCCCCTCGGAGTCGAGTTCCATGACGCCGAACCGGCGGCTCGCCTCGCGCACCGGGATCCGCAATACGCCGATCGTCAAATCAGCCTTCTTCTCCAAGTGGAAACGGAACATCTTCGCGTAGTCCATCTTGTAGATGTGGTCCCCCGCGAGGATGATCACGTACTCGGGCTGTTCCTTCTCGATCGAATAGATATTCTGATAGACGGCGTCGGCGGTTCCACGGTACCAGCTCTCGTCGATGCGTTGCTGGGGGGGCAAGACGTCGCAGAATTCTCCCAGCTCGCGGCAGAAGAGGCCCTGCCAACCGCGCGCGATGTGCCTCTGCAAACTGGCCGCCTTGTATTGCGTCAAAACCAGAATCCGCCGGATACCGCTGTTGACGCAATTCGACATCGTGAAGTCGACGATTCGGAAAGAGCCGCCGAAAGGCACGGCCGGCTTCGCGCGGTCACGCGTCAACGGCTCCAAACGGGAACCCTTGCCGCCTGCCAGTACTACCGCCAAAACCTGTTTCATGATACCCGGCTCTCCATTCCGTCTCCATTCCAGTGAGTACGCGGCGCGGAGAATCCTCGCCTCGCGACGGCGACGACCCGACAACCGGGAATTCCTCGTGGTCGTCCTCGGTATTCCCGCGTACCCGAATTACGCCAAAAATTCACGGCCCGAAACCAACCAAGGCTCCGTGCTCGGCGGCGGTCCGTACCGGGTGCCCGCCGCTCTCGGTTCACAAAACCCCGCCTATGCTCTGGAATCGTCCGCCGGGCCGCTAAAGTTGACCCACTTTACCACTTTAGGTGAACTCGGCCTAATCCAAACCGGCGTCATCCGCACAGCCCAAACAACGAAATCAACATCTCTTATTATAACGGATTGTCGTTGCGCAAACACTGTTCGCGGTCGATCTTCATAAATCGCACAATTTGGGAGATCGGCAATGACGCAATACCCACTGCTCCACCGGACGCTTCAGACGCGTCATGAACGGTTCCTGCTCCGGGTGGATCGGACGGACGAGAATCGTTATGACCCCCGCGAAATAGCCCGCCATCGTATCCGCGAACACCTGATCCCCCACCATCGCCGTGCCGGCCGGGCTGAACCCCAACCGCATCATCGAGCGGCGAAGACCATGGGGAAACGGCTTCATAGCCATTGCCAGATACGGCAGATCGAGGGCCGCCGCCACCTGCCCAATCCGGGCTCCCCTTCCGTTGGAGACCAGGCAAACTCCGACATGGTCCCGAAGTCCCTCTAGCCATGCGAGAACCGCTGGCGAAAACTCCCGCTGACCATATCCCTTAAGCGTGCAATCCACGTCCAACAGAAGCGACGTCAAATGCAGCTTCCGCAGACGCGGAATCGTAATCTCCTCCACGCTGTCTACCAAGTAGTCGGGAACAAAGCACTTCAGCATGAGACTGGAACGGCTGATGCACGTCAAACCGCCTTCCGCCCGTTGCCCCAACCTAGTGAGGGGGGTGACGTGAGCGGAAAGCCCGGTCAATCTTACTTTCCGCCCAGCGATTGTCGTACCGCTGAAGCAACAAAACCCCGAAATAACGGATGCGATCTTACCGGTTGAGACTTGAACTCCGGGTGAAACTGCACCGCGACGAACCAGGGATGGGACGGAATCTCGACCACTTCGACAAGGCTGCCGTCCGGTTTTGTCCCCGTCACCACCATTCCGCCTTGCGCGAATCGCTCGCGGTACGCATTGTAGAACTCGTACCGGTGCCGATGCCGCTCGGAAACCTCGGTTTTTCCGTATGCTTCCGCGGCGCGACTACCGGAAACAAGGATGGTCGGCTGCGTTCCAAGCCGCATCGTCCCCCCCTTTTCGGTGATCGTTTGCTGCTCATCAAGGAGGCAGATTACGGGATGAGGCGTATCTTTGTCGAATTCCGTTGAATTCGCGTTTTTCAGGTCCAGGACGTTTCTCGCATACTCGACAACGGCACATTGCATTCCCAGACAGATTCCGAAGAACGGGATTCCCTTCTCCCGGGCGTAGCGGACGGCTTCCACCTTTCCCTCGATTCCGCGCTCGCCGAACCCTCCGGGGACAAGGACTCCATCCACGCCGGAGAGAAGCCGCTGGGCCCCCTCTTGCTCGATTGCCTGACTGTGAGTGCGAAGAATGCGGATTCGTGCGCGGTTGTCCAGTCCGGCGTGATCGATCGCCTCGTATATGGACTTGTACGCGTCTCGGTGTTCCGCGTATTTGCCGACGACGGCGATGCTGATCTCATGCTCCGGGTTTCGCAATCGGTGCAGAAGCTCTCGCCACGAATCCAACTGAAGTTCCCCGGCCGAGAGGTTGAGTTTCTTGACGATGAGCTTGTCTAGACCGTGGTCGACGAGGCTCAACGGGACTTCGTAAATCGAGAAATCCTTGTCCTTTTCCTCGATCACGGCATCGACGGTAACGTTGCAGAATAGGGCGATCTTCTGGCATTCTTCATGCCGCAAGGAATGCTCGGTCCGGCAAATGAGAATGTCCGGCTGGATACCGATTTGCCGCAACAAACCAACGGAATGCTGGGTCGGCTTCGTCTTGACCTCGCCCGCCGCTTTAAGATAAGGAACAAGGGTAAGATGAATATACAGGCAGTTTTCTCGGCCCGCGTCGAGCGAGAATTGGCGGATCGCCTCCAAAAAAGGCTGGCTCTCGATATCCCCCACCGTTCCACCGATTTCCGTGATGACGACGTCGACATCCGGCCCGCCAAGCTTGTTGATGACCCCTTTGATTTCGTTCGTGACGTGGGGGATGACCTGGACGGTCTGACCGAGGTACTCCCCGCGGCGTTCCTTGTTGATCACCGCTTGATAGATCTGCCCGGTCGTGTAGTTGCTATCCCGCGTGAGAGGGCTGTTGGTAAACCGCTCATAATGGCCCAAATCGAGGTCGGTCTCACTCCCGTCGTCCAGCACGTACACCTCGCCGTGCTGGTAAGGGCTCATCGTACCCGGATCGACATTGATATAGGGATCGAGTTTCTGCATCCGGACCGACAGACCCCGTTTTTCCAAAAGCATTCCAATCGACGCGCTCGTCAATCCCTTGCCTAAGGAACTAACTACCCCCCCGGTAACGAATATGTGCTTGGTCATTTACATGAAAACGGGTAAAAAGATGGGCCTGCGGTGAGGAATGGGACCCGCCGAGACGAATCAGCCGGTCGTCTTGGTCACCGTAGTGGCATGGCAAAACCGAATAAGGGGGCTATTCTATCCGGCTTTGCGCTTTTCGACAAATGCTCTGTAGTCCTCCGGGGTGTCAATTCCGAAGGTCGGCTCATCCACTACCCCGACCATAATACGAAAACCTGCTTCGAGAACCCGCAGTTGCTCCAGTTTTTCCACCTTTTCCAGCTGCGATTGGGGCATTTGGGCGAGACGGACCAAGAAATCTCGCCGATAGGCGTAGAGGCCGACGTGCTGATAAAACAGGGGCGGCTCGGCGGTCAGAAGGGAATGGTCCCATTCTCTGGGGTGGGGCACCGGACTGCGACTGAAATACATCGCCCGGCCTGCGGCATCGAAGACGGCTTTCACGCACGCCGGGTCTTCCAACTGGGCCCGAGACCGGATGGGGGTAGCCAGCGTGGACATTACGGCGGTACTACTCTCCTCAAGCATCCGGATGGCCGTGTCGATCGCCTCCCCCGAAAGCTCTGGTTCATCCCCCTGGACATTGACGATGATCCCGGCGTTTGGCAGGCGCATTGCCACCTCCGCCACGCGATCCGTTCCGCTGGGGGCCGCGGGATCGGTCATTTGGACCCTTCCCCCGAACCGGACCACAGCGTGGGCGATCTCGGGGTGGTCCGCCGCGATGATTACCTCACTCGCCCGGCGGGATCGGCAGGCCGCCTCGTAGGTATGCTGCAGGAGGGGTTTTCCCGTTTCCGCTAAGAGGAGCTTCCGCGGCAGGCGCGAGGACGCCAGTCGAGCGGGAATGACGATGACCGTGGGACGGTGGATTCCAGGGCCGGAACGGGCCGACATGGTGCGCCTCCTTGCGCGGGTGAAAAACGATTCAGCGGGATGTTAGAATACCGCGTGCCAAAACGCGGAGCAATGGCAATAATTGTTCCTGAATTCCCGAGTTTCCTGAAGTCATGGAGCATGGCGGAGACGCGTGGTTTCGAGTGGGGGCGGGCGGGACAAGGTGGCGGGGAAAAAGGGAACTTCTTGCGCGAAACGACTTTTCGCTGTCGCGAGAGACGGCCTTGCAGGAATCTTCTTTGCATTCCGTTGCCGCCGCGCGCCGCCCTAAATAGTAGACAGGCGCCGGCCCCTTGGTTAGCATAGGTGGCGAATGTCAAACCGATTTCGTCCCCTCAACCGGCCCGTCGTCATAAGGACACCGCCCATGTTTCGCTTCGTCTGCTTCGTTCTCTTAACCGTATCCCTGCCGGCTCTCGCCTGGGCGCATGCGGCCACGTTGCCCGGCGCGCATGGCTCCTACGTTGTCGTTGTTGAAAAAGAGGTCCTGAGCCGGCCCGGCTGGGCCGAAGTCGTCACCGCCGTCGAGAAGAAATATGGCGCGGAAGTATTGGAATACGGCTCCGACCCGGCCGAGGCGGTCCTTGAACTGGCACTGCGGCATCCGCGGTACGTGGCGTTCGTCATTCCGCCGGAGAAGCTCGGCCTGGATCGAATCCTTGCGCTGCACCGCATGATGCGGGAATTGGACGACGATCCCTATACGGACGCCCTCTGGTCGGTCCTTACGGGATATGAACCGGCCGATGCTTTGCGGATGGTGAACGCGCAGGGGCCGATGATCATCACCCGGGGGGCCTCCGGGATGGGGAGCGGCGGATCGCTGGGACCCTTCGACGAGGGGTTCTGTGCCAATGAGTGGAAGCAGTTCGCGTTCTACACGAAGAAGGACGGTGAAGTGACCGAGCACGAGAAGAAGCCCGACTGCATCGCTGCGCTTGTCGAGGGAATGAACGAAGAGAAGCCGCAGTTCTTCATCACCAGCGGGCACGCGACGACGGAGGATTGGACGGCCGGCTACAACTTCAAGGGGGGCCAGTTTCGTCACCGGGACGGCCAACTGTACGGATTGAGCGTCGACGGATCGGAATACGACATCCATTCGCCGAACCCGAAGGTCTACCTGGCGGCCGGAAATTGCCTGATCGGCGATATCCCGAAGCGCGACTGCATGGCGACGGCCTGGATGCACACCGGCGGAGCGAATCAGATGGTCGGTTACACGGTCGTCACCTGGTTCGGCGAGATGGGATGGGGCGTGAGGGACTATTTTCTGGGCCAGCCCGGCCGATTCGACTTCGCCGAAAGCTGGTTCTTTTCGAACCAGGCCCTGTTGCGGAGGCTCGAAACGGAGTACCCCCGGTTCATGGCGCTCGGTGTTGGGGACTTCGACAAAGATCGCCTGAACCAGACGTTCGGCTTCATGGCCGAGCGGTATCAGATGATCTCCGTCGACAACGGCAAGCCCCAATTGCAGCGCGACGCTTTGGGACTTCTTTGGGACCGCGACACGGTCGCCCTCTATGGCGACCCCGCCTGGGAGGCGAGGCTCCCGGAACCCAAAGACGGCCTTCCGTGGAAAACGGAAGTCACGACCTCCGGTGATGAGACGACGGTTACGGTCACCGCCACCCGTGACGGCGGATGGCCGGGCCGCCCGATCGCCGAGTGGCTGCCGGTCCCGATGCGAAAGACCGAAGTCCTCGCGGGGGCCGAACACAAGCCGGTAATCACGGACAACTTCGTACTCCTGCCCCTCTCCGGCGAGTTCAAGGCCGGTGAGCGGATCGAAATCCGCTTCCGTGGCGAGCCGCGCGCGACGGCGACGGACGAGGAAATCGGGACGCTGCGTTCGCTTATCGAGAGCGTCGCGGATGAGACCCGCAATCCGCTTCGCCGGTCGCTGGCAAGAGCCGGGACAAACCGTGAATCGCTCATTGAGGTTTTGGAGGCCTTCGAGCCGGGGCAACCCCGAGATGCCGCGGCCTTCCTCATCGCCCACATGCCGCCGGCCGACGCGAGGACCCTCGACGCCCCCTTGCTGAAGACGAACACCGCGCTGGCACTAAAGGCTTGGAATGAATCCCCTTGGAAAGAGCAGATTCCGTTCGATCTTTTCTGCAATGACGTCCTCCCCTACGCCTCGCTGAACGAAACCCGCGAAGACTGGCGGACCGGCCTTCACGAGCGATTCGCCAAACGCGCTGCCGAGCAGAAGACGCTCGGTGACGCCGCCGTCTGGCTCAACAAGACGGTCTTTCCGGAAGTGGACGTCCAATACCACGCGACCAATCGGCCCAAGCCGTGCCAGAGCCCGGTCGAATCGATGGAGGCGAAGTTCGCCTCCTGCACGGGGCTCTCCATCCTCCTGGTCGACGCCTGCCGGGCGTGCGGTATTCCCGCGAGAATCGCCGGCATCCCGGTCTGGAAGGTTCCCAACACGGATGCGCAAGGGAACCACGGCGGCAACCACAACTGGGTGGAGGTGTGGGACGGCGAGAGGTGGCGGTTCCTGGGGGCCGCCGAGGACACGCCCCTCGACCAGGCATGGTTCGTCGCCAAAGCGAACGAGGCGAGTGATCCCGCCGTCTGGCGGCACACTATCTATGCTTCGAGCTGGAAGCCGGGCGAGGCGACCTATCCCCTGGTCTGGTCGATGTGGGATGACTCGGTCCCGGCGGTGAAGGTGACCGAGCGGTACCGGAAGTAACGAACCGTGCCGGCGTTTTCGTTACCGAGGCGCATCTCCCGCCGGTTACTCCAACTCCTTCATGAACCGGACGAACTTCGCGTTGAGAAACCGCCAGTCGCTCCCGAAGACGCGGACGAAATCATCCAGGCGTTCCTTCGGAGTCGGGGGAGAAAAAAGCTTTCCGGAGGCAGTGACGGCCAGGTAGTCTTGAAGTTTCCTGGGATGGGTTTCCATGAGGTAGAACGAGTAGGCCCAAGCCAGCGCGTAAGCGGCCAGTGGATTTCTCCGGAATAGTTCATCCGAGACGACCATCGCCTGGAGAAGTTCCGGCGTTTGGTTTGGTAAGACGCCCTCCATGTAATGATCGTACCGCAGTCGGTTGATCCGGTCCTCGCGTGTCCGGTAGTTCGATGAATCGTACACCCCTGGTGCTTCGAACAAGGTCGCGAGTCCCTCGCAGACCCAAAGAGGCGGGGGGCGGAACCGGTTATGAACGCCCGTATTGTAGGCCGTTTGGTGGGTGGCCTCGTGAATGATTACCGAGTGGACGAGAGGGTCGATTTCCCGGCTCTTCGACGGGGAGGTGCTCAGGTGCAGGGCAATCCGGTTCGAAATCAGCGAGTAGTAGCCTTCGAAACCGGTGGCCGAGATATTCTCCGCTTTCCGCGAGTAGGCGTGGAATTCTCGCGAATCGCGGCAGACGATACCGGTCATCAGGAACCGGGGCCTCTCCAGACGAAACCCGCGTACGGAGAAGAACCGGACGAACGAACGGTACAACCGCTCGAACCGTTCGGCCCACTCCGCGCCCAGATCACTGGGGTGGGCGACCAGATAGTGCGTCGTTCCGGTCACCCGATATCCGTCGCCCAGTGCTCGCAGAAGCGCGGCGCGAAACTCGGAAGGAGAGTAGGGGGTGAACCGATTCGAAACCGACCTGTAGCTGACCACCTCGGCAGGGGGGAATTCATGCAGCCAGCCCGAGCGGTCCAGCAGGTAGATTCTTTCTTTGGACCATTCGAGCGGTTCGCCGACGAGGGTCTTTCCAACGAGTTTCAGTTCGATGGTAACCGCGCGCGGAGACGCGGCCGAAACACTCCGACGTTCGGCCGCGAGGATTGCGCAGGATGCAATGATCCCAACGATGGCGGCACGGTTCTTCACGGAACGATCTCAGCGGAGTGGCGGATGGTCTCGGGAGGATCGGCGGCGGCACGACGTGCTTCTTCTTCCTGTAGGGTAGCTTTCTTGGCACCGGATCTCTCGGCCGGCATCGGCGAGTGAGAGCGCGCGACGAGGCCGTCCTTCCCCAAAGCCGAATTCGCCCGGTGGCTTTTGATACACATCCGTCTTCCGTCGCGACTGCGTCGTCGAGATGTGGATGCAGGGTCCTCGCCGCCTGGAGACTCAGGCGGTCGCCGAGAAAACCCGGTTCCGCGCAAAAACGCGGGGCGACCGGAGTCGCCCTGGAGCGGGCAATCGTGTCTCTCGATTCGCAATCGAAGCCGCACGATCATCTTATGCGGGGAACATCAAGTTGCGCCGGCGGCGACCGTCCGTTGGCGACGCTGCTCGGCCAGGCTGGTGTCCATTTCGATCCGGAGCGTCGCGCCCCAACAACCTTGGTCGTCCGCCTCGACATACCAATGCGGGAGGACCGCGACGGACTGGTGAACCAACTCGAACCCCCCCTCCGACTGGCTGACCGTTTCGATCGGAAAGGCCCAAAGACCGGTTGGACGAGACAGACTCATCTTCACGTCGATCCCGAGCCATTCATCACTCAGGCCAAGCCCGGAAACGTCCCGCAGCTCCAAACGGCTTCCCAGATGGCCCAGGCGGTTCCCTTGGAGATCGTGGAAATACCGGTCGTCCGCCTTGGATGGGAGGCCCGCGAAATTGAACTCCGTGACCAAATGCAAGACACGGTCCCGTGGCAGGTTCTCCAGGTAGTAGGCGATCTCCATCGCGTTCGAACCGGCGTCCAGCGTGATTCCCTTCGTAACGCGGATGGGAATACCCTCGACGTTCCCCTCGCGGATCATCTGAACCTGAATCCGATCCGGATTGCGGCGGATCTTGGCTTCATATTCTCCTCGCGCAAAGTCGCCGCACTGGACGGCCTGACCCGAGGCGACCATGTCGAGCGTCGCGTCGACCGGGTAGAAAAGGTCGATGACGCTCTTTCGTTCGTGGTCGTCGTACTGGACCATCTTGTCGAGCCCCTCTTGCTTGAAAACGACCCGGTCGTGGATACTGGCGACGTCTTCTCCCTGCTGATGTTGCCCCGCGAGGACCTTCTCGTGATAGGCCTCCGGCCGCCGGGTGAGCGTGGCCCCCAGGTTGTGCGCAATCGAGCGGACGTCCAACTCGTAGACGCAACCGCCCCGGCTCGGCGAGATCATCGCGACGAGTTTGTCGTTCGATAGTTCGATTTCACGCCGCCCGTCAAAATCGAAATCCCGGGCCTTGGCGTCGACCCAGGGCCCCTCTCGGCCGTCGATTTCGTCGAGCAGGTTGTCGGCCTTGATCAGATGTTCGTAAATGGCGTTGCGGAGGTGAGGCAGGTAGATTCCGCCGAATGCGCCGTGCCAATAGCCGCAATTGCACTGGGCTTGATACAACTCGTCGCGCGCTTTTTCCACGCGCTCCCCGAGGACGCCGGTCTGTTCGAGTCGCCGGCTGATTTCCATCATCCTGGCGTACATTTCGTTCGATTCCGGATAGCGAATCTTGAAATTCCGCCAGAATCCGCCGCGGATGAACTTCCGCAAAGTACCCCAACGGGGATGTCCCTCCATCTCGTGTTTGAGGTGCTGGTATTCCTTCTGCCGTTCCACCGGAAGGGTCCATTCCGTCATCTCGCGGTAACTCCCGTCCGGAATATAGGTCTTTCCAAAGGGAGGGACGTTATCGTAGATGTCCGAGAGGGTGCAGACCTGAATCCACTCCGAATTCTCCGAGATCGCCTGGAAGAACCGCTCGAGCCAACGATCCGTGTAGACGTGCCGGTGCGTCTCCGGCCAGGTTCCGAACTTCTCTCCGTCGTCACCGAAAACGGCGACCGGATTCTCGCAACTATCGGCGACGTGGCCCAAGTACTCCACCGTCTGCCCGGGGTCCGCGAAGGGGATCAGATATCGCAATCGCTCGCTTCCCGGAAACACCGACAAGACGCGGCCTTCGTCCTCGGTGACGTAGTACCCGTTGAGCCGCGATTCGTCCAGACCGCCGGTCTTGAAATGGAAGTCGTCGATGAGCGTGTACTGAATACCCGCGTCGACGAGGTCGCGCGTGAAGGTGGGCTCCCAGACGCGTTCGGGAATCCACATTCCGCGGATGGTCGTATCGAACCGGTCTTCCAGCCAGCGCGTGTAGCGCCGGATCTGGCCGATGCGGTCGTGGGTGGGGATGCTCGAGAGGATCGGTTCATAGAACGCCCCTCCCAGGACCTCGACGCGATCCCGCCGGACCAATTCGGCGATCCGGTCCAGATACTCCGGATGATGCTCCTCCAACCAGACGATGAGAGACCCGCTGGTATGGAGCGACAGCCGAAGTGTATCGAACCGCGAGAAGACCTCCAAGAATGGAAGATAGCTTTCCTGGTAGGCCTGTTCGAAAACATGGTCGAAGTTGCCGATCGGTTGATGGTTGTGAAGCGCAAGGGCAAAACGAACGATTTTAGCCATTGAATTCCTCGATGATTGATATGCCGAAGCCATGCCAATTAGCTAATCGGCAAATGTTATCCATGCTGTTCAGTTTACCTATGCGAAAATTCTTGCCCGATCAAACATCTTTCCGTGACACGAGAATACACGACCTCGACTCTTCGGCGTTTTCCGTTCCCCGCAAGTGTTGCGCCAAGCGGCGGTGACTCGACACGAAAAACAAGGCGGGACGGGTTCACCGCGCCACGACCGGAGGCGCCCATCCCGGCCGCGACGGAACGGACCAACGCACGCGGCCGGTCGCGGCGCCCGGGCCTGGAAACACAGCCCTTATCTTTCGACGAACGAACCCGTAATGCGCTCCGCGTGATTCCGTCAATCCGTATCGCCGCGAAGCCGAGAAGCCGCATCTTCCGGAAGAACCGGATTGATGTAATATCCGCTTCCCAACTCGTAACCCGCCATCTTACCCAATCTCGGCGTTATTTCCAGGTGCCAATGGTAGCAACGGGACTCATTATCCGTCTTCAAAGGAGAGTTGTGAATGTAATAATTGTACGCGGGACGATCCAGTATCGCCTCGATGCGACGCAGGACGTGCAGAAAGAGTCCCGAAAACTCGCCGATAAGGGGGCCCTCGAGCGATTCGAAACGCCCCGCGTGACACTTGGGAAGAATCCAGGTTTCATACGAGAATCTGGCGGCGAATGGACAGAACGCCACGAAATTCTCGCTTTCGGCGACGAGACGCTCCTTGGCCAGAATCTCGCGCTCGATCAGCTCGCAATAGATACACGTCCCGTGGGCCTCCAGATACCGCCGCGCGGCCTCCAACTCCGCTCGTGTGACCGAGGGAACGGTCGGCAGAACGATCAATTGACTGTGCGCATGCTCCAATGATGCGCCGGCCTCCGGACCGTTATTCTTGAACAGCATCGGAAACAGGGGCCTGGCGTCGGACTGATGCGCGCGAAATCGGGCTCGGTAAACCCCGACGACCCGCGCGAATTCGGCCGCCGAGAGTTCCGTAACCGAAAGAACGTGCCGCGACGACTCGATAATGACCTCGTGCGCCCCGAAACCGGGGATCGACTGCAAGAGCGTCCCTCCAGCGTCCTCGGCGCGGTATTCACGTCGAGGGTGAACGGCGGGGTACTTGTTTTCCACGACGCGGACGAGCCAAGCCGAGTGCTGCGCGGCTCCTTCGGCGGGAACCCTCGTCAATTCCCTCGGAGTGAGATGCTCGTTTCCGGCACAAAAAGGGCAGACCGCGCCCCCGCGTCGCCGCGGAACGGCTTCGAAGTCGGACGGCCGCAGCGCGCGGTCCTTCGCGAACGCGACCCAATGGTCGAGCACCGGATCTTTCCGAAGCTCAGGCATTCCTTGCCCGTTGGACCGTCGTCTCGAACAACTCGACGTATCGTTTCGCGCTTTGCGCCCACGACCAATCCTGGTTCATCCCGTATCGGACCAGCCGGCGCCACCGATCCGCCTGGCCGAAAAGGGTGCATGCGCAGCGGAGGGCGTCACTGAAGGCGGAAGGCGTATACTCTCGAAAACTGAACCCGTTGGCCGATCCCGACGCGAGGGTCTGCGGATCGGCGTTTACGATCGTGTCCACCAGGCCGCCGGTGGCGTGGACGATCGGAATCGATCCATAACGCAGGCTGTATAACTGGCTCAGACCGCACGGTTCAAACCGGCTCGGCATCAGGAATATGTCGGTCCCCGCCTCGATCCGGTGCGCCAGCGGATTCGAAAACTCCAGCCGCACGGCGACCTTGCGCGGGTGCTGCGCGGCGAGCTTCTCGAAAAGCGCATGATACTGGGGCTCGCCCGTCCCCAGAATGACCCATTGCAGATCGGTCTCTTGCACCCACTGGCCGATCAGGGCGTGGATCAGGTCGATCCCCTTCTGCTCGCACAGGCGCCCCACGAAGCCGACCAGGGGAACGTCACGCCGTTCGGGAAGGCCGACCTCGCGCTGCAGAGCCGCCTTGCACGCCGCCTTCCCCTCCACGAACGACCCAGCGTCGTAGTTCTCCGCGATGAATTCGTCCGTCTCCGGGTTCCACGCCTCGGCGTCCATTCCATTGAGGATGCCGTGCAGGCGGTCCCGCCGTTGATGCAACGTTCCCTCCAGGCCGCAACCGAACGGAGCGCTCTGGATTTCCTTCGCGTACCGCGGGCTGACCGTACTGATCGAATCGGCGAAAACGATCCCCGTCTTCAGCAGATTGAGCCGCCCGTGAAACTCCATTTGGTGCCAGTTGAAGTACTTCCAATCCAAACCGGTCAACAGCATGTCCCAATGCCAGAACTGGCCCTGGTAGGCCATGTTATGGATCGTGAACAGGGTCGCGATGTTCTCGTATCGCGGAATAGACCGGTATTCGGTCTTCAGGAACGCCGGAACCAGTCCCGTCTGCCAGTCGTTCGCGTGGATGACGTCCACCGGAATGTCCAGCAGCCGGATCGCTTCGAGAACCGCGCGCGAGAAGAAAATGAACCGTTCGCAGTTGTCGATGTAATCCTTCCCGTCGATCGCGTAGAGTTCGTCGCGGAGGTAGTAGTGGTCCTGGCCGATCAGCGTGACCGGGACGCTCCCCGCGCCGTAGGGGAGATGACTCTCGAACAACCGCCCGGTGACCGTCTTGCTCCCGATCGGTATGATGAAGTCAATATCCAGGTCCTCTATCGGCAGACCGCGATATTGAACGTTCCGGTACGCCGGCAGAATCAAACGCGTTTCGTGCCCGAGTTTGGCCAACTCCATCGGAAGCGCCCCCGCCACGTCCGCCAATCCGCCGCTCTTGGCGAAAGGCACTGCCTCGCTGGAAGCAATGAGTATGTTCACTTGGATCCTTTTCCTTTAACGCAAAACGGGGACACCACTCCTCCACCCCGGATAGGGTTTCTCTTTCTCGGTATTCGTTCCATCCAACTCAATCGGCAAATTTAACCGAAACCACCCAGATTTTCATCATGCATCGCTCAAAAAACCGAGCCGGCTCGCGAGTCCGCGCATTGTACCAGTTATTCGGAATCGCGCCAGGGATTACGCAAGAACTTTGCCTCACCATCTCCACCAGAGTCTCCCCCAAATGTCCTCCAGTCAGCTTCCGTTTCGTCACCCGCGAAAGAGGAAACTGCCGGACAATCCTGGAACTCGTTTCACTTAACTGTACTTATAGCGGGGATATGTTATAACCCGAAATGACTGAGTTTCCGTTGTAACCGATTGTGAAATCCGCTCGGAAAAACTCGGATTCCCCCCGAACCTGCCGGAATCCGAGAGTGTCTTCCCGTCTGAGGGCGCGTTGTTACCTTGTACAAAGCGCTTGACCTATCCCCATTGATTGGCGATAATTTAGGTGTGTTCACGTAACACCGGAGATTTTTTTAAAGTTTTTTCTCTTTCCTCATTAACCGCGCTGAGCGCAGAGGTTAGTCAAATGCGTACGCACAACAACTTCACGACCGTATTCA
>CAZFQG010000145.1:0-16987 GCA_964520785.1 uncultured Planctomycetaceae bacterium | reverse complement strand
CCGCGACAATCGGGGAACCGTTTGCCTGCCCACCCAATCGGGCAACCCATTTCACGTTTTGAGTCGCGCTCAAGTCGATATTCCCGGCCTCATCGCGCTTTCCGGCGTCGAAGAGTTCAGGCAAACCGGTCTGGTCGGAGACCATGTTGCGAGAGTACAACTCCCCCCATCGAGGCTGGTCAGCCACACAAGGAAATGCACTCAAAAAGGGGAGTACTACGGCTATTAAGAATGGTATCGAAAGGGTCTCACTCAAATCCGTTGTCCCCCTGGAAGAGTTATTCGTATGAAACATAGTGGTTCCTTGACCCGAAGGGGTAGTCGAACACAGGAAGGAATACTTCGCCATGCATGGTGGCAATTCGACGGATTCCAAGTCCATTCTAACCCTGCGCACGCGTCCGCTCAACGCGCGAAAGCGCGAAATCGCGGGGGTTTCGGTCTCATCGCGGGTGAGACACTCCTTGCCGAAGTGCGTAGGATAGGTCGACATTGGCGCTGGATACACTATTGCGATAGAATGAGCGCTTCGGCGACTCAGGAAAAAAACGGAATCCACCGACCCAAGCAACGGAGCAACGGAATGCGTTTGGTCATATCATCGTTAGTGGCTTTGACGGCCGCCTCAATGTTCTCCACGACCACGGGACGCGCGGTCGCTCAGGACCGTCCATCGCGGACCGTGGAAACCGGCATCTCGGTTCTTCGCGCCAATGCGAGCGTTCCCGCCAGGGCGATCCCCCAATCGCTGTTCCGCGACGCGGAAGCGGTCGCGGTGATTCCGGACATGTTGAAGGTCGGTTTCGTCGTCGCCGGCAGACGTGGTCGCGGATTCGTCGTCGTTCGTCGCGAGGACGGTACGTGGGGGAATCCGATCTTCGTGGTTCTGACGGGAGGGAGCGTCGGATGGCAGGCAGGATTGCAGGCGACGGACGTGGTTCTCGTATTCACGAACCAGCGGAGCCTGAAACGGGTTCTCGATGGTGGGGGCAAGCTGACGCTGGGCGCCGACGTGGGAGTCGCCGCCGGTCCCATCGGCAGACAGGCCGCCGCGGCGACCGATGACGAACTGAGGGGCGAGATATTCTCTTACTCTCGCAGTCGAGGTCTCTTCGCCGGGATCGCCATCGATGGATCGGTCCTGGAAATCGACGATGAAGCCAATTCCGTGTTCTACGGCCGCGACGGAGTCCGCCCCGGTGAGATTCTCACCGGGCAGGCGATCCATATCCCGCCCGCGGCCGATCAACTCCGCGCCGAGTTGGGCCTGCTCGCCCCTAGCGAGCGCGTGCCCCCGCCGGAGTCGCTCCATGAACCGACGCTGGTCCCGTTGGAACTCGTCACGAGGCGCAACGTAGCGAGGGCGTGGCACAACTTCGCCCAGCGGTTGGACTCGCGTTGGACGACCTATTTCGCTCCCCCCGCCGAGCTTTTCCAGGACGGTCCCTCGCCCCCGCTTCAAGCCGTCGAGGAGTTCGTACGGCGTTTCGACCGCGTCGCGACCGACCCCCAATACCAGTCCGTCGCCGCGCTGCCACATTTTCAAGAGACCCGGATCGCCCTGGCCGAGTATGCTCGAAGCCTTCAGGCCCCGGTCGCGCCCGTGGGAAACCCACTCCCACCGCCTCCACCGAATTGAAGGAATCCGTCCCGGTTACTTCGATTCGCGAGATTGCCGATCTTCGGGCTCGGGGCGTCACCGGCTCGGTACGAGCTTCAGATGTGGAAGCTTATGTTTCACTCCCGAAACGAAAAAGGGGACGCCGCGGATCGTTCGCCGCGAGGCGATTTCTACTCTTTCTCTCCCTCGCGGCAGGCCTTTTGGTATTCGTTGAAACTGACCGAGCTGAACATGGAAAGATATTCCGCGACTTGGGCGATACGGCGCCGGTCGGATTCGACGAGACGCCGGACCAAATGGTGTTTGCTCTGGAACGTGACCGGCCGGAGCTGCAAACGGCCTTTGGTTCGCATCGTCAAACGCACTTCCGCAGGGACTTCGTGCCGCTTCGCCAGGATCGAGTTGACGAGCATTCTCGCGTGCGGGGGGTAGGCACCGGGATTGAGCAAGGTATTAAGCTTCGCGAGCCAATCGGAGAACTCCCGGTATTGGTCGGCAATTCCCGGGTCCTTGGCATCCTCCGCCACGATTTGGTAGGTCACGAACGGGCTATCGAATTCCAGTTCTCGCGACACGTCATTTATTTTCTCCTCGAACCGTGGCGAACCCATGAACCTAAGAAACGGGCTCGGGTGCTCCTTCGCCCACTGTTGCAGCCGCTCGGCGAATCGTGCCACCTCGTTCGTGGTTAGCTCCGTTTTGATTTTCTTCTCCGTGTTGAGAAGAATGAACCGGTCTCGGTCCGGATCAAAAATGGTTATTTCCGCCGGCGACTCCAGAAAATCGTACACGGTCCGTTCGTGGAAGAGCGTTGTGCTGGTCACTTTCGGCTCCTTCTCGTTGCCGACGTAAACGCGGTTCACGATGCGGAACTCCTCGGCGGCAACGCCGGCCGATAGCCAAGGGCCGCAAAGGAAAAGACCGACAACGCCGAGGACCGCCGGGCCAATCGCCGTTTCCGGGCGGATTCTGCCATATCTCATGCTTTTCGATTCCGTTCGTGGAGGATTCCGTGGGCCGGGAAGGTGAAGAACGCCCCGTAGGGTACACGAAAACGACCCTTCATGTAAACCCGGAAAAGCCGAGAAGAAACCCCCTAATAAGAGGGGCGTGTTTGCGGTTGCATCTCCGCGGGCCGCCGAATAGAAAGAAAGAGGCGCAACGCACTGTGGTTCAATACGTTGCGCCTCGATAGAACTCTTGTCCCTTCAGTGTTCGCCATATCTAGGACAGGCGCCCTAGGCTACGCTATCTCTCCTGTAAGGACGATGTCGCCGGTCGGTCCGGCGGTCAACTCCGTCGCGCTCGGCGGCAGGCGAACAAGGCGAAGCCGAGCAGGAGGACGAGCGCGGTCGGTTCGGGGACACCGGCGGCCGCCGTGGCTCCCCAGTTTCCGCGGACGATGTCGAGGTCGGCGCTGTTGACGAACCCGTCGCCGTTGGCGTCGCCGTTGGAGTTCGGCGCGACGATTTCGCCCCAGTTTCCACGAACCAGGTCCAAATCGCCGCTATTGACGGTGCCGTCGCCGTTGAGGTCGCCGGGGATGGCGGTCGTACCGCCGTCATAGTAGGCGGATTGATCCTCGAAGGTCAGGTTGTCACCGAGCAGGTCGAACGCTCCGTCAAACCCGTCGTGGGTCCCGGCGGCGTAGAAGACCTCGAAGAGATTCTCCGGCTGCGGCTGCGGATTGCCGAGGAGTTGGAAGCGTGCGGCGTCCCAGCCAAGCTGCTCACCGAACGCGTAGCTCAGTTCGACGTTTTCACCGCCACCCCACTCGAACCAGCGGAGGTCCAGGTCGTAGGTTCCTTCTTCAAGATAGATCGTTCCGAAGGAATCGCTCGCGCCCCGACCACCATCGAACTGGAGATAGCCGTTGGCATCGATCGCGGTTCCCCCGACCCCGCCCAACTGCTCGAACGGCACGATGGAGGCATCCGACGCGTCGGCGATACGGAGTTGGAACCCGTCATCGCTATTGACGCAAAACGTCCAGTAGCCTTCGGAATTCGCGTCGACGATGACTTGGGTCGTCGCCTTCATGACGAAGTTATCTGCACCATAGGCGCCTGTTCCTGGGAAGACGGAGTCGGACCCGAAGTGGCCGTGTGCGCCGCCACCATAGTTGATCAACGGAACGTCCTCGATCGGCCGGCCGTCGGGATCGGGATAGCCGGGTCCCACGTAGGCATTCCCGTTCAGCGCGAACTCTCCGGCGTCGATCGTGGCATTGACCTCGGCCAGCGTCGGAATCGTACCCGACTGGACCCAGGTCAGTTGCAGGTCGAATCCGTCGACGATGGACAGGGACGGTAGCGGCGCAATCGTGGCGGGCGTGCCGTACTCGGCCGTGAGGGTATAAGTTCCCGGGGCCAATTCGACGGCGCCGAAGGCGGAACCCTTCGCCGTAAACGCCGTCATCTCCACCGCGCCGGCGTTGAGTTGGCCGTCACCGTAGGCCTGGCCGAAGGCCACGGGATTCGAACTCGAATCGACGAGCGTCATCGTCGCCCCCTTGGTCGCGTTGAGACCGATCGTCCACCAGCCGCCGGCGTTCTCGGGAACGACGATTTGGGTCGTCGCCGTCATCGCCCCTTCGCCGGTGCCGTCGCCAAACGCCTGGTCGAAACCGTAGTCGCCGGTGATTCCGCTCGTTCCGGCGCCGTAATTGATCTTCGCCGGGGTCGTCGTCGAACCGCCGGCGGTCACCTCGAAGTTCCCGGCGGTGGTGAGGAACCGGAGGTTCCGCGTCTCAATGCCACCATTGAGCTTGTCGCCGACCAGCGCGGCCGCGTCGAGGTATTCGCCGTAGCTGGCGAAGGTGCCCTTCGCGGCATGCAGCTCGACGCCGGCGGCGCCGCCGGTCTCGCCGTTGAGGGCGTAGATGTTGTAGACGCCGGCCGCGTCGTAGGTCACCTCGGTGGTGCTCGTCCCGGTTCCGGCCACGTAGCGGTGAACGCCCTGGGCGCCGCGGTCGAAGATAATCTCCATGGAGTCGTCGCTCACCCGGCCGAACGTGTACGTTCCGGCCTCCGGAATGACGACCGTGGCGTAGGCCTTGATCGCGAAGTTGTCGTCGTCCACGCCCGGCTGGTCCGTCTGGAAGACGGCGTCCCCGCCGAAGTTGCCTCCGTCGGGAACATCCGGGTCGATGATGTTCAGTGCCGCGATCTGCGTCGTGAGCATCGGGCCCTGTTGGGTCCGCAGTCCGTTGATCAGTCTTCGCGGTTCGACGTTGGGCGTGCCGCCGGTCCCACCGCTGCCGGAGTTGGCGTCACGGACCTCGCGGACCAGGAAACCCCTGGCGTATTGACGACTGGAGAGGTCCAATCCCGGGAATTCGATAATCACATTCCGCGACTGGGCGTATCCAAGGTCGTTCCATTGACCGTCCGAGCGCATTTCACCGTGCCACTCCACGTTGCCGGAGTTGTTCGGTTCGATGGCCGCTCCCGTCGTACCGTCCTTGGCCCAGTTCTCGTAAGTGTTCGGGTCAAACGGTGTCTCGCCGGATGGACCGGACCAGAAGAAACCGGTCGTGCCGGGGTAGTTCACGACGCCGGACGCGCCGGGGGTACCGCCCAGGTTCGGGTCGCAGTGCAGGCCGAGCCAGCCGCCGCCGGTTGCCGCCACCTCGGCGTTCTTCGCCGCCGAATCGATGATCGGCAGTCGTCCTTGCACTCCGTCCACCTCCGCCTTCTCGGCGATCAGCTTGGCCAGATACCAGTTGTACTGATTCGGCGTCCGCGCGTAATTCATGTACTTCCCGCCGGCGGAGTCGAAGACAAATTTCCACGGGGCGTTCGGAGTGGGAAGGGATGCCACGTCCATGCCGACCACTTCCGTGTGGAATTCAGCCCAATAGGGCAGAAGATTGTAGTCGTCCCACAAATCGTTCCAGCCGCCGCCGCTGTTGACGTTCGCGTAATCTTCGCCCACATTGCTGTACGCATCATTGGGCTCGCCGGGATTCCAACTGTTGAATTGCCCGTCCACGGGAGTGCCGTCAGCGGCCCCCAGCCAGAACAGGACGCCGGTGGTGGCCCAGCGCCATTCCCCCTCGACCTCCTGGTCGGTCGCCGCGATCCAGGTCGTCCCCGTGTCACGGGCCAACTGGAACGCGATTTCATTCTTGTCCGCCGTATCCGGGGTCAACAACCGACCCTGGACGCCGGTTCCGAAGAACGACTCGGTCATGTTCCCCGCGTTGGCGAAGGCCGCCGTCCACGCGACGTTGTCACGATTCGACTGGTAGATCACCCACTGGTTGCCGCTCTCTCCGCCGACCGGCAGGCCGACGATGTTGTAGGCAAACGCCGAGGTTCCCCCCAGAACACCCAGGACCGCGAGGGTCCAAACACAATTGCGCACACTCATGAATACGTCTCCTCAAAAGAAACCAAAAATGTGAAAGCCAGCATGTTCAAGAGACGAACGCACCACCCAACAAGGGAAACGTCCGGAACTTGACGAAGATACCCAATACTCGAAGTTGCACGCGCCTCATCGCGACGCTCCTCCACTGTGTCCGATTTACAACGGGAACCCGGCCGAAAACCCGATCGGCCGTCTTTTTCCACACAAAACGCAAAACCAGCAAAAGCCAATACGGCTAGTATATCAGTTTTGCTAGGATTCCGTCAACCCGTTGTAAGAAAAAAGCTAGCGTGAGGTTAGTTTGGCACTCGATACCTTGGACTCGCCTAGCGGAGTTACCACCGTGGAGGCCCCGGCTACTTCTCGTCGGAAGGAGGTCCGCGCATCCACCGCGGGCCGATGATTAACCGTTTAATTAATGAAGTTCCCCCCCTCGGCCCTCATCCGTGGCCGTCCTCTTGCGACGATGGGTCCATTGGCCTCGCGAAACGGGAAACTCAACCCGGCCGCCGCGGTTCCGAGCCGTTTCATGGAACCAGGACTACCTTTTCCCCTGGAGATAGTTTCAGCGACCAGGTCTTCTCGGGCGCCAGGCACCGCACGGTACATTCACCTCCGCTCTCGCCGAACACCTCGATTCGCGCTGTTTTCCCCTTCTTCCGGGCGGCGGAAACGAGAAACCCACCCTCGGCGCGGAGCGTGGTGAAAGCAACGTCTTGCCAGCCGTCGGGAATCGCGGGAAAGACCTCGATCACCCCCCGGCGGCTTTGCAGGAGCATCTCCTGAATGCCCGCCGCGAAGGCGAAATTGCCCTCCAGCGTGAAGGGCCGATAGCGGAAATTCGAGTAACCCTTGTCGGTTTGGTCGCCATTGCAATGAAAGCTGTTGCGCAGGCAGAAGGCCGTGGCGAAAATCTCCAGCGCCTCCGCCGCCTTCTCTCCATCCCTCGCGTATGCCGCCAGGTTCCCCAACCAGGAGAAGCTGTACCCGCACCAGGCCTTCGTGCCAAGCCGGTCGAGGTCGGCGAGCGTCGCGTCGATGATGCGCTGCGCCTCGGGACCGTCGGAGGGGTGAATCATCGCCAGGGGATGGATCGCCATCAGATGGGAGAAGTGGCGGTGCGATTCCTTCAGGGGATGCCCTTGGGCAACGAGAAGGGCCCCATTTTCGTCGAGGCTAAGTTCCGGCAGCTCCTTCCGTACTTGCCGCCAATGCCGTGCGTCTTCCGTCTTTCCCAGTAGATCCGCCAGCTTGGCCGCCGTTTCGAACAGCCAGTGCGCAAGAGCCAAGTCGTAGTTCGTCGGGGTGTGGAACCATGCCTCGGGCCGGTTGTCGTGGATTTCCGGCGACGAACTCAGCGGAAACGTCCGTTCGCCCTCGGAGTTCTTCTTGCTCGTGAATGCCTCCAGAAAGACGGCGACCTCGCGGAGGTAGGGATAGGCCCGCTCCTGGAGGAATTCGTTGTCGGCGCTGTATTTCCAATGCAGATAGAAATGGTGGGCCAACCAGGCCGCCGTCGTACCGGAATGAGTATACTGCCGCCAGCCGCCGATCTGCTTTCCCTCGATATCGGCCGACATGGGGACGTTCAGACCCGGCATCTTGAAGAACCGCCGCGTCCACGCCTTGCTTGCCTCCTTCGTGTCCCACAACCAGTCGACGTAAACGCGCCCCGATTCAAGCCGGTTGCCGCTGTAGCAGGGCCAGTAGCTCAGTTGGGTGTTCAAGTCGTGGTGGAAATCTCCCTTCCACGGAGGGAGCTTGCCGTCGTCCGCCGTCCAGACCGCCTGGAGCGTGATCGGCGTGGAACCGGCGCGGCTCGCCGAGCCGAACTTGTACTGTTCCAGAAACCACTGCCGTTCGAGGATCGGATTGGGCAATCGCACGGTCGATAGGGCCCAGTAGGCGTCCCACCAGCGCCGGTGAGACGCCTTCATCGCGTCATACCCGGCTTCCAGGGCCTTTTCGACGCGCGTTCTCGCCAGGGCAAGCGGGTCATCCCCTTCCTTGCTGGAGGCCACCGACCAGGCAAGTTCGAAATCCTCGCCGGTCTGTTTCCATGCGACGAAAACGGCAAAATGGAATCCCTCGGCCCCCTGCTGATGATAGGCTCGCCAGTTCTCGCCGGAAGTAACCTCCGGCGCGGGGTAGCCCAGATGGGCGAGTTCCCCGGCCGAAATGGCGGGCGCATCGTCCGTTTTCTCCTTTCCACCGAAGGCCGGTACGACCAGGTTCACGCCGACCGGCCTGGGGGTCTTGATTTTCACCATGCCGACCGGTTCGGCGGCATGAACGAGTGCCGCCAGTGAAGCCCCTCCGAGTTCCATCGAGGCCTCCGCGTCGGCCAGGTCGAGGCCGCACTTCTGGAACTTGCCGTCCGCGAGGGTCAGTTCAATCCGGCCGGCGGGGATCTTCGTGGGAGCCGGATTGTGGTACGGCCGGTCGTAGAGCCGCTCCAGATCGGCGGTTCGTCCCTCGTCATGCCAGCGGCACATCGTCTCAAAGTCGTAGTCCTCGCTCTCGAATTCCGGCACCGGCCGCGTGTCCCACAAATCGGCCCGGTCCAGGGATATCTTCACCGGCCTGCCGTCCCCCCACACGAGCGCCCCCATTACACCATTGCCAAGCGGCAATGCCTCGTCCCAGACGGTCACCGGAGTGTCGAAGCGCAGACCATGCGTCGGCCGGGGGAGGTTAAGGGGGATCGTTTCCGCGAATGCGGATATCCGGAGTACGAGGACCGTAAATAGGAAAAAAGACTGATTTCTCATTACCGTCTACATCTCAAAGTGCACGTGGGATTCAATGCTCAACCGCTGCCGGCACCACCAGCTCGATTATGAATGGTCGGAAGAACGCCGTCAACGGATGTTTCTAACTCGCCGGTTCCGAGTAGCGGTTCGGCCGGAGGAAGTGGCGAGAATGAGGAGACGCTGGAAGGACCGCCAGGATTTCTCGATGGCCCGCGACGGAGAATAACCCGAGAGGCTCGAGGCGCGTTCGAAACGGCCCAAGAGCCGGGATTGCGTAGGGAATCTCGCCGCGTTATGGTGCTGCGGGGGCACACGTGCGAAGGCCGTGCGTTTCCGGTAAGACTACTCGGAACCGTTTCCCGGGGACGTCGGCGGCAGGGCTTGACCTTCGCGCAAGTTCTGGCCCAAAGAGACGAGTCGACGCGCGCCGTCGACTTCAATTTCGACCTCCCTTTCTCGAATCCGCATGACCTGGCATCGCGAGGGACCGATCTCGAAGAGGTCCCCTTCTCGCAGCTCATAGCGATCGCCGGTGGTTCGGGCGAGAATCCAGACCTCCGGCCGGTCGCCGACCGACGTAACGGCGGTCAAGTACGCGAACTTCACCGGATCGAACCGCGGCCGCGGAGCCGGCGGCGGGGAGGGGGGCATTTCCGCCGGAGGGGGAGAAGGAGGCCGGTACGCCGCGAAGAGATCTCGCTCGGCGATCTTTTCTTGATAGGTGTCTATGTCCGCCAGGGTCCGTTGCGACGTCGCCGTCGACAGCGCATCCACCGACTTCGCGGAGGTAAGGGACAGGGCCTCGAATGTCATTTGTACTTTCAGAGACTCGTCGCGCCCTTCCGGCGTCACCGTCAGGTTGAGTATCTGGTGCAAGTGATCCGCCTTGTAGAATTCGTAAAGAAAACGCGTGAGCCCGTCAAGCGTCGTCTTCGCCTGGAGGTTGAACTGCAGCGCATAGAAGACCTCTTTGCGGCGGCGGCGCTGGGACGCGTCAATCTTGGTGTCGGAAAACCGCGCGTCCCGGGCCAACTGGAGCAGCCAGTTCTGGTAGAGCGATTGGGCGGCCCTGGAATCGGAGGGGAGCGACCGGCGCCGCCACTCGTCGAGCCGTCGCGAGGCAGCCTCGGCGTTCTTCAGCCGGTTCCTGGTCCGTTCCAATTCCGCCTCGGCGGCGTCTCGCTGCTGCTGGAGTCCCCCGTGCGACCCGCGCAGACGGGTATACCCCTGATACAGTACGACGACCGCCAGGAGTCCAACCGTCGAAAGGGCCAGTATCTTCTCTCGTTTCTTCAGTATCATTTCTTGGGTGGCGTGATTTGCACGGAGGAGCGGAACTGGATGCCGTAGCCGCGTTCGGAACGGTTTTCGTTTCGGGTCTTGCCGACGACTTCGTGCGAGGCATCGCGGAGGCTTTCGTCCAGCGCGCTCAGCGCGTCGACGTCGCGGGCGAAGCCCCCGATGAGAATCTCGCGGCGCTGGGCGTTGCTGCTAACGGTGAGACTGGTGAGCATCGCGTCCTCCGCGCCGGGAAACCGCTCGGAAAGCCAGGCGAGTTCGTCGATCCACACGACCTCGCCGTCGAGCCATTGGCCCACCTCGCCGGCATCCGCCACGATCTTGTCGCCCTTCTCCACTTCCGGCTGGAGCGATTTCGCCTCTTCTTGAAGACGGCGGATGTCCGCCTGAATCCTCGCCCCTTGCAGCCAGTTGAGCCCCATTACGGCCAACACGACGCAAGCGGCGAGAAGACCGGCCAGGACGTACGTGTTCCGCCGGCTCGGCGGTTCCGGCGGGCGACGCGGATTGAGGAAGTCGAAGCCGGGGGAGCGATCGGCCGATTCATCGGCGAGGGCCCCGAGCATCGCCGCGCACGCGATCCGGTCGGCCGGGGAGAGAACGCCGCCACGGTCTTCGATCACCGGGCTTCCAAGGGGATCGATGGCGATGACGGCGGACTTCGTTTCGGCCGCGAGGAACTCTTGAAGCTTCGCCCCTTCCGGCGGATTGCCGACAAGGACCACCGGTTCGACCGCCGCAATGCGTTCTTGATTCGCGACGACGGCCCGGGTACGGCGGATCTCCGCCGCGAGGCTCTCCCTTGCTTCGTCGGAGTCGGCCGAGTCGCCGGGGAGAATCATGTGCCTCAAGAAGACGACTTGCCCCTCACGGAGGGCGGCGAAGTCCACGTGCCGGCCGCGAATGTCCACAAGCAGGCAGCATCCCGCGGCGAGGTCGCCTCTGGCGCGTAGTACGAGAGACGCCGTCGCGCTCGGCCGCAGCACGATCCTCAAGAGGGTCGATTTCGCGCCCGCGGCAATCTTCTCCAGGCGTTTGATGACGCCCGGCCGCAGCGCGGCGGCCAGGATCCGCTGCGAGGTCCCTCCCGGTTCGGCATCGCCCAGAGGGAGAAAGTCCAGCGGCGTCTTCTCGCCGATGCCGGCCAACTCCTGCACGGCCTGGAACCGGACGACATCCGGCAACTCCGCGTCCGGCACCCTGGGAATGTTGAGCAGACGCAGCTCCACATCCGCGCGGCCGACGACGGCGATCGCGTCGGCGCGCGCCATCCCGTGTTCCGCCAGGGCCTCGGCAATCGCCTGTTCCGGGTTCACCGGCCGGGTTTCCGCGCCGTTGTGAGTGCCGTCGGGGTCGTCCGGTCCTAACGGGACGGTGATGAATTTCTCGATTCGTATCCGCGACTCGGAAGCGGACACGAGGAGTGCGCGGAATTCCGTGGCGGCGATCTCGATGGCCAATCGTTGGGGCATTGTCTATTTCACTTCTTCGCGTTGTGTTTACGGTACGACGGGTGTGGACGACCCCTCCGCGCCCAATTCCAACGGATCGAAGCCGGCTCCCAAGGGGGTCAGCTCTTTCAAGAATAGCACGCGAGGGGGGGACTCGACCGCGTCAATAACGGCCTCAATCCGCACGACCGGACCCCCTTGGTCGAAAAAACCGACCGCTTGCACCCTATAAACGCTGCCGCCGGATGTCAATCGGGGGAGCAGCTCTTTCATTTCTTCGAGCGTTACCAGGCCGTCAATCAGTAGCCAGGTCGGGTGCCGCTGGTGGGTGTCAATCGACAGCGGATCCGCGGGTCGCTTGCCGATGATCTGCTCCGCCTTCTCGGCGCCGATACCCGGGACGCCCGCCAGGACGGCCGCCGGCGCGAGATTGACGTTCACACGGCCGTCCGCGGAGCTTTCTTCCCCGACGGCGGCGCAATCCATCAACTGCGGCAGATACTCCCGCATCGCCTCGGGATCGTCCGGGAACAGGGGCGAAACGACCGTCGCCCTCTCGCTCCCCTGGTAGGTCACTTTGATTCGCTTCCCGATCAGGTCCAACAGGCCTTCGAGCTTCTGGTTCAGCGGCTTCGACAGGTCCAATTGGCCGTTGGCATGCTCTTGATAGTCAACCTCTTCCTCCCCCTCGCCGCCGGACTCCGAAGAACCGCCGGACCGGTCACCACCGCCGCGCGACGAACCGCCGGAGCCATCGCCTCGCTGACCTTCCCCGCGCGAACCCTCCCGAGGCCCGTCTCCTCCTACAGGTCGCGGGAAATCGCCTTGCGGGCCTCCGGGAAACCCGCTCCCTTCACCTTGACGGGAACCGCCGCGCTGGGGCATCCCACCCCGCGGGCCTTGCGTGGCCCGGGCCGAATCACTCGATCCGATCGCGAAAGGTATCTCACTTGTGCTGGTGCCTCTGGAAGACCCGCCGGACCCGCCGCGGGCTCCGCCGCCGGACCCGCCACCCCCCTGAGGCCCGCCACCACCACCTTGACCGCCACCCTGGAAACCGCCTCCGCGCGCCCCACCCTGCGCGCCGCCACCACCCATGCCGCCGCCACCCCCGCCCGGAGCCGCACCACCTCGACCAGCGGCCCCGCCGCTGCCCCGTCCGTCCCCTTCTGCGCCGCCGCGACCACCTCCCTCACGGCCTTCACCCTCGCGACCGCCTCGCATTCCTTCGCCACGACCGCCCCGCTCGCCGCCTCCACGGGTTCCACCACGGCCGCTTCCACCGGGGGTGAATCCGGAACCGCCGCTTTGAGGATTTGTGCCTCCGCCGGCGGTTTCTCCGGAATCCTCTCCCTCTTGAGAGTCCTGCGAGCCCTCTTCTTGATAAAGCTCTTCCTGTTGGCGGTAGCCCACGATGAAAGTGGCCCATTCACTACCCAGGGCCTCCTCCAATTCACTGTAGAGCGTCTCGGCGTCATCCTGGTTCAGGTCGATCTTCTCGCTGCCGTCCGGTTGGCCGATCTTCTCGCGGCTGTAGAGGGTGAGATAGGCCGACCACCCTTGGGGGCTCAACGTGCCGGTGGAGTCGATCTCCGCGAGGGCGACGGTATCCGATTCGTCCGCGTCGATCCGGCCGTTGCGGTTCCGGTCGGCTCCGTATAGAGCCTCGGCGGTGACCCCTCGGACGAACAACAGCTCTTCCAGGCACCGCAGGGGACCGTTCGCCGGACGATAAGGGGTATCAAGCGTTTCGTAGTATTCCGCCTCCGCCCCGAACTCCCGGGGTTCGTCGTCTTCGTCGAGCCAGTCCAGGATGGAATCGGCGGTTTCCTCCGTCATCCCGGGAAGGGCCAACAACCGCTCGCGTGCGGCATCCGCGTCGTCCCCTTCCAGCAGCGTATTCAAATTGAGCTTGGCCGACTCGCACTCCAACCCGAATCGGATGCCGCCGCCGGACAAATCGTCCAGAGGGGCGACAAGGGCGAATCGTCCACGGCCCTGGGGCGAATCGTCCTCCAACACCGCGATTCCCTGAAACGTCTCGGCGTATTCATACCATTGTCCGTCCGAGTACTGCACGTCGCCATGTTCACTCAGGAAGAGCCGGGCCGCTTCGATTCCCGATTCGGCCAGCGCCGTCGCCTGGATCCGCCGCCCGGTCGCAATGACAACCTCCCGTTCGCTGACCATAAGCGCCGAGAACGCGAGCGCCGCCAGACTCAAAGCCGCGACGGCGATCAAAACAATAATGAGCACCATCGCGCGGCGCCGCTTGCGGTCGGATCTGGGAATCCTTCTCATTGTCCTCCTCCAGGCATGGACATCTCTTCGCCGAACAACGAGAAATCCGACACGTCGTCCGCCGCCGATACCCCTCCTCTCGTCGCACTCGACACGACGGCAACCGGAACGACCAGGCGGTACTGGGCCTTTTCGTCCGTCGCGCCGGCCGCTTGGGCAAGCGCGGCCGTTGTGATGCCGGTCGTCCGTGCTATCGGCGCGAAGTACAGCCGGATTTCGATCGCCTTCGGGAGTCCGCCGCTTTCGGAGGAATCCCACGCCTCAACCCAGTCCTGACCGTCGTGGTAGCGGAACTCGATCGCGGTTACTTCCGGTGCCAAGGGCGTGATCGTCTCGTCATAGTACTCCAGCATCCCGGAATCGGCCGCATAGGCGGCGGTGGGGCGGCTCAATTCCCGGCGGACAAGGCCCCCGGCCGGCGCATCCGTCTCCGCGGAACCGGCGGTTCCCAGAGTCTCGGACGAGACTACATAGTAGACGATCGTGTCGATCTCACCCTGCGACTGGGACGGAGTGACTCCCACGGCCGATATGTCCGCGGAAACCGCGTCGCGCCGCTTCGCCCGGACGACGTCGACCCGCAGACAGTCGAATTCGCCGTAGACGCCGGGGGATTCCGCGGCAAACAGTGTGTCGTCGACAAGGCTGCTCTGGTCTTCGGTCAGGCCGGCCACCATCTCGGCGTCGCCCCCTCCTTCGAGAACCGTTCCGCCGGCGCCTCCGCCGGCCGTGCTGGAGGAACCGGGCGCCTCTCGTGGCGGCAACAGGGCCCTCAGATCATCCCCGATGCGGTGCAAGAGGACGCGCGCGAGCTGTGCCTCGGCCACCTGCGAACGTCCGGAATCGAACGCGCGAAACTGGATGTGCATGCTCGTCGCCAGGATCAGAAGAACCACGGCGGTCAACATCGACGCCAGGATTACCTCCAGGAGCGTGTAGCCGGGGCGTTTCGGGTTCTTTGTTTGAAGCAACATATTCGTGTTCCGCTCCGGCGCGGCGGCCGGCGCGACGCGGCCGGCGCCGGGTGGATTTCCGCCGGCTATTCGCCAGACGCGGAGGCTTCCTCTTCGCTTGCCAACGCGTCGGTATCCAGTATCCATCGCACGAGGGTGAAATCGACCTTCCGCGGCTGGTCGGTGTTCGCCCGGACGTTCACCCGCGCTTCGAGCATCCCCGCGACCGCCGCGGGATTGATTTCCACCGAATAGAGCCACTGGTCCGGGTCTTCCAGCCCCTCGTCCTCCTCGAACGGGCTCTCTTGAATCGAGTCCAGGGGGCGAATCCCCGAGACCAGTTCTCCCAGGACGGATTCGGCAAGGAGTTCCGCCTGGACGAGTTCCTTCGTCATCCGCGCGTTCTCCAAGCCGCTCCAGGCGGCCTGAGCGATCACGGCGACCGCCCCGCCGAGGATGGCCATGGCCAGAATCACCTCGAACAGCGTGAATCCGTCGCGATCGCAAGGCCGGCTCATAAGGACGTTCCTTCGATGGCGGTAATCTCGGAGACTTCGGCCATGCCGGTCAGACTGCGAAGGGTGAGCGTGATCTGGCGGTCGTATTCATTCCGCAGCACCAGCCGGGCGGAAGAACAGGTGCCGTCCGAGTAGAAGACGATTGCCGCGCCCGATTCGCCGTTGTCGACCAGGTTTGTACCGCTGCCGCCGGCGAAGGGGTCGCCGTTCGACGCCGCTGCCGCGGAACCGGTCTCGACGGTTCCGCGGTGGAAGAATACCTGGTCCGGCAGGACCTCGGTGTTCCCGGTCGCTTGCCCTGCGGCGGATGGGATCGTGCCGTTGGAGTACCCGGAGGCATCCTCGCACGCTTCGACCCAAAAGGTCCGGTCCTCGAGCGCATAGTGAAACTCCTGCGGAACTCCGGATTCCATCGCCTTGGCCCGGGCGGACGACCACTCGGCGCGGACCAGATCGGCGGCGTCGCGGAGTCTCTGGTTGGCGAACGACCGTTCCAGCGCCGGCCAGGTGGCGGCGGCGACCAGGCTCAGCACGGCGAGCACCAGGAGTACCTCGATCAACGTAACGGCACCGCTCCGCGCTCGGCGCTGCCGGGCCGCTTGGGGATGACTCTTATCCATAATCGTCAGTGACATCGCTCTCATCTCCGGACGGTATCCCAGTTTCCGATATCATCGTCCGTGCCGTCCATGCCGTCCGGCCCGTACGACCAGATATCCGGCCAATCGGCCTGGTGCTTTCCGGGGTTCTCGTAACGGTAGGGATTTCCCCAGGGATCGAGCGGGACCTCGCTGTCGAGATAGGGTCCGTTCCACTTTTCGGGGAACGCCAGATCCGAGGGCTGCGAACGCAAGGCTTCGAGTCCCTGCTGCGTCGCCGGGAAGTTGCCCTGGTCGAGTCGGTACGCGTTCAGGGGCGTCTTGAACGCCTTGATCTGGGCGTCTGCCGCCTTCATATAGGCGTTTCGTTGAATGGGACCGATGGCCATCACCGCGAACGACGCGATGATCACCAGGATCACGAGTACCAGTAGGACTTCGATCAACGTAAACCCGCGTCTTCGGTTTGGGCGTGTCGACGGTCGATGCATCGGTTTGCTCCTGCTTTGAAAAAGGTTCGTCATGAATGGTCTCTTCCAGGGAAATCCGGCCGCGGTTCCATCGGCGGCGGCCGTTATTGAATACTCAAACCCATCTTGAACATGGGCAACAACAAAGCGATGACCAACAGCAGCACGATGGCCGCCATGATCACCAACATCAAGGGTTCCAACAGGCGGACCGCCAGGTCGAGCCGGCGGAACGTCCGCCTCTCCAGGGAGTCGGCGATGTCCACTAGGACGTCGTTCAACCGGTTCGACTCTTCGGCCACGGCGATCATCTCCACGATCGCCTCGGGAAAGTGGCTGCATTTCGACAAGGGGTGGGCCAGGGTTTCGCCGGCGGAGATGTTCTCCGTCGCGGCCACGATCGCCTCGGCCAGGATGCGGTTTCCGGCCGATTCGCTGGAGATCTTGAGGGCGCTTAGGATCGGGACGCCGTGGCTCAGAAGCGTTCCGAGAACGCGGCAGAACCGTGCGATCGCCAGGTTCCGGATAATCGAACCGGTCAAAGGCAGGCGGAGCTTCGTCAAGTCGAGCCACCAGCGGCCCTGTTCGGTCTTCAGCCACCGCCAAGCGGCTACCACCGCCACCGCGAGAACCGGCAGTATCCAAAGG
>CAZFQG010000144.1:0-17082 GCA_964520785.1 uncultured Planctomycetaceae bacterium | reverse complement strand
AATCGATATTGAACCGCACGGCCGTGTTGTATCCGTTCGGTAGCTTCAACTCTCCGGCAAAGAAGGCAATCGGATCATAGTCCGCCGGAATATATCCGGGAAACTCGCCCCACCCTTCAACTTCAACGGGGCCACCGTGGTCCGCGCCCAGCGCCCACTGCGCGATGTCGATATGGTGCGCACCCCAATCGGTCATCTTTCCTCCGGAATACTCCAACCACCAACGGAAATCCGCGTGACAACGCTCCTTGGTATAAGGAACCGCGGGAGCGGGGCCCAGCCAGAGGTCCCAATCAACATCCTTGGGAGGGTCGCTCGTTTCGAAAGGCCCCCCGGCGGGAGCACCCCCGATAGAGGCAGTCGCCTTGATCGTTTTGCCGAGCCGACCGCTTTGGACGATGGCCACGGCCTGGAGAAAACGCAGCCCGCACTCACTGCGCTGCTGGGAACCCACCTGGAAGACTTTGCCGGTCTCGCGGACGAGGTTGGACAGGAAGATACCTTCGTCAATCGTTAGCGTTAGCGGCTTCTCGCAGTAGACATCGCACCCGGCTCGGAGGGCGGCCGCGGCAATCGGGGTGTGCCAGTGGTCGGGCGTCCCAATCGTGACGACGTCCGGTTTCTCGCTCTCGAAGAGTTTTCTGTAGTCTTTGTACTTATTGATCCCCTCGTACCTCTGGGCGAATTCCTCCAAGTGCAGCCCATCAACGTCGCAGCAGGCGATCATTTTTCCATAAGATGCCGCTTGATGGGCAATTTGAGCCCCCCGTTTATGCTGTCCTCGACTCCCCCCAACTCCGATCGCGGCGATGGTGAGTCGGCTGTTCTTGTCTTGTCCGCGGGTATACTCGGTCCAGACGGCCGGGAGGGTAAGAGCGGTCGCGCTCAGCGCGGAACGTTTCAAAAAGTCGCGTCGGGTGGAGAGGGAGATCGATTTCACGTCAATCCTCGATTCGGCGTGTTGGGTATTCGTGGCGGGCATCTTACACTCCTCGATTATAAGCGACCGGACGAAACCTCCGCAACCACGCCTCTGGCCGTGCCGTCCGGCCGGACGCGGCCGAAATCGGTAGAGGATATTCACGGCGCAGTTGCGGTCGATCGGCGTGAGACTTAGAATGGGGAGGTGCCGAAGGGGTTTCGAAGGGGTTTCGGAATGAATAACAGTTAGTCCCATTTTAGCGAGGGAGTTGCGGCGATGAACACGGTTTCGCCCGTTTCGCGGAGGCATTTCTTACTGCAATCGGCAGCCGCGGCAGGCGGCCTGGCGCTACCGGCGGTCATCCCGGGAACCGCCTTGGGTCGTGATGGAACCACGGCGGCCAACAGCCGGATCGGGGTCGGCATTATCGGTCTGGGTCGGCAGTGTATCGCTTATAACCTTCCGGTCTTTGCCCGGCGAAAGGACTGCCGAATCCTCAGCCTTTGCGACGTCGACCGCTGGCGGGTCAATGCCGAGGACAACCCGGCCATCGCCGACGGCGCGAAGCGGCATCAGTGGGATCCCCGGCTGCTGAGGGATTGCTCTCGCACGACCGATTTCCGCGAAGTACTCGACCAAGACGGGGTCGATGCGGTGATGATCAGCACGCCCGACCATTGGCACGTTCCTATGGCCCTGGCGGCGATTCGTGGCGGAAAGGACGTCTGCTGCGAAAAGCCGTTGAGCTTGACGATTGCGCACGGGCGGATCCTTGCCGACGCGGCCGCCAAGGCCCGCTGCGTCTTCCGGACGGACAGCGAATTCCGCTCCATCCCCCATCTTCACAAAGCGGTCAGCTTGGTTCGAACCGGAAAGATCGGCCAACTGAAGACGATCCGGATATCGGTACCGGTGTACTGGGAATCTCTTCCGGCTCAGCCGCCCGCTCCGGTGCCGGAAGACCTGGACTATCCGATGTGGCTGGGGCCGGCTCCCTTGGTGCCGTACAACGAAAAACGCGTCCACGAACCGAGGACGTACGGTCGGCCCTATTGGTATTCGAACCGGGATTACTGCGACGGCATGATTACCAACTGGGGATACCACCCGGCCGACATTGCCCAATGGGGCAACGACAGCGAGCATACCGGCCCGGTGGAGGTGGAAGGCAAGGGCGACCTTCCTCCGGCCGACTATCAGTGGAACGTCCTCCTCGGGTTCAAAGTCCGCTACCGATACGCCGACGGGGTCGAGATGTTTTATGAAGGCCGGACGGAGTATGACGACGGCCAATCGTACATGCGATTCGAGGGAACCGAAGGGTGGATTTGCGGCTGGTACGCTCCGGATCGTCTCGAGGCCGAGCCGAAGTCGCTTTTGACGGCGGAAGTGAAACCCGAGGAATTCCCCTTCCCGCTGAAGAACGAAAAGCACGACTTCCTCGATTGCGTCCGGACCCGGAGCCGTACGCTCGCGGACGCCGAGGTAGGCCACCGATCCGGCAGCGTCGGCCAGATCGGATATATCGCCTGCCTGCTCGGCCGCAAGCTCGCGTGGGATCCCGAGAAGGAGCAGTTTCCCGGCGATGACGAGGCGAACGAGCTGGTTCGGGGAACCCCGGGTCGCGAGCCGTGGAACGTCTCATAGGCGGTGCGTCCTTTTCCGATTTTCGCCCAAACCGTGTCCCCGTCGTTCCGAAGAAGAAATGGTGTCGCGTGGTTCGTTCCCATAGTCTGGCGCCGGGTTCGTTGAGTGTGTTCGTCGTCTTGCTTGGAACCGCGTGTTCTCCTTCAACCGCCCGGACGGCGGACGCGAACGGGTCCTCGGCCGAGGCCACGCGCATTGACCGCGCGGTCGGCGTACTCGAAGACGCGGTCCGGCGGGATGAAGGAAAGCCGCCGGCGACACGCGCCGCGGAACTACTCCGGTTTCTCGGCTATCGGGACGCGTCCCTGCGGGAGCTTGAGAAGGGAAAACGCGAGACCCCCACTTCCGAGTTGGCCCCCGAGGAACAGCGACGCCTGCGCGATGAATCGGTACGGGTTCTGTTGGTCCCGGCCTCCGAAACGCCCCACGCGGCCGAGATCAGGCGGCGCCGCGAGGCCGCACGGACGATGGGGGATTTGGCGCTGCCCGAGGATATGCCTCTTCTGATGAGTCTCTTGGATGATCCGGACGAGGAAGTACGGATCGAAGCCGCCGCCGGCGTACTCCGAATCGGGCGCCGCCGGACAAGGGCGATGGGTCTGGTCGACTGGAGCGTCTTGGCCGGATACGCGGCGCTGATGCTGGCGATCGGCTGGTACTACTCCTATTTGTCGAAAACCCGCGAGGACTATCTGCTGGGCGGCCGCGGAATGAATGCCTGGACCGTCGGCCTCTCGCTTTTCGCCGGGTTGCTCAGTACGATATCGTTCTTGGCGGTACCGGGGGAAGTGATCAAGAATGGGCCGATGATTTTCTGTATGGTCGCGGCCTATCCGATAGTCTACGTCCTTGTCGGGTACTGGATTATTCCGAAGATCATGCGATTGCGCGTGACGTCGGCGTACGAGATTCTGGAGACGCGGTTCGGAATCGCGGTTCGGGTGGTCGGCTCGTCGATGTTCCTGCTGCTACGTCTGCTTTGGATGGCGGTCATTGTCTTCGCGACCGCGAAGAACGTCCTCGTTCCCATTCTGGGACTGGAGGATTCGGCCGTTCCCTGGATCTGTCTGATCATGGGATTCGTGACCGTGATCTACACCGCGATGGGCGGCCTGAAGGCCGTCGTGTCCACCGGCGCCCTGCAGACGTTCATTCTTTTCCTGGGCGCGTTCCTGACGTTCGTTTACGTGAACCACGCCATGGGCGGCCTCTCGGGATGGTGGATCCGGGAGTGGCCGGCGAACTGGGAAACCCCGGTCTGGGGCTTCGCCGCGAGCGGACGAATGACCTTCCTGAACGTCCTCCTCGCCACTCTGGTATGGCACATCTGCACGGAGGGATCCGATCAAATGACCATTCAGCGGTTCCTCGCGACCCGCGACGCTCGTTCGGCGAGGGGCGTCTTAGGGTCGATGTTCGTCGCCGACGTGATCGTAACGGCTTTTCTGGTTCTGGTCGGCGTCGCCCTATTCTCGTTCTTCCGGGCGAATCCGGAGTTCTTGCCGGACGGAAAGAACCTCTACCAAGACGCGGACAAGCTTCTGCCGCGGTACGTGGTGATCGGACTGCCGGCCGGGGTGAGCGGACTGGTGGTCGCCGGATTGCTCGCCGCCGCGATGTCCAGCCTCTCATCCGGAATCAACTCGACCAGTTCCGTCGTCATCGTCGATTTCATCGAGCGTCTGAGCAATCCGGCGAAGCGCGGTGATTTCGACCAAGTAGTCGCCGCGAAGCGGATTTCGGCCGTCCTGGGAGTAGCGGTGGTCCTCCTCAGCACCGCGATCGGACTGGTGACGGGGAACCTGATCGAACTGGCCTACAAGGTCGTGAACCTCCTCACGGCGCCCCTCTTCGGTCTCTTCTTCATGGCCCTCTTCGTGCGACGCGCGACGGCGTTCGGCACCCTCGCCGGAGGAGTCGCCGGCCTAGCTACCGTTGTTCTGATCAACTATTGGGAGGATTTCTTCGCGACTTCCGGTCTCGGCTTCATGTGGGCGATGCCGGTCGGAATCGTGGTCCAGGTCGTCGTCGGAATCGTCTTTAGCTTGCTGGGCGGGACACCTCGCCCCATGCTCGCGGAGTGTGACGACCCGCATGACGCGAAGGTGAATGAGGGGGCGGATATTGGACCGGCGCCGTGATTGGAGTACAATGATGGTACGATGACGATTTTTTCTTCTGCTTTCAGTTATTCCTCGAATCTGCGCACCCGCGGCGGGCCGCTCGGCCAGCCGGCCGAAGCGAATGGAACCTATGGCCGTGCCGATGTTGAGCCAGGAAACCAGGAACCACTAAGGGCCCCTTAACTGAAATCACGTACAATTTTATTAGACACGAAAGAACTCCCGGACGGAGCCGGTGTCGTCTGGATCGTGACCGGACGCCAGACTCAGGAAGCTCTCGGGAGGCACCCCTTCATCGCCGTTGCCCTGGTTTGTCAAGTATCGTCCCGGAGAGGAAGAAAGGCATGAAGAAGCTCGAACGATTTTACCCGGAAGCACGTTTCGGAGGTTTCACGGATATTGATGGAACGGTGGTCTTCTTTACCCGCGTCAACAGCCTTTTGAAGGAGTCGATGATCGTACTGGATGCCGGCTGTGGCAGGGGCGCGTTTTCCGAGCGCTCCGTTCCGACGAAAAGGAATCTCAGAACGCTCAAGGGGAAGGTAGCGAAGGTCATAGGGATTGACGTGGACTCGGCGGCGGCGGTGAACCCGACGCTGGATGAATTTCGCCTCATTGAAGGCGATAGGTGGCCGGTTGAGGATGATTCTATCGATCTGATCGTGTGCGACAACGTTTTGGAGCACGTCGCGGACTATGAGTCTTTTTTCTCCGAGCTACGGCGAGTACTACGAGACGGCGGCTACCTCTGTCTGCGCACGCCGAATCGCTGGAACTATATCACGTTGGGCGCTCGCCTAATCCCGAACAAACATCATTCAGCGGTTACCTCCGTCGTACAAGCCGGACGGGAGGAAGAAGATGTCTTTCCAACCGTCTACAAATGCAATACCGCCGGAAAACTCCGAAGGGTTCTGAGAGATCGGGGTTTTGATTGCGTCGTATACGGCTATGAAGCGGAGCCCAAATACCTCGATTTTTCCACGATCGCGTACTTTCTCGGTGTCTTGCACCAACGTTTTGCGCCGCGTTTCCTCAAGCCGTCACTCTTCGCGTTTGGAGAGCTGCACAAGGCATCCTATCCGTTTGCGCCGTAGGTTTGCGGTCGCGCCACCGCGCTAATCCTCCTGAAGGAATCCCCGAGAAGAGTCAAACAACATACACAATCGCTTGGGACATACGTGATCCCCAGCTATCCAGCGAATCCTCCGCTTTCCCGAATGCCAATCGTCAACTTATTCGTGAGGAGATATCATCATGAAATCGATTCTTCCCCCCCTTTTCTTCGTTCTCTTCGGCGTTCTTCCATCGGTATGGGCGGACGAACCGGTTGGACTGCGCGCCGGAGCGGCCGTGAGTAACATCACGCCCCCATTGGGGCTCGACGTGATCGGCGGGTTCGTCCCTTTTCCCTCGCAGTACGTTCATGACCAGCTTTACGCGAAATGCATCGTACTCGACGACGGACGAACCCGTCTGGCCTTGGTGGTATGCGACCTTCTGGGCATCAACGCCGCGGTGAGCAACGAAGCTCGCCGCATGATTCAAGAAAGACTCGATATTCCCCCGGAACGGGTATTGGTATCCGCCACTCACACTCATTCAGCGTCCAGCGCGATGGGAAGCGATCGATTCGGGCTGGGCGATTCCCTCGATGAATATCAACGGTTCGTGTGCTCGCGGATCGCCGACGCACTCGCGTGCGCCGTGCATACCCTCCGACCGGCCGAACTGGCGTTTACCAAGACCGAAGCGCCGGAGCACGTTTTCAACCGGCGCTGGTTTCTCAAGGAAGGAACCATGCCTCCCAATCCGTTCGGTGGGTTCGACCAGGTCAAGATGAATCCGGGGGCCGGGAATCCCAATCTCGTGAAGCCGGCGGGCCCGACCGATCCGGTCATCTCGATCCTCTCGCTCCGCGAACCGGACGGGCGGCCGATCGCCGTCTTCTCGACGTATTCCCTGCATTACATCGGGGGCGTCGGCCCCGGCCATATTTCGGCCGACTACTACGGCGTATACTGCCAGACGCTCGCTCGCCTGCTTGGCGCGGAGACGCAGGATCCCCCATTCGTCGCCGTGATGGCCAACGGCACCAGTGGCGACATCAACAATATCCCCTTCGGCAGCCCGCGCCCCCGGCAGGAGCCGTACGATCAGATCAACGCCGTGGCACGCGATGTCGCCGCGAAAGTCCACGCCGCTTTGCAAACGCTGGAGTACCGCGACGACGTCTCGCTGGACTCGAGATACCGCGAACCGGTCGTCCAGTGGCGGAAACCGACCGAGGAGGAAATCGCTTGGGCCCGGGAAACCATCGACGAACGCGAACGGATCCCCGGCAAGCGAGACCTCCCACTGATCTATGCCGAAAGGGCGATGCGTTTGAGAGAATACCCGGATGCCTCCGGCATTCCCTTGCAGGCCTTCCGCGTCGGAGACGTTTGTATCGGAACCATGCCCTGCGAGGTGCTCTGCGAGATCGGGCTGGAATTCAGGGAGCGATGTCCGATTCAGCCGGCCTTTCTGGTCTCTCTGGCACACGGATACTACGGCTATCTGCCGACGCCCCGGCAGCACGATCTCGGCGGCTATGAAACCTGGCTCGGTACGAGCCGGCTGGAACGCGACGCCTCCGAGAAGCTGCTTACCCAGCTCTTGGAGATGGCCGCCGAGATGCGTGACGATTCCGCCGCCGACTGAGGAAGGCGTTCGCGCGAGTCCCGGAAAGGCCGTCGCCCGCGAGTCTGCGCGGCGCACCGATCGTTGGATGTCTTTATCGATTTGCGACCAACTAGGAATCGACCCCGCGGAGCCGCCCCCTCGCGCAGGCAACGCATCAAGTGATGGGTGAATGCGTTTTACGCTTCAATCAACCGACATTCGATGGAACCAAAAAATGACGACCCCACTGACAAGACGCCGTTTCCTGAAAACCTCCGGCATTCTCGGCACAGGCGCGGCACTGGGAGGCCGGCTAGCGGCCTCCGAAGAGACCGCATTCAAAGCCGGTGCAGCGGCGGTCGACATATCTCCCCGGACGTTGCCGGTCATCTGTAACGGCGGGTTTCTCGAGAACCAGGCGAGCGAGATTCACGATCCCACGTTCGCCCGGGCCGTCGTGCTGGACGATGGGAAGACCCGGCTGGCCCTCGCGGTTGTCGATGTCTGCATCCTTGAGACGGAGCTGTGCAACCGCGTCCGCCGGGCGGCCTCCGATAAGACGGGCATCCCTTTCGAGCACATTTTGCTCTGCGCAACCCACACGCACTCGGGGGGTTCCGTCTTGGCGGCACTCGGCAGCCGGCGGGACGAGGCGTACTGCCGGCAGATCGAACCACAGCTCGTCGACGTCATCCGAGAAGCGGCGGCGAACGTCGTAGCGGCGAAAATCGGCTGGGCCGCGGTGGAGGACGACAAGGACACGCACTGCCGTGTGTGGATCCGCCGGCCCGACCGCATCGGCGCCGACCCGTTCGGCGAGCCGACCATTCGGGCAATGATGCACCCCGGACACTGCAATCCGGATTACATCGGTCCCTGCGGGCCGGTCGACCCCATGCTTGCCGTTCTCGTCGCCCAAACGCTCGAAGGGAAGCCGCTGGCGGTCTTGGCGAATTACTCGATGCACTATTTCGGGGCCGAACCGATCTCGGCTGACTACTACGGCGACTTCGCTCGGGCCTTCAGCGAGCGGATCGGCGCCGAAGGCCCGAATGGCCCGGCCGTCGTCATGATGTCTCAGGGAACCAGCGGCGACCTTCACTGGATGGACTACGCCGCGCCTCGCGAGCCGATCAGCAGAACCGCCTATGCCGCGCGTGTGGCGGAGGCGGCTTTCGCTGCTTATTCGGCCGTCGAGTACCGCGATTGGGTCCCCCTGGGGGCGGAATCAGTGACGCTCCGGGTGAAACGCCGCGTGCCGAACGAGGCGCGGCTTGCCTGGGCCCGCGAAGTGATCGCCGCGATGGGAGAACGTACACTCCCGGCCGATCAACGGGAGGTCTACGCACTGGAAGCCCTCTACTTGCACGACGAACCATGGCGCGACGTCCCGCTTTCCGTCTTCCGCATCGGCGATTTCGCCATCACCGGAATGTCGAACGAGGTCTACGGGATCACCGGGCTGAAACTGAAGAAAAGGAGCCCGTTCGCCTTCTCCATGAACATCGAACTGGCCAACGGGGGTGAGGGGTACATCCCCCCTCCGGAAATCCACCCGTTCGGCGGCTATAATACATGGCCGGCCCGTTCCGCGGCGCTGGTTCCTAGCGCGGAACCGGCGATTGTCGAGGAAGCGATTCGGCTCCAGGAGAAGCTCGCCGGCAAGGATCGCCGCACGATCGAACCGCTCGACTCTCCCTATGCGCGTGCAGTGCTCGCCGATAACCCGGAAGTCTATTGGCGGATGGACAATATCGACGGTTGGAACTGTCCCGACGCTTCCCCCGGCCGAAACCATCCCGGCCGGTATGAGCCGTGCGTCGCGTACTACTTGGAAGGGCCGTCGGAAGACGGCGTCCGAGGAAACGCGGCCTGTGCGCCGGCGGCCCATTTCGCCGGCGGGCGATTGGGCGCGAAGCTCGGCGTCGCGGTTGACGAATACACGTTCGAGGCTTGGTGCTTCAACGGCCTGCCGGCCGACGCCCGAGCCGTGACCGGATATCTTTTTTCCCGGGGCGAGGCGGTGGAACAGGCGTTCGCCGGCGAGCATTTCGGGATCGGCGGCACCGATCAAGAGGGAGCGATCCAGGGAAAGCTGTTCGTCTACAATGGCGACGAACGCCACGAATGGCTTGCCGGAACAACCGTGGTCCCGGTCAAGACCTGGCTGCACGTCGCCCTGGTCCGCCGGGGAGACGACATTCGCATTTTCCTCAACGGGAAGCTCGACGGCGCAGGAAGACTCGCATGCACCCTTCCGGAAGGTGCGTCAGGGCTATTCGTCGGCGGCCGGTGCGACAACCGTTTCAACTGGGAAGGAAAACTGTGCGAGGCGGCCGTTTACCCCGGGGCGTTGTCGGCGGAGCAGATCGCCGCCCATTATCGGGCCGGCGTTCTTGGATAGAGGATCGCCTTGTCCGCGTTCGCGGCATTCGCCTTCCCAGCACGGCGCGCCGCGTGGAAAACCGAAGCACCGAGCAGTTCGACCGGGTTCCGAGTCCCCCCGGTTCCTCATGGGCGTTGCGTGCGGCGAATTCCGGCATAAGGATGGAGGACCATGGAGAGCAACCGGAGTCGCGGAATCCCTGTTCTTTACGTATCCCGTCGGGCGACGACGGCGTCGAATGTCAGCAATGCCGCCAGCCCAACCAGGGGAAACATCGCCAGTGCCAGAAAAACGAGGTGGAAGTCTCCCGTCCGGTCTACGTAGGAGCCGATGAACGGATTCGCCGTGGCGGCGAAGATGTTGCTCACCGTTCCGAGCAGGCCGGCCACGAGACCTACGCTTTGGAACGAGACCTCTTGGAGAGCGGCCAGGTAGTTCGCGCCGATGGCGGCGATGCCGAACATGGCGACCACGAGAAGACCGATGCAGACGTACGGATTCCCCACGTGGCTGGCCAGGGCGGCCGGAAGCACCAGAAGAGAAGCCACCGTAACGGTCGTTCCCCGCGCGCGGCGCAGAGACATGCCTCTGGCCGCGAGGTACTTTACCAATCCACCCCCGCCGATATTTCCGACATCCATGCTCAGGAATATCGGCGTGGAAATGAACCCCGCCCCCAGGATACCGAAACCCCGCTGGTCGTGCATGTATTTCGGGATCCATTCGGCGATGAAATAGGTACAGGGATTGATGGAGCACGCGACGATCATCAGAAGCCAGAACCCCGGCTGACGGAGGATGAACGCGGTTTGCTGTACAAGCGACTGTCGCTTCACGGCCGGCGACGCCTGATCCTTGTCGACGGGGCGGAGCGTCTCAGGACGTCCCGTAGCGGCCCACCAGAGCGCAATCCAGAAGAACCCGATCGAACCAATAATGAAAAACGCCACTCGCCAGCCGAATAGCGATGCCAAGGGGAGGATGATGAACGGCGCCATGAGCGAACCGGTCGCCGCTCCGCTCGTGAAAAAGCCGTTGGCCAATCCGCGGTCCTCCGGCGGCAGCATATTGGCCGTCACCCGCAGCGAGCACGGCCACTGGAACGCCTCTCCCAGGCCGAGTACGCGCCGGGTCCAGGCGAGAGTCCGCGGGCCGATCGCGAAGGCGCCTCCGGCACTTCCCAGCGACCAGACGCCCACCGCGACGGCAAAAACCACTCGTACCGAAAAGCGGTCCGCGAGGTAACCGGCGGGAATCTGCGCAAAGGCGTACGTCCAGCGGAACGCGGAAAGCAATTCTCCCCACTGTTCGTTGTTGAGATTGAACTCCCCGCAGATCAGCGGCGAGAGCAACGACATGGTCTGCCGGTCCAGATAGGCGTTCACCGTGCCAAGAAAGAGAATGCCGCAAATAAACCACGTCCAGGTCTTGGTTCCACCTGGCGTCCGTTCTAGGCGCGTCATGAGGACTCTCACCGTCTCGGATAATCGGGAATGGTCAACGCTCTAAGTCGGCGGAGCTTCTTTTCGCGAGCTTCGCCTTCGGAAAACGGATCGAACGACGCCTCGCCGAGCAGGGCCAACGAAAAGGGCCCCAGCCGATCGGGATACCTCTTGCGCATCGCTTCGTCCTCGTGGACCGTGTAACTGCCAAAGCGGCCGCCGTAAAATCGGTAGCAGAACCCGTAGCCGATCACGCCGTTTTCCGCGGCGAGGCGGAAGTCGTAGTAGACTCCGTCGATCTCCTCGGCTTCCGACGACTTGCTCCGGAGCCGGTTACGGAACGGTCGCAAATACGTACCGCATTGGTGCGAAACGGCGTGCCAGTGGGCCCGGTCGTCGCGGCTGACATAGCTGTTGGAGTACCAGTCATGCGGACCGTCCAGGGGAATCAGCCGCCTCAATACGGCCTCCGCCGCCTCGCGATTCGGCGTCGGTTCCTTCAGTGAAAAAGAGATCGGCAGGTCCGGCCGGTGCTTCTTAATCTCGGCGACCAGCTCGTTGAGCATCTGAATGCCCGGGTAGGGGTTCTTCCCGCACTCGGGGCAGGGACAGGCGATCCCGTCGTGTTCCGGGGTCTCCAGGCAGATGCCGTCCACCAGAGGTTCGCGCGTGATCAGTTCGGCCAGCCGGTTGAAATAACACTTGCGGTTCTCCGGATCACGAGGGCAGTCCCCGGCCCCTTCGCTCCCGGCTTCGAGGCCCTCCCCCGGCGGTTTCTCATGCCCGGGCCGGAAGGGGCACATGAACGCGACCACTTTCACCCCGCGCGAATGGGCATAGCGGACGAAGTCGGCATACGCTTCGTCGTAAACCGGGTAGTTGCACCAGAGCATCCCGGCGACGTTGATCTTCCATTCACTCAGCCAATCGACGTAGTACTTCTTGGTGAATTCCGCCTTCCTCGTGTCCCGATTGAAATGGCACGTGAACATGAATTTTTCGTGCGGGTTCTCGCACTCGTAGAGATTGCAGCCCGATTCCGAAATCTGGCGGCACTTGATTACCGGCGCGAACGAGACATCCGCCGGTTCGAAAACAGGCTCGCCGCCGTCACTGTAGAGATGGAAGTGCGAAAGATCCCGGACGGCCCAAAGCAGCCCATGCTCATCCGCCCCGCAAAGGACGATGGTCCGCGCGGCTTCGGGATCGCCCTTGGGGACGCGGATCGCGAATCCTTGCTCCTGGCGATTCGGCCGGAACGCGCCCTCCGCCGCCAGAGACGCCAGGCGGGGATTCGTCTCGGTACGGCCGAAGACGATTTCGAGAGCCCCGGCCGGTACGGCATCGCCGGGCGCGACGATTCGCGGCGCCGAGCCGAAGGTGTTTGCGACGTGATCCGCCAGTTCCGAAAGGGCGTATTGTTCCAACGGAGCGAGATTCTCCGGAGCCACGATCACCGTTTCGGCCGCGCTCGCCGGTGAGACAATACCGAAGAAGGCGAACACCGTAAAGAAAAACCTTGTTCTCATGGAAATACTCCTTGTTATACCGTTGTGGGCGATTCTCACGATTTCCCCAAAGCAAACGCGGCGAAAAATGGTTCCGATTCGCGGTCGAGCCAGTCGATCACCGTCTCGAACCGGTCCGTCACGAACGCGACCCTTTCCGCCGCCGGGATCTTCCGCGACCCGCGGAGGCGAATTTGCACCCATTGGGACCGGATGAGCAATCGCAGACCGAGCAGATCCAGTTCCCCGAGTGGAGTCGTCTCTTGGTAGCCCTCCAGCAACGCCGCGGTCCGCTTCCGGTCCGGAAAGAAGGGCTGCGTCAGCGAGCGGATGTCGTCGAAATCGAGCGGCTCACCCCGGGTCGATCCGAAGAACATCACCGCGTCGCACAAGTCCCGGGCGCGTGCCTGGCGGCTCATGTAATCGAAGTCGTAGACGGCGGACACATCCGCCCCCTCGAACCGCAGATTCCCGTGATGGATGTCTCCATGAATGACCGCCGCGGGAAGCCTTTCGTACAAACCCGCGTCCAGTTCATTTCGGACCCGGTCGAGTTGGCTCTCTACGTATGCCAGTCCCTCGCGCTGGGCCGCGTCCTTTGCCAGCGGACGTAGCCCCTCGATAATCGGAAGCAGCATATCCGGATGGTCTTCGCGGACGAATCCCTCCTTACCTTCGGGGGCACCCTCCGAGAAGACCGCGTGAAAGCGGCCCAGGAAGCGGCCCACGCCGGCGATTCTATCGAAGTCGACGTCCACGTACGCGTCGCCGTCTTTCCAGGAAAGCAGTTCGACGATGCGCCCCTCGCGGCCGACCCAGGTGCGGCCGTCCCGTGCCACCTGCGGTTCCGGGACGGGAAGCCCCGCTCCGGCCAGCCGCGTCATCGCCTCGTGATCGAATCGGACAAACGGCTCCGGCGAGAATTCCTCCGCCCGGACGCGAACAACGAAGCGCCCCGCCGGCGTATCCACGGCGAATTTCGGACATGCCGTCCCCCCTAGGGGCGCGATTCCCCGCACCGGCGCCTTGCCGAACGCCGCGACGACATCGTGAACGAATTGGTCTTGGGGTGCAATCACGCTTTCTTCCGATATGCCTCGACGAACGCCGCGCCGTCGTAAGGGTGAAAATCATCGGGAATTTCGCTCAGCCCAACTTCGCTGCCCCCCTCCTGGCGTGAAAATGCGGCCGCCAGCGCGGCCAGCTCCGGTTCGAACAAACCCATCGCGGTAACCGGAGGCCGAACGGCGGAACCGCTCAGGTACGGCAGCCACGCCTCCAAGGCCGCGCGGTAGATTCCGGCCGGATCGACGGTGAATTGGCTCACAGTCCTCGGCGTCACGACGGTCGCGTGAAACGGCAGCTTACCCGGCCCCGCGAGACTGATAATCCCGACTCGGCCGTCGTCCCACGCGCACTCGATGAGTCGCTCGCCGGCATCCGCCAAATGGCGGACCGATTCCAACCCCGGTCCCATTATCCCGCAAAGCAAGGAGTAGGCGTGGATGCCGTAGAAGAACGTATCCGTTCCGCATCCGACGAAAACCGTGTGAGGGCGGCCCCGGTCCTCTTCCGGTACCGCCAGAAGCGACTGGACTTCCGGCGCATGGCGGAGGCTCGAACCGCCGCAGAGCCGGGCCCCCTCCGCAATCCACCCCAGCATCGTATCGACGTCCACCCGTGTACCCACGATCGGCTTATCGAGCAAAACGGGTTTTTCGGCGTCCACGAAGACCGCGGCGAGGTCGACGCGCCGGTCCCAATTCGCCGCGTGGATAATCGCTCCGTCCACTTCGGCGGCCATTTGATCGAGGGAATTGAACACCCGGGGAATGCCGAACTCGCGGCCGAACTCCTCGGCGTACCCGCTAGGGCGGACCTCGCCGTCGTCCCAAACTCCGGCAATCTCCACGTCAATGCGGTCCTCGGCCGCCAGTTCGCGGATAAGCGGAGTCCACTTCAGGGGATGCGACGTACACAGGCCGACGAGGCCGAGGCGGAAAGTCATGAACTCGATGTCCTGGTCTACGAAACACGATGCCGGTTGGCGACCCGGGCGATGATCTCCGCCGCTTTGGCGCAGTCCTCCTCCTGGTACTTCTCGCAGAACGTGGCCCAGCGGATCCAGCTCTGCAGAAACTCCCACGCGCAGGGGCAGGTCGTTTCGTCGTAGGTGTATTCCCTTGAGGCGGGGGGCATGGAGTACGGATAGATTTTCTTCCTCGCGTTCTCCCCCAGAAAGGCCGCGCCGACCGGCATCAAATAGTATCTACCGGTTCCAGCGTTGGGAATCCCCTCGGCGACCAGCTCCTCCGCGAATGCGTCCGCGGAACAGTCGAACTCGCTCAGCTCGATGTTCATACTGAACATCCAGGGCGAATAGACGTCGACATAATCGGGAACCTCCAGGGCCTTCACGCCCGGGATATCGTCGATCAGACCGGCAAGCAGGCGGTACATCCGGTCGCGATGGAGCACCTGTTCCTCGATGATCTCCAACTGGCCGAGACACATCGCCGCGGTACATTGGGGCATTCGGAAGGCGTAGCCGCGCTTAATGTGCTTGCGGCCGAAACCGGGCTCGGACACGGCCCCCCGGCTTTGTCCCATAAAACGGACCCGCTCGGCCAGGTCGTCGTCATTGGTCACGAGGCATCCCCCCATGTCCGAGCCCATCGTCTTCTCGGAATCGAACGAAAACGCGGCCGCGTCGGCAAGCGTTCCCGCGAGCCGGCCCTTGTAGCGGCCGAAGACGGCCTGGCACGCATCCTCGTAGACGATCAGCCCGCGGCTTCTCGCCATATCCATGATCGGGTCCATGTCGCAGATGATGCCCGTCTTGTGGACGACGAGAATGGCGCGGGTGCGGTCGCTGATGCACCCTTCGATGGTACGCGCGCTGAGATTAACCGTCCCCGGCTCGACATCGGGAAACACGGGGATGTAATTCTCGGCGACGAGTCCGGTGATGGTTCCGTAGTCGGTGATCGGACTGACGATGATTTCGTCCCCCGGCTCGAAGTCGAAGGCGGCCGCCAGACAGTGCAAGGCCGGATTGCAGCCCGGGGTGCCAATGCAGTGTTTGACGCCGAGGGCCTCGGCGAAGGCTTTTTCGAACCGGTCGACCATGGTCCCCTTGCGGCTGAGGCCGCTGTCGACCACCGCCTGCAGGTATCTCATCACGTTGGGACCCATGGTCCGCGGGTACTGCGTGGGAAGATCGTTCTCGGCGCTTTCGTACGCGCTGGCCCCATATCGGGCGGCAGGAAGTTTCAGCTTGGATCGGGTATCGGTAGCCATGTTCGCGTATTCGTGAATCGTTGTTTACCAAATCGGCTTATGGAGTCAATTCGTGCCCGACAGCGCCGAACGCCCCCAATTGGGACGATCGGGCAAACGGCAATCGGTCGATGTTCCACTCAGGCCTTCTACACGCAGTGCCGCGACAGCCAATCGACGAACCCGGCCGGAATGATCCGTTCATTCGTCGCCAGGGCGACGCAAAGTCCGTCATGGGGCAGTTCCGCGAGGCAGCGATCGGCGGAAGTCGTGTCCAGGCATGTCAATAATAAAGGCTTGTGCTGGAGGATGCGGCGAGCCGCGGTGAGTTCCGCCTCCAGGCAGGGTCCCCCGAGCGTGTGTTCCAGGGTCAACTGGAAAGTCGTCAACCGCTCGAGCGCGGCGATGTTCTTCACCTGGTGGAGTTCCGAGGCGTGCATGTGGAACTCGGTACACGGGAAACTCGCCGCGATCCGCTCGTCCAGGGGGCCGAGCACCCTGGCGTACTGCACGGCCGAAACCAGGGTGGACACGTCGTTCTGCATGGTCACGACCGGACCGGGCGTCCAGCTTCCCATCCGCGCGACGTACCCCCCCTGGAAGGGCTCGATCCGCTCCACGACGGCGCGGCCCAAGGCGATCCACAACGCGGCCAGCTCGGCTAGTAGTTCGGCCGTTTCCTCCGGCCGGTCGACCAGATCCATGCACATGCCGGCCGGGGTCCGCAGGGCCGCCAGCATGTCCAGGGGCCCTCGAAACTGGGGCGCGGCGATGGGAAATCGCCCCGCGGCCACCTCAACGAGGGTGTCGGTAAATTCAATCAGCTTTTCAACCCACGGATTCGACGGATCGAATCGGATTTCCGGCCGGCGCGACAAATCGTCCAGACACGGCTCCGCCCAAAGCGAACCGGGGGCCGCCTTCACGGGGCAGCCGGCAATCGCCTCCGTCCAGGGAATCCCAAAGGCCGGCGTGAACCTCTGAAAGAAGTCCATCCGCACGGAGGCCACGTGCGCGTGCCACGCCTCGATAAACGGCAGGTATTCCGCGGGGCGGATGTCCTCCGGCGCGACCGAGGCGTTTTCGCAGAACCGCTCCGTGAACTCCCGAG
>CAZFQG010000143.1:0-17086 GCA_964520785.1 uncultured Planctomycetaceae bacterium | reverse complement strand
ATCGCGCAAGCTTACCTGTTTTACTTATCCTGCGTATTTATGCGCGCTGGCCCTGACGGAGACGGTACGCGGGTTGATGAAGTCGTTCTGCGTCAGCGGATTGTCCAAATCCAACAGGGTGTCGCCGTCGCGGACGCGGACGAGACCTTGGCCGCCGTTAATGCTCGCGACGACGATGTCGTCCGTCACGGCATCGCGTGCGTCCGCAAGCGGCACGAGACTCGTAACCAAGAGAATCGCGAACCCCAAACTCAGTGCTCTCATGATGTTCCTCCCAGTGGGCAAAAACCGTTTCCGCCGGCGGGGCGCGCGCCCCACCCTCACGGATAACCGTTACAGCGATTATGAGTGGAACCGCGCCGTTAGGCAAGAATTTTCCGCCCGATTTCGTGCCACGCGAGAGGAATCGTAGTATACCAGACCTCTCGGTTCCCGCGGTCCAGGGCTCCTTTCCAAGAGGCTTAACCGTCCGCGCCGGGCGCAGCCGTCGAAAGGAGCAGTTCCCGGACCGCCGCGTCGAGTGCCTCGGTGTCCGGGGCGCTTTGCGCCGGTGGGAACGTGTGCCGCAAATTACCCTCGCGGTCGAAGAGCTGAAGCTGGGGGAGCGTCCCGGGGAGGTTGAACTTCTCGAACGACTCCATTCCCGCCCCATAGCGGCTGAGGAAGTTCTCGAAGGTCGCCCCGCGCTTTTTCAGGAAAGCAAGCACCGCCGATTCCGCCTCGGGAGCGTCGAGACTGACGGAAATAACGACCAGTCCCTGCTCGGAAAGCTCCCGATGCAGTTCCACCGTATGTGGAAAGAGTTCGACGCAAGACATGCACCACGTAGCCCAGTAGTCTACCAGAACGACTTTGCCCCCATGCCTCCCGATCGCCTCGGCCAGTCCCTTCTCATCGATCACGCGGAGAGTGATCTCCCGATCCGGCTTCGCTTCGATAGACTCATCGAGCCGGGCGACCGGTAGTGTTCGTCTCGCGTCCTCCGGCGTTTCCGTCTTCGAACAACCGGTCAGAAGAATGCAAACGGAAAGAGTCAAACCAAAACCGGGTGCGGATCGCGTCATCGGAAATCCCATCGGAAACCTCGTGTGGTCAACGAAAACTAATGAGAGAGTGGATACGCCATCCGTCGAAAAAAGTACGCCATCCGTCAAAAAAGAACGGGTGGCACGCGTTGCTCACCGGCTGGATGCCCATCAAGGGCGAATAAGCGGACGGTGCCACCCGATTCTCTACGCATAGACCCTCCCAGAATCCGGGCATGACCTCAACCCGGTTCGAAGCAAGGGCAGGTCGCGATCGCTATTCCCATTTGATACTGCATCCGAACTGCTTAGTGGCGGGCTTCGGAGGCTTCTCGCCCGCGAGAATCGCGTCGAGCGCGTCGCGAACGAACGATTCCTTCACTTTGCTTGCGTCCATGTTGTCGTCGATAGCGCCGGTGTACGCGATCTTACGGTCTTTATCCAAAATAAAGACATGAGGAGTGCATGTCGCTCCATACGCCTTGGCGACTTCCTGCGTCGCGTCGAAGAGATACGGGAAATTGAACGGATCCTTGTTGTCGCGCCAGTCTCCGACATCCTTCCCGGCCGCCCGTTCCTTCATCTTCTCGAAACTGTCTTGAGGCTGTTTCTTGGGGCTGTTCGGATTGATCGCGACGATCTGGACGTCCTTATCCTTATAGTCCTTCTGAATCGCGATCAACCGGTCCTCGTATGCCTTCGCGACGGGACAGTGGTTGCATGTGAAGACCACGACGACCGCCTTCGCGTCCTTGAAATCGCCCAGGGAATGCTCCTTACCGTCGACATTCGCCAACGCGGAAAAATCCGGTCCCTTGTCTCCGACCTTGACTTCAGCGGCACAACTGCCGGCCGTCAAGAGGAATACCGCGGTCATCGCGGCCGCGACGACTCTTGTGCAAGTGAGTTTCATGTGACACTCTCCTCTGGATTTGGGGTGGAAAAAGTGAGGGTTTGCAAGATTATTCGCAAAAGTCCCCCTGCGCGGCAAGGGTTCCCCACGACCGTTTCCGCTTTGGCGGGAAGAAAAACTGACCAGGCGCGGGCACAAAAGGCCCCCGGACGCCCAGCAATCCGGTTTCTTCCAACGCAATTGGCTTCAATTCCCGGTGGTCACTTGGTTTCATCCCACCATCGGGGCAGTGAAACAAAAAACTGGCGATATTCTTTTGAATACTCGCGTCTTTCAGGCTTCGCGGGGCAAGGTTCGGTCTTTCAGGTCCTCGACAATCCTGGGTGGTTTTGCCAGGAAGCAAGTCGTCAATCCCAGTGTCATGCAATGGCTCCGCGCCTCGTTGGCCGTAGCCTGGGTCGCCGGGGGGGTCCGGTCGTGGAATAAGCCCAAACCATTGTAGCTCGCTCCGGACCGACTTTTAGCAATTCCGGTACCTCACCAGTCCACCGGAAACGGGTTTAGGATGCGTTGAGTGGTTCCGGGTGCCGTACGGAGGTTTCATGACAAGAGGCCAAGAGGCCAAGAGGCTCCGACCAGATTTCCCCTTGTCCGCCAGGCGCAAAACGGCTAGGGTTCACCACTGAGCCGCATGATCGCGGCTTCTTGAGGAGAGCGATTCCGCGCAATCGGCGCATGGCCCTTTTTATTTTCAGCAGGCTTCCCATGTTTGACATTCCTTCCATTTTGAAGCTTCACGAGGAGACCGTCCGGCGGTGGCACGAGGAGGAGGTTGACAACCCTTACGAGGGGTTTTTGGAGCTGGTTTGCCGCCAGCATGCGTTCAATTTCCGCCTGTGGCACGAGGAGGACATTGCGCGGAGTCCCGATGCGTCGGACGCCGAAATTGCCGGCGTCAAACGGCGGATCGACCAATTGAACCAGCAGCGGAACGATCATATCGAATTGATGGACTTGGCGATTCTCGATGAGCTTCAGCGCTACGGGATTCAGCCCGATCCGATTGCGCCGCTGAACACGGAGACCCCGGGCAGCGCGATTGATCGGCTTTCGATTCTGGCGTTGCGGATATTCCACATGGAGGAGCAGGCGGCGCGCGCGGAGGTCGAGGAGAGTCACCGTCGCCGTGCGGTGGACAGGCTGGAGATTCTGCGAGTCCAGAAGCGGGACCTTTCGGAAGCGCTCGGCCAGTTGTGGGACGACATCCGCCTCGGAAAGAAGCGTCTGAAGGTTTATCGGCAAATGAAGATGTACAACGACCCGTCACTCAATCCGTATCTTTACGGGAAGTCGCGGGAGAAAGCGAAGCGGTAAGACGCCGGCGCCATGATTCATCCGGGGCGACTCGACTCATACGGGGCGGTGAAACCGCCCATTGATGGTCAGCACCGTCATCTTCCCGTCACGGAAGCGGAGGAGGTTGATGCCACAGTTGCTTTGAGGAACACTCCGGTATTTGCCGACGGGGATTCCCATGACGTGGGCGATGTAGGCCCGGTTGACGACATTGTGGGCGACGAGGACGATTGATTTCCCCGGGTTTTCGGCGGCGAGCCGTTCGAAGTGGGGCAGGGTGCGGCGGTGGACGTCGCCGATGCTCTCGCCCCGGCGATACGGACTGACCTCGGGGTCGGTCATGAAGCCGTGATATTCGTCGGGGAATTCCGCCTCGATTTTATCCCACGACAGGCCCTCCCACTCCCCGACGTCCGCCTCGATGAAACCCGCATCGGGGGTGACCTCCAGGCCGTGCGGGGCGGCAATCGCGGCGGCCGTTTCCATGGCGCGGCGTAGCGGACTCGAAAAGACGACGTCAATCGGGTAGTTCGCGAGAAAGCCCGCCGTTTGCGCGGCTTGTTCGACACCCTCCGGAGACAACTCCGGATCGGTCCGCCGCCCCTGCAGAATGGGAGGCCGCGCCCTGTTATTCGCGGTGGCCGCGTGACGGATGAGGTAGATCAGACACGTATTCGAATCGGGCATGGGAGAAAGCGCTTAGGTTCCAGAATTCAGGGGTCGGGGTGAAAAAAAACCTGGTTGGACGGCTATTCCGCGTCGGCCACATAGTCCGCTACTCTCGTCGCTCCCAGTTGCGGCTTACACTCTCTTCTTGGCTAATTTCGCCGCCACTCTCACCGCCTCCAACATGCTTCCCACTTCCGCCTTCCCCTGCCACGCGATATCGAAGGCCGTACCGTGGGCGACGCTGGTACGGATGATGGGCAGACCCAAGGTGACATTGACGGCGCGGTGCATGCCGAGGAGTTTCAGCGCGATGTGGCCCTGGTCGTGGATCATGGCGACGACGGCGTCGAAGCGGCCGTTCTTGGCGTGGACCATGATCGTGTCGGACGGCATGGGGCCCTCCAGATGCATTCCCTCGGCGAGGCCGCGTTCGACGGCCGGGCGGATGATGTTGATTTCCTCGTCGCCGAAGAGGCCGCCTTCACCCCCGTGGGGGTTGAGAGCACAGACACCGATGTTGGGGCGCTCGCCCTTCATGATGGTCATGAAGTCGTTGGCGAGACGGCATTTGACGAGGACGGCCTCTTGCGTCAATTCCGCCAGGGCGGCGCGCATGGACGTATGGAGCGTGACGTGGACGACGGCCAGGCCGGCGGGGGAGAGGATCGGTTCCGCGGGGCCGAGATAGAGCATCATCGCGAAATCGCGGACGCCGCACATCTCGGCCAGAAGCTCGGTATGGCCGGGGTAGTCGTGCCCGGCGGCGTGGAGGGCCTCCTTATGCAAGGGGGCCGTCGTGATCGCGTCGACGCGGCCTTCGAGGGCCAGACGCGTCGCGGTGACGACGGCATCGTACGCGGCCTGGCCGGAGCGGGGGTCGATCGCGCATTTCGGACCCGATGCCGCTTCGGGGGAACCGCATTCGAGGACCGGCATCGTCGCGACGGTCGGCTCGGCCTCCTCGGGCGAGGCGGCGGAGACCGGCGCGACGGTGAGCCCCAGCAGATCAATCGCGCGGCGGACGATTTCCGGCCTGCCAATGACGAACGGCCGGCACGACGCGTGCAGTTCCTCGCGCGGCCACGCGCCGGCAATGATTTCCGGGCCGACGCCGGCGGGGTCGCCGAGGGTGAGGGCGATCAGCGGTTTGGGGGGAGGGGCCATCGCGTTGGGCGGTGTTGGTGACTTTCCGGAAAACGAGTATGATAGCGGTTGTGTCGTGGGGCTGCAAGGCGGTGTGAAGAGCAAAGGCGCAAGGAATCCGTGCTAGCATGTATTCAACGAGTCAGCCGCGCGAAGGTAACGGTTGACGGAGAGATTCGCGGAGAAATCAAACGAGGTCTCCTCGTCCTGCTTGGCGTCGCCCAAGGGGATACGGATGCCGATGCCGAGGTGCTTGCGCGGAAGCTTGTCGGTCTGCGGGTCTTCGAGGACGAACAGAGGAAGATGAACCTCGCGCTGAACGACGTGAACGGGGCAATGCTGGTCGTAAGCCAGTTCACGCTCCTGGGCGATTGCCGCAAAGGCCGCCGGCCCAGCTTCACCGCCGCCGCGCCCCCGGAGAAGGCAAAACGGCTTTACGAATACTTCGTCGCGAGGGTCTCCGAACAGGGCATCCCTACCGCCACCGGCCGTTTCGCCGCGATGATGAACGTCGAACTCGTCAACGACGGTCCGGTGACGCTGATGATCGACAGCCGGGATCTGATCAAAAACTAGTGCTTTGTCAAACGTGAATGTTCGAGTTGCCGTTTTGGATTCACTCGGGAGATTGCGGTGCTTCGCCATGTTGCCAACCCGTAAAACAAGTGTTGACGGCGCTTCCCGCTCCTTCGCGCGGAGCATAACGAATCGGGCGCGGCCGTCGTCGCGGCGGCTTTCGGTCTAATCGCCAGCGAGCGCGTTCATTCGTGGTTCGTCCTGACCCACCCTCTTCCCCCTTCGTGTTCATTCGCGTCCATTCGCGGTTCCTTCGACCACGCGCTCTTCCTCCGAGATCGCCACCTCGAACGCCACCTTCGGCCGGAAATCCGGGTGCCCTTCCTCGGCCAGATGTTTCCTCCCCCAATAGCTCCCGTAGTATTGGCAGTTCGAATCGACCCACGTCGTCAACGCAACCATCTCTTCGCGCGAGAGTTTTATGTCTTCGTGCCCCTCGCGGAGCATCCGGATCAGCTTCGAAGTCGTGGACCCGAGCGTCTTCGGGGGCAGATATTCCGCGTTCCCGACCTTGGGATGGATTTCCATGATAAGCCTGCCGACGAGGTCGCGGTTCTTCACCTCGTAGGAATCATCAGCGGAGCACTTTCTGCCGATGAGGTTCTCGTACGCCACGTTGAAAAACCGTGTGCGGCGGCCGGTAAGATCGAGATCGGTCTCGGCATGGTTCCCATCGTGGCATTCGACGCAATGGCGATCGAGAATGGGTTGGATGTCGGCCTCGAAATCCAGACACCGCCGACCGGTCTCCTCACCCGGTTGGGGGCCCGGGATCGAAGGCGCTCGGGAAAGAGCCAAGGGGGCGGCCTTCACCGGCGGCGCGTCGTGCTGGGTCTCGTGGCAGCCGATACAGGAACGGACCTCCCCGGGGCGGTAGTTCACGTACGTCCTTTCCCGCTGGATTTCCTGGAAATCGGCGTCAAGGGCCTGTAAGAAGATATTCCGGTCGGCCGGAACGTAGAAATGGGCCGAGCCGTCCTCCTCGACCGGGACGACACCCCATTGTATCTTGAGCCCCAGGTGCGTCGCGCCGACGGGGGAATGCTGCTGGTCGAAACTCCCCGAGGCGGGTTCTCGCCAGAATCGCCGGGCCGCCCAGGGACGCGGGACTTGCTCATTCACGCGGAGGAACTTGACGTCGCCGCGCGCGACCCCCGTCATCCCCTGGTAAACGTCCGTCACGATGCACAGCGCCGCCGGCCGGCCCGCGAGTTTCACCTCGGCGACCGTCGCGTCGCGGGGCCCGGTTCTTACCGGAGGGCGTTCTCGCGGTCTCAAGGGTATCGGCATCCAACAACTCGAATCGGCGCATTGATAGACCGGCGCGTAGCGGCCCGGGCCTTCGTAGAGGAATATCCCATACCCGCACGGTTCCTTCCACATCTTGTCCGCATGGGGTTGGCATGCCATGAGGAACGTGCCGCGGTCCAACGGAAAAGGATCGGCGAAGTGCGGTCCCATGCACTGGGCCAGTTCTCCGGCCTTCTCGTAGAGTTCCGACTTCGGATGGGCGTACCAACCTTCCGCCAGGATGGTCGTCTCCGGAGTGAGGAGGGTCATGGCTTCCGCCGAGCGGATGTTCTTCGTCGTATCGATCAAGATAAGACCGCCGACCCCCGTGTTGGGACAATGCGGGGCGGCCGTGGCGACGAACAGATTCGGCTCGCCCGGTATCTGCCGGCCGTGAATAATGGAGGGCGGCATGGCATGGTCGTTGCCGAAAATCTCGACGGACGCCGTCCCGTCGGTGCCCATCGCCCAGAGGCACTTCACGCACGACGCGCCCTTATCGACGTATTCCCACCGCGTGTAGAGAATCCGCCCATCCTCCATCACGGCCGGGTTCGCCTCCGACACGGACGAATCGGAAAGCTTTTCGAACCGGCCGCCGTTCGCGTCCATCCGGTAAAGGACGGTCGACGTGAGGATGTCTCCTCCGTCGCACAATATCCCGTGCCGGCATCGGGTCGAGATGAACGCGATACCGCCGTCCGGCAAATAGCAGGGGTGCATGTCGTCGAACCAATGCCCGTAGACGCCGAAGTCGACCGGGTACTTGTCGGGAAAGTTCACCCAATGATGAGGGTTTTCCTTGTAGTTGTGGTACTTGGCGACGATCTCCGCTTCGTCCGCCGGTGGAAACGTCAACTGCCGGCAGCCGCCGCCGTCGACGTTCATCTCCCAGATATGGAATCCGCTCTTGTCGTCCGCCTTCCAGTCGAAGACGACCCGCTTCGCGTCAAATGACAGGTCCATCCGCCCGACGATGCCAGTCTTGAGCCGCTCGGGGAGAATCGACCGCGTCTCGCCGGTCTTCAGGTCCAAGACGCGGATATCCGTCCCGAAGAACTTGCAGCCGTCGACGTAGTCGGTGTAGTAGTGGGACGACTGGTAAGTCTTCCGTTTGATGAAGAGGATGTGGTCGATCCCGTGCCGGTCGCGGAGGATCGCGGCAGCATCGGGGTTGAAGGCCGCGGCCGGGAGACCTGGATGGAATATCCACGCGAAGGCCGACGTCAGCAGCAAGGCCGGCAGGAAGCGATCCCATTTTCCTCTCTTTCCCAACCTCGATTCGGCGCCTTTTCGTTTGTTGCTCACGGCACGGTACCTTTGCTTCGATGTCTTCGGCAGGTCTAACAGGCTGTTGAAAAAAGTCTACCCCGGACTTTTTCAACCTCGCTCAATGTGGCCCGAGAGGCCTTATGCTTGGGGGCGGTTCTGGTGCTTTGTCAACACTTCATCACTTCATCCGCGGGTCAGCCACGTGGCCAAGTACCGCAATGGCCGGAAGGAAACCAAAACGGCAACCCGAAGATCTCCGTTTGACAAATTCGTTCGCCAATGCACTACGGCAGAATCCCTCTTACCCGCGTCGCCTCGACGACTCGGGCGACGGCGATATCCATGGCCGCTTCGCGCATGGGATGACCCTGCTTCTGCGAGTTCTCGTATACCTCGTTGAAGCGTTGTCGCATCCGGTCCGAGAGACGGCCTTCGACCTCTTCCACGGTCATCTGTTCGCGCTGGGTTTCCTGCGTGTACTCGAGGAAAGAGACGAACACGCCGCCGGCATTGCAGAGGATGTCCGGAATGACGAGAATGCCCCGATCGTTCAGGATGGCGTCGCCGCTGGGAGTCGTGGGCGCATTCGCCCCTTCGGCGATGATCCTTGCGCGGATGAGCGGCGCATTCCGGTCGGTGATTTGCGAGCCGGCCGCGGCGGGGATGAGGATATCGCAATCGACTTCGAGCAGGGCGTCCCTGGGGATATCGGTTCCGCCCGAAAATCCACGGACCTGTCCGGTTTCGTCATAGTGGGCCGCCAGGGCGGTCATGTCGAGTCCGTCCGGATTGGTGACGGCGCCCGTGATGTCCGACACGCCGACGATCGTCGCGCCGTACCCGGCCATTTCAACCGCGGCGACCGACCCGACGTTTCCGAATCCTTGTACGGTGACACGTGTTTCGGCTACGTTCATTCCGAGCCGCTCGCAGAGGGCCAAGACGGTGTAGACGACCCCCTTGCCGGTCGCCTCGCGGCGCCCCGCGATTCCACCGAGGATGAGGGGCTTTCCGGTCACGAAGCATCCCGCGGTAATGGAACGTCCTTCGCTGTAGGAGATGCAGTCGCGGATGTGGGCCATGTCCTCCTCGTTGGTCCCCATGTCCGGGGCGGGGATGTAGAGTTCCGGCCCGATGTGCCGCCTGGCGGCTCGAGTAAAGGAGCGGATCAAGGCCTCCTTATCCATCGGGGAAAGGCCGTCTTTCTCGAAGGAGATTCCGGATTTTCCCCCGCCGAAGGGGACGCCGATAATGGAGGTCTTCCAGGTCATTTCCATGGCGAGGCCCATGATGTCGTCCAATGTCACGTCTTCCGTCATCCGGATGCCCCCCTTGGCCGGTCCCAGCGCATCGTTATGGATGACCACGAAGGTCTTCACGTGGACGACTCGACCGCTGGGCAGCGCCGGGTTGATGCTCAGCTCGATCCGTTCCTTGGGGTCGAGAAGCCGCTTTCGGACCGACGGCTCCAGGTTCAGACGCTCGGCGGCCACCTCATAATTGTGGAGTGCGGTCTGCCGGATACTCGCGACGGTGGGATTCATGCTCGATAGACTCCTGAATGGGACCAGACGGAGATGATTACTCGATTTATCAACTTGGATATTGCATTCTCGTCCGCCGGAAGGAAATTTGCAAGACCCCCAGAGGCGTCCAATGGCAAATTCTTCCGGGAAACCTCGTGCCGCAAGAGAGTCCACGCCCCCCTGACAACAGGAAACGGCCCGCGGTAGCCCTCCTAGCGGAAAGCCGTCGCGGGCCGTCGTCCCGGTCCTCGCCTTTGGTCGCCGGAGTTTTTCCGGCGTCCTTGATTACCAGACTAATTCCGCTCCCAGGTTCAGGCTTTGGAAGAAGACCTTCGAACCGGCCGATATCCACGGGGCGGTTTCCGGATTCCAACTGATCTGCTCCGGGGCCAAGGCAAGACCTAAGGCCCACATCATGTCGTATCCGGCGTATAGCTTCATGTTCGGATAGATGTGATAATCGATCCCGACTCCGAACTCCAGCACGCACGAGGCTTTATCCTTCGTCGCGGACCAGGATCGGAAGGGAATGTTTTGTGCGTCGGCCCAGAAACCCTGGTTGATCTCGTTTTCCGCTCCGGTCGCGCTCAACTGGCTCACCTGCTCGGCGAAGTTCAATACCGGCGCGACGCGGGTCTTGAATCCCCAGTCCATGCGACGGTATTTGTACTTCATGTCCATTCCGATCTGGAATCCGAAGGCATCGTTGTGCGTGCGAATCCGGTAATCCCCGGCGGTATCGTATTGGTAGTTCCGCCCCGCGAAATAGAACCATTCGTCAAAGGAAAACCCGCGGAGACCGATCAGGTACTCCGGACGCCACCCTTCCTGGCACTCGCGGCGCCAGCGCCCGTTCGGGTAGAGGACTAGGCGGTCCTTGGGCCGTTTACGCGGCTTGACTCGAAGATTCAATTCGAAGTTGTCCCATCGAGATTCGTAAGAAATCCAATGCTGTTGGGCCCGGTTGAAGCCGGTAATGTCCTCCGCGAAACCGGTGGACGGAACGAACGACTGCCTCAGCGTCCCCTGGTCCGCGTTGAAGACGACTCTCGACGGAGCAAAGGAATAGAGCAGGCCGTAGTTGGTGACCTGCCGCCGGTTTACCGGAAATCCCAAATCACTTTCCGTCGTGAAGTTGCTGATCTCGGTCCGCTGGTTTGCCCGGATGTCCCGGTTCTCCACCCAGTCGTTAAAACCGTAATACGTGAATTCGATGAAATGGTCCCGATTCCGCGAATCGCGTCCGAGGTAATGCCCGAGCGTCACGTCGTAGCCGGTGTCCACGTCGAACTTGATCATCTTCGTATTGAGTATCGATGTGTAGCCGGTGCTGGACGAAATGACCGACCAACCCCCAATACCCAATTCATCGATCCGCTGGTTGTACCGTTCCTGCGTCATTTGAATGCCCCGCGGCACGCCGCGGTGCATGATCCTCGCTCCCTGCCTGAGATACCACGCCGGGGGGCAGCAGTCTTCCTCCTGATAGCAGTCGAGGTAGGACTCCACGCCCGAGTAGGCCGTCGCGGGACATGCGGCGCCCTCCCCATGCACCTCCACCGTGGAGGGGTATGCCGGTGTATCGCCTCCCCGTTGCCACGCCTGACCATTTTGCGACCGATCGGCCGTCGATCCCGTGTCGGGGTAGGCATCCGCGCCAGGCGACATCTGCGGCAACGGATCCGGCGCCGGTCTTACGGACGGGCTGGCGGGAATCGGCTCCAGACCGGGAAACGGCGGCTGTGCGATTGCGGGCAAACATGCGGCGAAGAGGGTGAACGTTACGATTATTGTCCGAAGTCCGTGTTGGGCTTTCACCAGATTGTCCTCCGTGACGCAACGGCGTTTCATCAATTCATTCCCCCCCGGTCTTGGCGGTTCCGGTGGTTTGGAGCAGGACTGACTAGGGATACAGGTTTCGCTGAAGACAAACGGTCTTCACACTGCCTAATCGGCCATATCCCGCCGGAACAACAGGAATAACCGGTAGATTTTGAAAAGTGAACGCACTCTAGCGAATCGAAATAATCCCTACTGCAGTAACATATACCGCATCTTTCCCATACATCCCAACCAAAAAACGCGCCGATCCCCAGGGGGACCGGAATCCGGGGGTGAACGAGGAGCCGTTCTCGCAAAGACCTGAAGCTATGATTCCCTTTGGAGGGAAAGGCGCAAACGCGATTGCGAGTATTGTCTATTCTAAAACACGTTTTTTTCTGAAATGATTTTCCCCGAACGCTGGTCTACGCAATACCCGGATCTCGAAAAGGCGGTGAATGACCTCGTCGCCGTTCAAGACGACCTCGTCGAGTTTCTTGATGAAAGCGAGAAGGAGATCGAACTGCTCCACCGGAGTCTCGTCGCCGAACAAGAAGAATGGCGCGATCAGCAGCGACGTTCGCAAAGTGAGTTGGCCTTGGAGATGGCCAAATTGGACCAGCAGAAGGCGGAGCTGGCCGCAGGTACCGCGGAATCTACCCACGCCACGGAACTTGCCGCGCGGCTGGAGCAAACCCGTGAGGAACTGATCGAGGCGAAGGGAGAGATCAACCGCCAGCAGGAGGAGATCCTTCGAAAGACGCGTCTTTTGGAGAAGTTTCCCCGCCCCGAGGAGGTTGAAAGGAAACTGCGGATGCTTGAAAGAGAGCGGGCCTCTCTTGCCCAAGAGGCGTCATTACTCGGGGCTCAACTCGAGGCCGCGAACCGCCAAAACGCGGCCTTCTTGGAGATGATGCGAAGCCGGCGCGAGGCCGGGGCATGCAGCGAGGGGAACGAGGATGCGACACCGGCGGAAGGCGACCTCAACGAATTGGCGGCCCAATTCGACGCCCTCCGTAAGGAAATCGGGTAGTCACCGCGATTCCCAGCGGGGCGAAAGGGATGCCGCTTGGTTCGGATTATGAGGGATATTCCTTAAATACGTGTCTTACCGATTGCCGATAGCAACCTTAGCCGGAACAATCGGCCAAAGTGTGTTTTTGGTAATCGCCCGAAAAAAAAACCGCGATTCCAATGGCACGGGTTATTATCTCTGACTGGATGCCTTCGCCTTATTTGGGGGGAAAACCATGCGTCGCACGTTGCTCGTTATCCTATTCGTCGCCGCGATCGCGGTCTTCTGCGCCGATTTTGCCCGGGCGGAGCAGGCTTACGGCCGCCAGTGGGGACGAAACTACACTACCCAGGACTGGAATCGTCTCTACCACTATCCCTACGTCTACTACCCGCAGAACTTCTGGGGACAGGAGTACTACCGCAGTAGCGAGGACATGTACTACCGTTATCCGCCCGAGATGCGGATTCCGGTCTACAACCGGCAGTGGCACAACTACTACCCGCAACACCAAGAGAACATGCCCTATCACCAGCATCAACTCCACCCGAAGTACAACTCCGGGGTGAAGTTCCACAAGGGCCACCATTTCATTCTCGATACGTTCTGATCCGGCGCGTTGGACCACGACACAACTCGACCGACACAACTCGACCGACACAACTTGACCCCGGCTGCCGACACTCGCCCCGGCAGCCGGGGTTTTTCGTTGCGCGTCTCGCACCGTTTCAAGGCCGATCACTCGCCTCGCCGCCACCGAACGGCTTCCCCGCTCGGCAGCCACCTTCCGGCTGAATCTTTCAGAAACAAGGGACGTTCTTCGAACCGCCCAAGCGGGACCGCCGCGAACGCCTCGGCGACCATTTCCCTCAGTCGCGCGGCGTCGAACTTTGGCGTGTGGGCCGTCAGCAGAAAGAAAACCGGATCGTCGGAAAGCACCTCCGCCGTCGAGTCGAGAAGCCTCGGCAGGTGCCGCGTCAGACGCCAGATTTGTCCCTTCGTTCCGTGGCCGTACGAGGGGGGATCCATGATGACCGCGTCGTACCGGTTGCCCCTGCGGACCTCGCGGCGGACGAATTTCAACGCATCCTCGGCGATCCAACGGATCGGTGCTTGCTCCAAACCGGAAAGTTCCGCGTTTCCCCGCGCCCAGCGGACCGTATTCTGGACCGCGTCCAGATGAACGACCTCGGCCCCTTCGGCGGCCGCCGCCAGCGTGCTTCCACCGGTATAGGCGAAGAGATTGAGGACCCTAAGCGGCCTGCCGGCGGCACGGACCCTCCGGGCGATCCAATCCCAGTTTTCCGCCTGCTCCGCGAACAGGCCTACGTGCCCGAAGGAACTCAACTTCAGTTCGAGGACCCACGAGGCGTGGGGGATCGTCCAGTACTTCGGCATCTCCGCGCGGACGTGCCAGGTCGGGTCGCTCTCGTCGCGGCTGAAGAAGGCGTGGGCCTCGTCCCAAATCCTTGGCGCGGCTTTGCTCAACCCCTTGGCGACGGGACAAGGGCGATCCAGAATCCACGGACCGAATCGTTCCAGCCGGCGTTCCTCGCCGAAATCGAGGAGCGCGTAATCGTTCGAGTCAAACACTATCGCCGTCCCTTTCCTCGCCGAGTTCCTCCGGGCCGCCTTCTCGCGCCCGGCGACTTGCTCCGCGGAGGCTGCTGAGGGATAAGACAACCGGGGCGATTTCCGATCAAGTCGGTCCTTCCGGCCTCTTCGAGCGCGGCGCGGACATCTTGGTAGTTTTCCGGCTTGAACCACTGCAACAGGGCCCGCTGCAATCGGCGCTCTCTCGCCCCCTTCGGCACGTAGACCGGCTTGCCGTTCATCGGATCGAGACCCGTGTGATACATGCACGTCGCCAGATCGAACGGCCCGGGGAGGAAGTCCTGGACCTGTTCGACGCGCAGGCCGGTCCGGTTCAGGTAGCAGGCCAGGTCGATCATGGCGCCGAGGTCGCAGCCGGGATGCCCCGCGATGAAGTAGGGAACCAGGTACTGGCGTTTTCCGGACTTGGCGGACGCCTTGTCGAACCGGGCCGCGAATTCCTCGAAAACACGAACGTCCGGCTTTCTCATGTAGGCCAGAACCGCCGGTGACGCGTGCTCCGGAGCGACGCTCAGTTGGCCGCCGGTGTGGTGTTCCGCCAGGATGTCGATGTACCGGGGATCGAGAAGCGCCAGGTCCATCCGCACGCCGGAGGCAATGAAGGCGCGCCGGACCCCGGGAATCTCGCGGACCTTTTGCATCAGGCGGAGCACGGGACCGTGATCCGCCGTAAGCCGTTTGCAGGGCTTGGGGTAGAGACAACTGTCTCTGGTGCATGCGGCCCCTTTCTCCGGGTCGGCACAGCCCATTTCGTACATGTTCGCCGTGGGACCGCCCAGATCGGTGATCGTCCCGGAGAAATCATCCCGTGCCGCCAGTTCGCGGACTTCGGCCGTCACCGACGCTTCACTCCGGCTTTGAACGACCCGGCCCTGATGGGCCGTCAGCGAGCAGAACGCGCACCCGCCGAAACACCCGCGAAGGATGGTGACTGAGTTCCGGACCGTGTCCAAGGCCGGGATTTTCGCCCCTTTGTACGAGGGGTGCGCCCGGCGGGTGAACGGGAGACCGTAAACGGCATCCATCTCGGATTGCGTCAAGGGAAGGCCCGGCGGGTTCACGACGACCGCTTCCCTTGCGTGGCACTGCGCGAGCCGCCGCGCGGACGCCGGATTCGTTTCGCGATAGATCATACGCGTCATCGCGGCGAAGGCCGGCTTGTCCTCTTGGACCGCCTCGTAACTAGGCAGAACGACCGCGTCATCTTGGTTGCCGGGCGGCGAGTCCAGGAAAGGGTTTTCGCCCGCCCCCAACCGGTAGGCCGTTCCACGGACATCGCGAATCTCGGCGATCGCAATTCCTTCCTTCAATCGCGCGACGATCTCCAGAAGGGGCCTTTCTCCCATCCCATGGACGAGGAGATCGGGCTTGGCGTCCAGGAGTATCGACCGGCGGACCTTGTCGCTCCAATAGTCGTAATGGGCCAACCGGCGCAGACTCGCCTCGATTCCACCGGCGATGATGGGGACTCCGTTGAACGCCTCCTTGGCCCTTTGGCAATAGGCGAGCGTGGCGCGATCCGGCCGCAGCCCGGGCCGGCCGTCCGGACTGTAGGCATCTTCGCTGCGGACCTTCCGGTTGGCCGTATACCGGTTGACCATCGAGTCCATGTTTCCGGCGGAGATGGCGAAGCACAGCTTCGGACGTCCAAACGCGCGCCACGGTTCGCAGGTTCGCCAGTCGGGCTGGCTTACCACGGCGACCCGGTATCCGGCGGCCTCGAGGACCCGCCCCAAGAGAGCGGCGGCGAAGCTGGGATGATCGACGTAGGCGTCTCCGGTAACGAGGACGACATCCACCTCCTCCCAGCCTCGAGCGCGGACTTCGCGCAAGGTCATGGGCAGAGCGTCCTCGTTACGGATGGTAAGCTGAAAAACGTCGGCCATTGCAGGATAATTCCGATTATCACCTCTTGACGGGCCGAAAGCGACGCCGCAAAAAACGAATCCGCTGGCGGGGGAAGCCAGCCCCTCGCCAGAGCGCATACATACCCAGAAAGGGCAGCACGATGAGTACCGATTGCCCACGAGACTTGCATCATACAAGGAACGGCCCGGTTAGTAAATGGCCACCTGGCCGCACCGGCCCCGTTCGGCCAATACCGTCGCCGCAAGCGGGCGCTCGGCCCCCGCCAGGTTGAATATCGGTTGCTTCGTGTGAATCGTGCCGTTCCGTCGTTTTGCGACAAACACCCGGAGAATCGCGACAAATTCAGGGAAAGAGCTTGCCTTTTCCGTTGTGCCCTTGGTACAGTCGAGTATGTGGGAAAAGGTGGGACCCCGGCAGGTTGCCTTGAAAGGTACCGCCTTGGCCGGTTTGTTTAGCGTGGTACGGCTACTCTGATGCGCGAATACGGCGGTAATTTTTTCCGATATATTCCCATTCGTCCGCGGGACGTCGCGTGGGGATTGTACGTCACCGGGGCGGGGTGTTCTTCCTTTCCGCCGGGCACGACCTATCCGCCGGCCGTCCACCCGGATATGTACGACTTCACCTGGGAACTGGGGAGGAAGCTGCCGGAATACCAGGTCGTCTACATCACGCGAGGTCGGGGGGACTTCGAATCGTCGGCGACCGGTGAAGTGGAGATTACCGCCGGGACGCTTTTCATGCTCTTTCCGGACGTCTGGCACCGTTACCGATGTTCGCTGAAGACCGGGTGGGACGAATGGTGGGTTGGCTTCGCCGGAGAGACGATCGACCGGATCGTTCACGCGGGCTTCTTCTCACCCCGATCCGCGGTGCTCCAACCCGGCCCGCAGGATTCGCTGTTGCAGTCGTTCAGGCAGTTGCTGGGTGACATCCGCCAGGCGAAGTCCGGGTTTCCGCAGCGGTTGGCGACCGACGTCATGCGGATACTCGCCATCATCCAGGAGACGGCATCACCTTCCCCTCGGGATATGCACATGGCCGGGCCACACGAGGT
>CAZFQG010000142.1:0-17143 GCA_964520785.1 uncultured Planctomycetaceae bacterium | reverse complement strand
AAATGCCGTGCTCCGCCTCGTGCATCGTGCCGAAAAACGCGCCGCCGAAGTGATGCTCGTCGTAACGAGTCGTAATACGGCAGTCCTTGGGACCCAAGCTCGTGCAAAAGGGATGATCCGTCGTGTCGATCCGCCCGCGCGCGTGATCGAATCCGATCGCCTCGGAGACCACGAACCCCAACTTTTTCTGATCCTCGACCGGATAGTGGCGGGTGAGGATTCCCGAATCGGGTCGCCGGTCCGAATCGGCGACCGCCGCGACCAGAGGAACAAGCGCCTCGCGGAGTCCGGCGAGGACCTGTGCCACTTGGGCCGTTTTCGCCTCCGGCTCATAGTCATCCAGAAGGGCGTCGTAACGGCAATCTTCCCAGCCGAGCGCGTCCGCCTCCTCCCGCTTGAGTTGGATCGTTTTTTCCAAGAGCGGCCGAAACGTTTCAAAACTGTCTTCCTGCCGCGCGCTCACCCAGGCCTGCTGCCCCAAAACGGAGGTCTCCGCCAGTTCCTCGACCAACCGCTTGGGCAGTTTGACCCGCTTGTCGTAGCTTCGCTTGAGCCAGTAGATGGTCGCACCGCTGTCGCTTTCGCGATCGGCGGCCAGATCGCTTTCGGCCAGCTTCGAAAGGTTCTCCCCCAACCTCGGGTCGGTCTCGCGGTCGTGGAGCATCCCGGACAGGACCCGAATCTGTTCCGCGCGATACGGCCCCCCCGCTCTGGGCATTTGCGTCCGCTCGTCCCAGCCGAGGACGGCCAGCGCCGTTCCCAGAACGGTCGATTCGCCAACGAGTTCGCGGGTTTCTTGGTAGGTTTCTCGTATTGAAGCGGTCATGAGATATTCGGGGAGGAGAGGTGAATGAGTTTTGGGAAAACGGTTTCGAGGGGCCAGCCGCCGGGGTGCCGCGAAACCGCCCGTCGGACCGACGGAGGATCAGTATTCTTCCGAAATCTAGCTTTTCGCTCAAGGGTGCAAGAGAACAATCCCGCGCGTCGCCATCCGCCGACGGCGGACGCGACCTCCCTTTCGGGATCGCGCATTCCATTTCGGCCACCGGCTCAACGAACTCTCAATTCGCTTGCCGAAAGGACCGGTGGCGTCTTCATGGACCATTCCGGCGTCGGCGAAGCTCGCCGGGAGTCTCGGCGCACGGCGACCGGCTCCCCCTTCGGGTACGCGACCGGCGAACACTCCAGCTTCTCGCAGACGACCCCCTTGATCGTGCGGAGCAGCTCTCGTTCGAATCGCGGCCGCGAGAAGCGTTCCGCCAGGGTACGAAGGACGTGCGGATCGAAGCGGCCCGGCATCCTTTCGAACCGCCGAATAGCCCGGAAAAGTGATTGAGGAGTCTGCTCTTCAAAGAAGAGGCCGCTGGGGTAGTTGGCGGCGTCGGCCGAGACGACCGTCTCCGTTGCTCCCCCCTCGCCGAACGCGATGACCGGCGTCCCGCACGCCTGCGCCTCGACCGGCACGATTCCGAAATCCTCGTTCGCGGGAAACAACAGCGCCGCCGCGGAGCGCATGTAATGCCGGATTTCCTCGTCGCAGCGGTGTCCGAGAAACTGCGTATATCGCCCGGCCATCCGCTTCAGTCGCCTTGCCTCGGGGCCGCTGCCGATAACGACAAACCGCCGCCCCAACTGCTCGCACGCCGTCACGGCGAGGTCCACTCGCTTATACGGCGCAAGCGCGCCGACGTACAGATAGAAATCATCCCGTTTCACGCCGGCGTCGGGCGTGTAGAAATCGGTGTCGACCGGTGGATAGATGACCCGGCTGGACCGGTAGTAGGCTTCGACGATCCGCGTGGCGACCGTCTTGCTCGCCGCGATGAAATGGGTGACCCCTTGTGAGGTCTCGCGGTCCCAGCGACGCATTCCGCGGAGAACCGCGGCCCTTGCGGCGTTCCACGGCAGCATTCCGCGGAGCCTTCCTTTGCCGAAATAATCCTCGCGCCGGTGCCAGGCGTAGCGCATCGGCGTGAAGCAGTAGCAGATATGCGGCACTCCCGGCGGCACGTGGACGCTCTTGGCGACCGCGTGCGAGAAACTGACCACGACGTCGACGTCCTCCGGAATCCGCAGCCGCGAGACGGCCGCCGGCATGAGGGGAAGGCACCACCGGTAGTAGTGGCGAATTCCGGGAAAGCATTGCAGAAAGCTCGTGTGGATGTCCATCCGCTCGATCGCGGGGGACGCCGTATCGCGGACTCGCAAGAGCGTGTGGAGGCTGGCCTCCGGAAAGGCGCGGCAGAGGACTTCGAGGCATTTTTCGCCCCCTCGAAATCCGGTGAGCCAGTCGTGGACGATCGCGATCTTGAATGCCATGGCAAGGTTGCGGCTCTTTGGAGATTACGAGGCCTTGCGGAGGGAAAGAGTCCCCTCGCCGCGGATCCGCTCGATCAGGGCCGTCGTGGAATAGCCTCCCTTCATCGGAACGACCACGACCTCGCCCCCGTATTCCTCGACGATTTCATGCCCCACGACCCCCTGTACCGAGTACTCCGCCGCCTTGACCAGGACGTCCGGCCGGATTTCACGGACCAGTCTCGCCACGCTGGCGTCGTCGAAGAGGATGACGAAGTCCACGCACGAGAGGGCCGCGAGCATCTCGGCACGGTTCCGTTCGTCGATGATCGGCCGTGAAGGCCCCTTCAGTTCGCGGACGCTCGTGTCGCTGTTGACGGCCACCACCAGGCAGTCCCCCAGCGACCGGGCCGCCTGCAGCGACTGCACGTGGCCCGGGTGGAGCAGGTCGAAGCAGCCGTTGGTCATCGCGATCCGCCGTCCCGCGCGGCGAGCCTTGTCGAGCTGCGTCTTCAGGCGCGGAAGCGATACGATCTTCGGATCGCCGGAAAGGTCGGTCTGCTGGATGGCGTCGAGGAGTTCGTCCCGCGTCAGCGGAACCACGCCGAGCCGCTCCACCTCCATGCCGCCGGCCAGATTGGCCGCCATCATCGTCACTTCCGCGGAGGCTCCGGCCGCCATGCAGAAGCCGACGATGCTCAGGACCATGTCCCCAGCCCCGGTCACGTCGCAAACCTGGCGTTGCCGGCAGGGGAAATGGGCCGAATCCCCCTTGGAGTTCGCCCAGGCGATTCCATCCTTGTCCATCGTCACCATGACCGATTCGATTCCCAGCGAAACCAGCTCCTTCGCCGCGAGCAGCCCGTCCTCCGGCGTTTCGATATGGAGCCCCGCCGCGAGCCCGGCCTCGATGCGGTTGGGAGTAATGCAACGGCATCCGGCGTAGCGGCGGTAGTCGGTATCGCGGACCGGATCGGCCACGACCGGGACTCCGGCCGCGTCCGCCAGTCGAATCAGTCGGGGAATCATCTCCGCCGCGCAGACCCCCTTGTCGTAGTCGCTGATCAGAACGAGATCGACTTCGGGGAGGGCCCCTTCGATCAGACCCAGAAATCGTTCCAGCAGGTCCGTCGCGATCGGAAAGCTCTCCTCCCGGTCGACGCGCATCATGTGGTGGGGATGTCGCTGCTGAGTTCCGCCGAGGACCCGGGTCTTCACCGTGGTGGGCCGGCGCGGGTCGGTCAAGACGCAACCGGTGGCGATTCCGCGCGCCTCGAGCAGGTCGCGGACGACCCTGCCTTCTTTGTCGTCTCCGGTCACCGCGACCGGAATGGGCTCGGCATCGAGCGCGCGGAGCATCGTGGCGACGCTCCCCGCTCCCCCAAGACGGTGTTCCTCGCTCTTGACCCTGAGCACCGGAATCGGCGCCTCGGGGCTGATCCGTTCCACCTGACCAAAGAGATAGTGGTCGAGCATGACGTCCCCGACGAGCAATACGCGGGGAGACAGGGAAGTCTGGAGAAGCTGGGCTAGTTTCTTCATGAGTATGGCATCCTTGCCAGGGGGAAAGTTCCGGCTCGCGCGACTTCTCCGGACCGGACGGTTTGCGGAATGCCGTGCGAGAATTCGGGATGGTGCAATGGTGCCAAGAATGGGAATGCGGGTCAAGAGAAGTTGGTCGTAAATCGCGAATCGGCTTGCACGGGTTGGCGTGAGACTGGATTACGTTTCAATAATTTGAATTCGCCTTTTTTAATGGTATGCTTTGCAGAGGCGGGAATTCGGCAATATAGAATTCGAGAAAAAGGATTGCAGATGCGTATTCCACGACCCACCTTGGCAGTATTGTCGACCGTGTTTCTTTTGGAAGCGTTCGGGGCATCTCGATCGATCGCGGCTCCACCATTTCCGCTGTTGGCACCGGTGGAAGTTCAATCCCGAGCATACCGCCGGGCCGTTCGTTACACGATGAACCACCCTTTTTCGCTCGGACCTCCGGTCGCCATTCCCATCCAAACGGTACCAATGATTCCGGCTAGGAACGTCGTGAGCGGATACTACAGCCCGCGTGGCTACTACTACCGATTTAGCTATGCATCCCCCGTGATGGGTGGCCCCGCCGTGGAACCAGTTCGCGGAATCCCCGAAGTGATTCGACCGTCCGGCGAGACCGTCCCGGTAGGACCGGAGATCATTCCGGCGCCCCAACCGGAAGGCTGAGACGGGCCATGAACGGGCCGGTCCGTCATGAGTGGATTCGTTGACGGCCGGTCGGGGGCCTGATTGTCCGCGTTTCGCCCCTTTGCTATAATGCCGGTTTGCCTGGCAAATTGGGCGGATTGCGGCTTTGAGCATGGGGGGGCGGGCCGCGGCCGCCCGTGAATCTAAGGACGACAGTGCGGAGATTATGGACAAATCGATGATACGGATGCCGTTGGCGGTATCGGGGCCGCTGCGCGAGCGTGCAAAGACCCTCCGAGAACATTACCGTGCCTCCCTCCTTGACGACGTCATCGCATGGTGGATACGGCATTCTCTAGACCGAGAATTCGGGGGGTATTATAGCCACCTGAACCGCGACGGTTCGACCTATTCGACCGATAAGTACCTGTGGATGCACGGGCGGCAGGTTTGGATGCTCTCCCATCTTTTCAACACGTTCGAACCCCGCGAGGAATGGCGCGACGCCGCGAAGCTGGGAATGGACTTCATGCTGCGGCACGCCTGGCGGGAGGGGGGCAAGATGCATTTCCGCCTCACGCGAACCGGAGAGAGCCGGTCCGACGTCCTCAGCCTGTTCACGGAGGTCTTCGGAACGATCGCCCTGGCGGAGTATTCCAAGGCGGCAGGGGACGATGACTCGGTGTGGAACCGGGCAATGGAGGCATACGACTTTTTGATGTCACGCCTGGGAAGTCCCGACAATACGCCGCTGTTGTGTTATCCGCTGAATGCGCAAGTTCACTTGCACGGCCACGACATGTGCCGGATCACCGTAGCGTGGGTATACAACCAGGTCCGCCCCGACGCACGGTTCGAGGACGACATCACGCGGTCGGTCGAATCGCTTATCGGGCTGCATTGGAAGCCGGAACTCAACGCGCTGTTGGAGAACGTCGCCCCGGATGGAACGCCCCTGTTGGATATCGCCGAGTGCCGGATGTTCCATCCCGGCCATACGATCGAGAGCGGTTGGATGCTGCAAGAGATCGCCGCGGTCCGCGACGACGCGGCGCTTCGCGACACGGCGATCGCCATGACCCTCGCGGCGCTCGAGCACGGGTGGGACAACGAGTTCGGCGGCATCCGGTACATTACGAACATCGACTGGACGCCGGTGCACGACCTTGGCGCCGACTTGAAGCTCTGGTGGGTCCATTCGGAGGCGCTCTATTCGCTGCTTCTGGGTTGGGCGCTGACCGGCCGGGAAGAACTCGGCCGTTGGTACGATAAGGTGCACGACTACACTTTCAGCCACTTCCCCGATCCGGAATACGGCGAGTGGTACGGATACCTCAACCGCGACGGGTCACCCGTCTGGCGGGCGAAGGCGAACGGATGGAAAGGGTGTTTTCACCTGCCGCGGGTATTGTACCGTTGTTTCCAGTTGCTGGGAAACGTGATGAGTGATGACGGGTAAGGCCAAGAATAACTAACGAGTTGAAGATTACAAAAGGAGACAGCCATGCGATGTTTAAGCGCGATTGCGTTGGGCCTGACATTGACGATCGGAGCGGTCGCCCAAGAGGAGGGGTTCGTTTCTCTCTTCGACGGCGAATCGCTCGAGGGCTGGGAGATTCATGGGGGGCAGGCGACGTATGACGTGGAGGACGGCACGATCGTGGGCCGGGTCAAACCGAATACGCCGGGGAACACCTTCCTCTGCACGAAGAAGCATTACGGCGACTTCATTTTGAAGTTGGACCTGAAACTGGATTCCCCCATGAACTCCGGAATCCAGCTTCGAAGCCACATCCGCGAAGAGAACGACCGGGTCTTCGGGTATCAATGCGAAGTCGATCCTTCCGCGCGGGCCTGGTCCGGCGGCATCTACGACGAGGCCCGGCGAGGATGGCTCTATTCGCTCTCCGGTGACGACGAGGCGAAGAAACGGGCAAGGGCCGCGTTTAAGCCGGAAGACTGGAACGAATACAAGATCGAGGCCGTCGGCCCGACGATCAAGACCTGGATCAATGGCATTCCCTGCGCCGATCTCGTCGACTTCGCCGATCTCGAGGGGCTGATCGCGTTGCAGGTTCACGCGGGCAAGTCCCCCGGGGTGATCCGCTGGAAGAATATCCGCATCAAGGATCTGGGAAAGTCCGAATGGAAGCCTCTTTTTGACGGGAAGGACCTTTCCCAGTGGGAGAAGCTCGGCGGCGGCGAGTGGACGGTCGAGGACGGGACCATTCGAGGCACTTCCAAGGCCGAATCGGCGGTACACGGCATCCTGTGCTCCAAACGCGAATACGGCGATTTCGCCATCCGTTTGAAGTACAAGCCCGTCCAGGGCAACTCGGGACTCTATTTCCGGACCGAGAAGTCGGGGGATAACGTCGTCGTCCACGGGTTCCAGGCGGAAATCGATCCGCGAAACGACCCCGGCAGCCTGTACGAAACGGGCGGCCGAGGCTGGGTGTCGCGGGTACCGTTGGAGGTCTCCCAAGAAGTCTTCAAACCGGGAGACTGGAACGAGATGAGCGTCGTCGCCCAGGGAAGGGACATCACCGTGTTCGTCAACGGCACGGAAGTGACCCGTTTGAGGGACGACCCGGGACGGACCAAGGGCTACCTCGGTTTGCAGCTCCACGGCGGGGAAGACATGGAAGTCTACTTCAAAGATATCGAAATTATGGAGTTTTAGAAGCTCTTGAGGGAGTCGCGTGGAAATTCCGGTTTCTGCGCGACTCCCAGGAGCCGTTTCTTTTCGGATCTACCTATCTTATCATTCGCGATTGACGAGTCTGGGCAGGCTTTTTGGGTTGCGCTATCTTGCACGGCTTTAAGGTTTCTGCTATCTTTACGGACAACGTGAAACTCAGAAGGGGAATGCAGGGTTTCGTGGAATCGCCGTTTCGTGGAATCGCCCCTTCCATCGGTGTCCGGAGATTGCCATGCCGTCGCCGCGAATTATCACCGCACTACCATGCGGGTTTTTGTCCGTTTTTTTGCTAGGGACTTCCACTTGGGGGGGGCTCGTCGGGGCTTTTGGCCAAGTGGAAACTGCTGGAAACAGCTCCTACGATTCCGCCGGTTCCAGCTCGATCTCGGGGTATGTCTTCAACGATCTGAACAACAACGCCGTGTGGGAACCCTGGGAACACCGGCTCGCGCACGTTCACATTCAAGTCGAACGGCTGGATGAAGAGGGCTTGCCCGAGGCGATCTACAACGGTTGGACGGACCGGTTCGGCCGTTACCTTTTCGAGAATCTCCCGGCGGGCGTTTATTCGATCACGAAACTTGGCACGAACGACGTCTATGCCGACGGGAAACAAGTTCTCGGAATGCTTGGAGCACCTGATTGGATGCGCGGGACGATCGTCGACGGGGGACCAAAAGGAAACGATCGCTTCGTCGGCCTGGTGCTCCGGCACGGCTCCATCGCCGCGAACTACCTGTTCGCGGTTTGGGGAGTCCGGCCGGGCCAGCTTTCCAAAGCACACCTTGTCGTGCCGGAGCCGTCAGTCGTTTTGATGGGCGCGGGCGGGGTGTTCCTGACGGCGGCACGAAGAAAACGCCGCGTCCAGTAGAACGCCCCCTCTACACGGGGTATTTGAAACCGTCTTTGCGATCGGTTAAGGGGTCGCTCCGCCTGTTCACTCGTTTAGGGAGTTCGGTTTTACTCGAATTAGCGGGCGTGGATGGTCCGAAGTCTCTCGATGTATACCATTGGGGAATCCTGTACGGCCCTTTAGTGCCGTCTCTTGTATTGCGAGGCGCGTTTTTCTGTGTTTTTCCGTCCTTCAGGGTGTTGCGTTTGAAATCTCGTTCGTTAGTTTATGAGGATCGTGCAAAGGAGGTGGGTTGAGAGAGGTGCGACAGAAGAGAAGGATCAGCAAGATGTATCGCGCCGTTTACTGCTTTCTTTGCACCGCACTCCTTTTTGGGCCAGACGTGAACATGAGCCGCGCCGAGGACCAAGCTGCGGAAGACCAGCCGGTCGAGAACAACGCGGAAGCTCAAGCGGAGGAATCGCCCGAACTTGCGCTGATGGTGATCGAGAAGAACATCGTCGCTCACACAAATGCCCAACGCAAGCGACACGGCTTGCCGCCGCTGGTGATCGACGAAGGGCTCGTTCACTCGGCACGAGGGCACGCGATTTGGATGGCCCGGTCTCGGGCACTGCAACACACCAGAAAGGCCGTGGCCGAAAACATCGCGATGGGATACCGTTCGAGTCGAGAAGCCGTCTCGGGCTGGATGAACTCGTCCGGCCACCGCGCGAATATCCTGAACCCGTCCCACCGGCGTATCGGGGTAGCTGCCTACGAGGCCCATAACGGTGCCATCTATTGGTGTCAGCAGTTTCTGCGCTGACAAAAGCCCCCCTCCCAGAGCACCCCTCTGCCAAGGGGCAGTGTTTCGGCGAGTCCCCCGACATTTCTCAAACTTCCTCCCCCTCTCCCGCGCCGTTTACTCGCGAGAGAGCAGGGGAGGTGTTTATTCGTTTAAATGTATGAACCGACTCTTCCGCGGACTTGACGTAGCCGGGGCCAGCGGCCTATACTTCTAGGTTTCACGGTGGCAATGGCACTCCACGGCAAGGGTATATTCCGATGAAATCCGAACGTCGTCACGAACTGGAACACAATGCGCTGGCCGATTGGATGACCGGCTTCGTCACTTCGGTCAAGCCGTACGCGAATCTTATCCTCGTCGTGATATTGGTGTTTGCGCTGGGCCTGCTGGCTTATACGATGTGGACGCGAAGCGCTCGAGCCGAAGCCGCGGAGGCGTGGGAACAGATGCTCGCGTCGATTAGCGGGGGCAAGGCCAGAGATCTGGAATTGACCGCCGAAGCCCACCCAAACTCCCAGGTCGGGTTCCTGGCCCGAACCCTCGCCGGTGACTTGCGATTGGCCGAGGGGTCCAACCTCGTATTCGAAAGCAAGAGCCAGGCGAACCAGGAGCTCGAAAAAGCGATTGACGATTACCTCGCAGTCATCGAAAAGTGCAATATCCCCGAAATTCTCGCCCGGGCCCGCTACGGATTGGGACGCGCCTATGAGGGGCTGGGCGACCTCGAAAAGGCCCGAGAGGCGTACAAAGGGGTTTTCCAAAACCAGCCCGACGGCGTTTTCGCGGATCTCGCGAGAGACCGGTTCGAGGATCTGGGTCGACCTGGCACGAAAGAGTTCTACGGGCGGCTCGCGATCTATAAGCCCAAGCCGGAGGATTCGCCTGGCGAGGATGCGCCGGGCACGCCCGGCGAAAAGCCCTCGTTTTCCCTCGAAGACCTTCCCGAGCTGGGTGGGCCGGCCACGGCGACGGACGATACTCCCCTCTTTTCCCCCCAGATGAAGATTGACGGATCCACGTTGCTGCAGGAATCGCCGACGCCCGACGAGTCCGACGCGCCGACGGAACCGGCCGAGCCCGCGGCCGATACGGAGTCGGGGAAGGAGCCGAATCCGGAGGAGAACTCCGAACCGTCCACGACGGACGGCGTTAAATAGGCCGATGGCACCGCCTCGCGATTCCGAACCGGTTGAACTGACCGTCTCCGACGGTGAGTCGGGCTGGAGGTTGGACGTATTTCTCGCTCACCGTTTTACCGAATACAGCCGCGTCTATCTGCGGCGTGTCATCAACGGCGGAGCGGTCCGCGTCGATGAAGGCGGCGGCAAGCCCAGCTATCGCCTCAAGCCGGGACAAAAAGTGGCCTTCACGCTCCCGGAAATCCCTCGAGAGGGTCCCAGGCCGGAGAAGATCGATCTGGATATACTGTGGGAGGATGACGATCTGGTCGTCGTCGCCAAACCACCCGGCATGGTCGTCCATCCGGCAAGAGGCCACTGGTCGGGCACGCTCGCCAGTGCGCTCCAGTACCATTTTGGAGGCACGCTCAGCGGCACCGGCGGCCCCACGCGCCCCGGGATCGTCCACCGGCTGGACCGCGACACGAGCGGCGTGATTCTCGTCGCGCGACACGATCAGGCTCATGCGGACCTGGCGGGCCAGTTCGAGAATCGTACCATCGAGAAACGCTATTTCGCCCTCACCGCCGGATGCCCTCGGCGCGACCGCGATATCATCGACGAGCCGATCGGGCGTCATCCCCATCAGCGCGATAAGATGGCCATTTTGCGGATTCACCCGGGGGCGCGGCACGCGGAGACATTTTACGAGACGGTTGAACGCTTCCGCGGTTTCGCCGCCGTCCGCGCGGTCCCCAAGACGGGGCGCACTCACCAAATCCGCGTGCATCTCGATCACATCGGATGCCCCGTGCTTTGCGACAAGCTCTACGGTGGCCGTTCCAAAATCACCGACGGGGACCTCCGCGAGGGAAGGCCGGGTGGCGAGGTTCTCTTGCAGCGACAAGCCCTGCATGCCGAGATGCTCAGGTTTCGTCACCCGCGGACCGCCGATGTGGTTGAGGTCGTCGCCCCTTTGCCAAACGATATGATCCGCGCGCTTGAAGCTTTGCGGAAACACCGCGCATAGGATTGTCCACCCGCATTGACGCGCACCAGAGTCGGGAAATGAAACTCGAGTCCTCGCCAACCGCCGACGCGCCCTTGCCCGAGGCGATCCGTATTCGCGGGGCAAGAGTCCATAATCTGGCGAATCTGGACGTCGATATTCCACGAGACCGGCTGGTGGTCGTGACCGGACCGAGCGGCTCCGGGAAGAGTTCCCTCGCCTACGACACGCTCTATGCCGAAGGGCAGCGGCAGTACATCGAGACCCTTTCCGTCCACGCCCGGCAGGTGCTGGGCCAGTTGGAGCGGCCGGACGTCGATCTGATCGACGGTTTGGAACCGACCATCGCCATCGACCAGCGGACCGGCACCCGGAATCCTCGCAGCACCGTTGCCACGGTGACGGAAATCTACGACTTCCTCCGCCTTCTGATGGCGAGGCTGGGGACCCCCCTTTGCTATCAATGCGGCCGGCCGATTCGCCAGCAGACTTCCGAGCAAATGGTTGAGGAAATCCTCGCCCTGCCGGAGGGGACTCGCGCGATGATCCTCGCGCCAATGGTCCGTGGCCGGAAGGGGGAGCACCGCGAGGTCTTCGCTACGATCCGCAAGGCCGGATTCGTCCGCGCGAGGGTGGACGGCCGGCTCCGCGAATTGCAGGACATCCCCCCCCTAGACGGCGAAACGCCGCACCGCATTGAGGCGGTCGTGGACCGCATCGTCGTGCGGCGCGGCATCGCGAGCCGGTTGCGCGAATCGGTCCTCCTGGCGATCAAGCATGCCGAGGGGGTTGTTCTGGTCCTCCACGAGGAGCCCTCCGAAGGCGCCGGCCGGGCCGGCGCCACCTGGTACGAAACGCTCTTCAGCACCCTGTACGCCTGTCCCGACTGCAAGGTCAGTTTCGAGGAGCTGGAGCCGAGAACGTTCAGTTTCAACAGCCCCTACGGCGCCTGTGGCGAATGCCACGGAATCGGAATCGTGAACCGCCTCGATCCGGCGCGGGTCCTCCCGGACTTGACCCGGTCCTGCGCGAAGGGGGGCCTCGCCCCGATGGAAGATCTGGCGCCGAAGGACCGCAAAGCGCTGCGGGAAGCGGCCGAATCGGTTCTGGATGAAGCCGGATTCTCTTGGAAAACGCCCCTGGCGGAACTGCCGGAAACGGCCCGCGACGCGCTGCTTGGGTGCGTCCAGTCCGCATTGGAGGCCGCGATGGGGGGCAAGGTGAAGGACGACCGCCGCGCTCGGCTGGCGTCGTATCGCCGTGAGCGGAAATGCCCCGCGTGCGGAGGTACCCGGCTGGGGCAACTCGGCCGCAGCGTGCGGCTCGGCGGGCGGACGATCGGCGAAATACTGAGTCCGTCCATTTCGGACGTGATCGGCTTCTTCGAGGGATTGCGGTTTTCCGAGGAAGAAACGGCGATTGCCGCGCCGCTGGTCTCGGAGATTCTCTCCCGGCTGAAGTTTCTCGACCGAGTCGGGGCCGGGTATCTCTCGCTCGACCGGCCCGCCGATACGCTCAGCGGCGGCGAACTCCAGCGGGTCCGCCTGGCGACGGGGCTCGGCTCCGGACTAATCGGCGTGTGTTACATTCTGGACGAGCCCTCCATCGGGCTCCACCCTCGCGACAACGGCCGGCTGATCGCCGCGCTCCGCGAGCTGCAAACCCAGGGAAACACGGTCCTCGTCGTCGAACACGACGAAGAGATCATGCGAACCGCCGATTGGCTGATCGATCTGGGACCGAAGGCGGGGAAGGCCGGCGGACGCATCGTCGCGCAGGGAACCCCGGAGGAGGTCGCGGCCAATCCCGACTCTCCCACCGGCCGGTACCTGGGCGGGATGACGGAAATCGCCGTCCCGAAAAAGCGGCGGAGGTGGGACAAGGACAACTGCCTAAGGATTGAAGGGGCGGCGATCCACAACCTGCAAGACGTGAGCGTCCGCGTGCCGCTGGGCGTTTTCGTGTGCATTACCGGGGTTAGCGGTTCCGGGAAGAGTTCGCTCATTGATGAAACGCTCGCCCCGGCCCTCTTGCGGCGGCTGGGTAGTCCGACCGCGGAACCGGGTCCCTTCCGCGAACTCCACGGGGCGGACCTCGTGGACAAGGTCATCCGGGTCGATCAATCCCCCTTGGGCCGCAACGCGCGGAGCAACCCGGCCACCTATACCGGCGTCTTCGACGAAATCCGGAAGGCCTTCACGAAAACCAAGGAGGCCAGGCAGCGAGGATACCGTGCCAGCCGGTTCAGCTTCAACGTGAAGGGGGGCCGCTGTGAGGAGTGCCAGGGCCAGGGAGACAAAAAGCTCGAGATGCACTTTCTCCCGGACCTCTACGTCCGATGCCCCGTGTGCGGCGGCAAGCGGTTCAACCGGCAAACGCTCCGTGTCCGCTACCGGGGTAAATCGATCGCCGACGTCCTCGACATGCGGGTGGACGAGGCGGCGGAGTTCTTCGAGAACTTTCCGGCGATCGCGCGATTGCTGGAGAGCCTCCACGAGGTGGGGCTGGGTTACCTCACGCTGGGCCAATCGTCGATCACGCTCAGCGGGGGGGAATCGCAGCGGATCAAGCTGGCGACGGAACTTGCCAGGGTGGAGACCGGAAAGACGCTTTACCTGCTGGACGAGCCGACGACGGGGCTCCACTTCCAGGACATCCGGCAGCTTCTGGAGGTTCTGACGCGATTGGTCGACAAGGGGAACACGGTCGCCGTCATCGAGCACAACCTGGACGTCATCAAGACGGCCGACTGGATTATCGACATGGGTCCCGAAGGGGGCGCCGCCGGCGGCCGCGTCGTCGCCGAGGGAACGCCGGAGGACGTCGCCGCCAGCCCTTATGGCTACACCGGCCGCTACCTGCGGCAATTGCTTTCTTCGCGTTTCGATTGACGATTGGTACGCGGCGCCGGGGAGAGCCGCCAGAGCCGACTCAAAACCGCGATCCTAGTGCTTTGCCAACACTTGTTTTGCGGGTTGGCAACATGGCGAAGCACCGCAATCTCCCGAGTGAATCCAAAACGGCAACCCGAACATTTCCGTATGACAAAGCACTAGGGCGCTTCGCCGAGTAGCGCTGCGCGGTCGCATTCCGGTTTCGCGAAGAGCATCTGTGAATCCGCCAGAAGACGTTCCCGGAAGCCCGTCTCGCAGTAGGCGAGATAGTATTCCCAAAGGCGGAGGAATTCCTCGGAGTATCCCATTTCGCGAATCGTATCACGGTTCTTCAGGAACCGCAGCCGCCAGTGCATGAGTGTCTCGGCGTAGTGCGTGGTAATGTCCTCCAAGTGGATCGGCTGCATGTCGCCGGACTTGCCGACCGAAACGCAAACGGCGCCGAGCGATGGGAGAAAGCCGCCGGGAAAGACGTACTGCTGAATGAAGTCGACCGAGCGCCGGTACCGGTCGTAGCGCTGATCGGGGATGTGGATCGCCTGCAAGAGCATTGCGCCATCCGGTTTGAGCAGATCGGAACAGCTCTTGAAGAACGAGTCGAGGAACTCGTGTCCTACGTTCTCGATCATCTCGATCGACACGAGCTTGTCGTATTGACCGGTCGCCTGCCGATAGTCACGCAATAGGATCGTAACGCGGTCATCGAGTCCCGCTTCGGTGACAAGACGCTCGCAATAATCGAACTGTTCCCGGGCGATGGTGATTCCGGTGACGTGGCAACCGTAGTTCTTCGCCGCATGAAGCGCAAAACCACCCCACCCGCAACCGACGTCGATGACCCGGTCTTCCTCCTTCAATCGCAACTTCCGGCAGATTCGGTCGAGCTTCTCGACTGACGCGTCGTGCAACGTGCTTCGCGGCGACCTAAAGATTCCGCTGGAGTAGGAGAGCGTCTCGTCCAAGAAGTGCGCGTAGAAATCGTTTCCCAGGTCGTAGTGGGCCCGGATGTTTCGCGACGCGCCGGCGATCGTGTTGCGCCGCATTCGGTGAACCAGTTTGTATGCCGGGGTGACGAGCCGTGCGAGACCGCGCTGAAACCGCCCCGTCACTTCGGCGTTCCGGCAGAAGAACCTCAGCAAGCCGACGAGGTCGTCGCTGCTCCAATAGCCGAGGAAATAGGCTTCTCCCGCCCCGATATCGCCCCCGCGTACGAGCGAGAGGTAGAACTCCGGGTCGTTCACGCGCAAGACTGCCGGCGGCCGGCCGTCGTCTTCGTTTCCGAAGGTTCGCTCACTGCTTCCCTCGACGAGGCGAAGGCGGCCTACCCGGACTCCTTCGAGCCACCGGAAGACCAGACGGCGGCACTGGCGCTCGAAAAAGCGACCGGTGCGCGACGGCCGTTTTGGGGCGCGACGCTCGCGCGACCCGCCCCGATTCGCTATGCGCCGCGGGTCCCGGCGCGTTTTGGATGGGGATAGAACGGACATTGCTTCCTCCATAATCGAAATGCCTGGAAATGGATCGCGAGTATGATCCGCGCGTTCCACCACGGATAGCGGAGGAACGTCCGCGCCAGCCCCGCGCGACTTAGCGCACGGCGGTCCAGCGCGAGCGCGGCATGAAATATCCGCTGTTCATTCCGCCGGTTGGTAATGCCCACGGCCAGGCGTTCTCCCGGTACGGACAGCCGCCACCGATAGCGCATGTCCATGTCCATGAAGGGAGAGACGTGAAACTCCTTCGCGTGGTCGAATACCAGTCGGCCCGGCGGGCCGGCGCGGTTGGTGTCGGACAGAACGTAGCAGTGCATCTCGCGCCAGGGGATGTTACTCACTTCGGCAACGATGCTTTGGACGGTCGTTCCCGAGGAGTCGAAGCAGTAGTACAAGCTCAAGGGGCTGAAGTAGTGCCCGCCGTTTCGCGGCGGCGTAAGGAGGCGGATGGGTCCGGTCGGGCGGTGTCCCCCCTTTCGCTCGACGAGGTCCCGGACCGATTCGGCAAGCGGTTGTCGCCGTCCACCCAGATGGTCTTCGGCCCGAAAACCCAGCGGGTTGAATCGCCGGCGCGGAACGACGCCGCTTTGCGCCAAGTGGGGCAACTCCTCCAGATCCAAATAAAGCATGAAGAGCCGGTAACGAAACCGGTGGAGGACCGGGGCAAACCGCCTGTGCTGGAGATGGCCGACGTAAATGCAGCTATTCACGGTTCCAATCGCCTCCCAAAGCACGCGCCGACGGCCAACGCGCTGCGAACGCCGTCCTCGTGGAATCCATATCCCCAGTACGCGCCACAGAAATAGGTGCGCCGCTTCCCGTTGATTTCGCCGAATCGTTTTTGGGCCGAGAGGGACCCTTGGGTGAAGAGGGGATGCGAACAGCCAATCCGCCGCACGATCTTGTCCGGACGGATTGATTCCGCGTCGTTGAGCGTTTCGCAAATCGGCTCCGGCGATTCGTGACGCTGCAACCGGTTGAGATTGTAGGTGAGAAAAACGGAACGTCCCTCTCGCGCGGGAATCCGGTAGTTCCAACTCGCCCACGCCGCCGGGCGTTCGGGAAGGACTCCGGCGTCGGTGTGGAGAATGGCTTCGTTGATCTGATAGGGGAAAGACCCGAGGATATCGCGCTCGGCCTCGGAAGCGTCGGCGAGCATCGCCAGCGTTTCATCGGCGTGCGCCGCACATACGACGGCGTCAAAAGGCTCCCCCGCCTCGCGCGAGGATGTAATCAGGACCCGGTCCTCTTCGCGGACGATCTTGGTAACGGGGCAGTTCAGTCGAATTCGATCCGAAAAGGGGGCGGTCAGGGCGGCCGCGTAGCGCCCCGCCCCTCCCGGAATCGTCTTCCACCGAGGATGCCCCCGCACCGACAACAGTCCGTGGTTGTGGAAGAAACCCACGATGAACCGGGCCGGAAACCGCTCGAATTCACGGGGGTCGGCGGACCAAATCGCCGCGCCCATCGGAATCAAATAGTGGTCCATGAATCGCTTGGAAAAACGGTGGCGCCGGAGGAACTCTCCCAGCGTGGCCCCGTCGTCTTCTCCTTCCACAAGGGCCATCGCGCTACGGTTGAAACGCAGAATATCGAAGAGCATCCCGTGGAATCCTGGGTGAAACAGATTCCTGCGCTGCGCGAAAAGCCCGGCAAGGGAACTCCCCTGGTACTCCAGGCCCGTCTTGTCGCAACGGACGCTGAAGCTCATGTCGCTGTCCTGTTCGTCGATCCCGAGCAAGCGGAGAAGACTCACGAAGTTCGGGTACGTCCGATGATTGAACACCATGAAACCGGTGTCCAACG
>CAZFQG010000141.1:0-17152 GCA_964520785.1 uncultured Planctomycetaceae bacterium | reverse complement strand
CCCGCAATTGCTCACGTGCGTCAACGTCCCCCGCTGGTACGATTCGCTCTTGAGGAAACGGTTTGCAGTAACGGGCGGAGTCTCGCCTCTCCCTTGCCCGGCGTTCTTGACGGGTGCCCAATCTCCCGTTCTGTTCTTGATCTTGGAGGCCGCCTTTCGTTTGCCGCGTGGGTGGTTTATCATTGGCGTTTTCCCCCTTCTTTTTATCCCCCACTGAGTTTCACCGCCGATCGACCAGAAAATGCCCTATGTCCGCCATGATTTCGACATCCTCGTCGTCGGTGCCGGCCATGCCGGGACGGAGGCTGCCGCCGCGGCGGCGCGGATGGGAGCGAAGACGGCCCTGTTGACTTCGAACCTTGATACCGTCGCCCTGATGAGCTGCAACCCGGCCATCGGGGGCGTAGGAAAGGGGCAGATCGTCCGCGAGATCGACGCCCTCGGCGGCCTGATGGGGGAGGCGATCGATGCCACGGGAATCCAATTCCGGATGCTCAACCGCCGCAAGGGACCGGCCATGCACGGACCAAGGGCACAGGCTGATAAGGCCGAGTATCACCGGTTCCTCAAGCACCGTCTGGAGAGCACCGAGAACCTCTCCCCGCGACAGGAGACCGCGACCGGGCTTATGGTGGAGAGAAAGGCGGGGCGTCTCCGCGTCGCCGGGGTTCGAGTCATGGGAGGCGTCGAGTACCGCGCGAAGGCCGTTATCTTGACGACCGGAACGTTCCTCGAAGCGGTCCTCCACTACGGTCAGCAGCGTATCTCCGGGGGACGGGCCGGCGAGGCGGCCGTCCTCGGAATGAGCGGGTCCCTGCGCGAGGCGGGAATCCGAATCGCGAGGTTCAAGACCGGTACCCCGCCGCGGCTGAATGCCCGATCAATCGACTATTCCCACACCGAAATTCAACCGGGAGACGACGATCCGCGTCCCTTTTCCTTCTTGAATGCGCGGATCACGCAGGCACAGGTTCCCTGCTGGATCACCTATACGAACAAAGCGGTCCACGACGTGATCCGTGCCAACCTCGACCGGGCCCCGATGTACTCGGGGCAGATACAGTCGACCGGGCCGAGATACTGTCCCTCGATCGAAACCAAAGTGGTCCGTTTCGCGGACAAGGAGCGGCATCAGTTGTTCCTGGAGCCGGAGGGCCGCCGGACGAACGAAATCTACGTCAACGGACTCCCGACGAGCCTTCCGCGAGATGTGCAGGATGAGATGGTCCGGCTGATTCCCGGCCTCGCGAAAGCCGAGATTCTCCGCTACGGTTATGCCATTGAGTACGACTTTGCACCCCCGGAGCAGCTTTGTCCCTCGCTGGAAACGAAAAAGGTGGCCGGGTTGTACCTGGCCGGACAGATCAACGGCACGACCGGCTACGAAGAGGCGGCCGGGCAGGGACTTCTGGCGGGGGCGAACGCGGCACTTGCCCTGGCCGGTAAAGGGCCGCTCGTCCTGGGCCGCGACGAGGCCTATCTCGGCGTCATGGTCGATGACCTGATCACCCGGGGAGTCGACGAACCGTATCGCATGTTCACTTCCAGGGCCGAATACCGTCTAAGGCTGCGCCAGGACAATGCCGACCGTCGGTTGTCCCCCATCGGGTGGAGGGTCGGGCTCATCGGTTCGGAACGTTACGAGAAGCTCCGGGCGAAGACGGCGGAAATCGCCAAGGCCATGGACATATTGAACCGACCCTGGCACGACAACCTGACGCTTGCGAAGGTCCTCCGGCGGCCGGAATCCACCTGGGAGGAAATGATCGTTCATGCCCCGGAACTAAAGCCGGTTTCGAGGGAGGCGGCGGAGCAGGTAGTGTGGGACGTCAAGTACGCAGGGTATCTCTCGCGCCAGGAGACGCAGATTGAACGTACGCGCCGCTGGAGCGACCGGCGTATTCCCGAGGGGTTTGACTATGCCTCCGTGGTGCATTTGCGGATTGAAGCACGGGAAAAACTGGCTCGAATATGCCCGCGAGACCTGGGGCAAGCGGGTCGGATCAGTGGAATCACGCCCGCGGATCTGGCGGTTTTGGCGGTTTGTTTGGAGCGCCGAGGTCAAGGAAAGAATAGCGAGAAATGACGAGGGGCCGGAATTTGCACAAGGTGGGGAAAGGGGGGTGTCCATAAGGTGTTACAATACAAGGGGTTAAAAAATCTAAGGTTGTCTTGACTCTTGGGGCAAGATAGTTATAATTGCGGTCAATTGGCAGAATACAGAAGCCGTAGCGAACGGGAGAAATCGAAGTTTGCCGTGGCTTTCGCCAGTTACGGAGTTTGTGGTCTTTGCGAACTTCGGCGGTTTTACAGAAACGGTTGACACGGAGGAATAGAAACCCCCAAGGATGTTTATCCGGTGTGATGGAGGGTTTCGCTGTTAAACTGGTGAATTTTTTTCGACCAGGAGGAGGGAACGACGTCAATGGCGAACAAGACTGTTTTCACGACGGGCGAGGCCGCGAAAATCTGCAAGGTAAGCCAGCAGACCATTATTCGCTGCTTTGATTCCGGGCAGCTTAAGGGCTTTCGCGTCCCGGGCAGCCGGTTTCGTCGAATTCCGCGGGATCATCTATATGCGTTCATGCGTGACAACGGAATCCCGACCGATGCGCTGGAAAGCGGGAAGCGCAAGGTCCTCATCGTGGATGACGACGAGGAACTCGTTGAACTTATTTCAGACGTGTTGGAGCGGGATGGCCGGTTCGAGATTCGCGTCGCGAACAACGGGTTTGACGCCGGGATGGTCGTCAAAGAGTACCGACCCGACCTCGTGGTGCTCGATATCATGTTGCCGGATATCAACGGCAAAGAGGTTTGCCAGCGGATTCGGGCGGACGCGAACCTGGAAGACGTCCGCGTGATTTGCATCTCCGGAATGGTGGAAGAGGATAAGGTGGGGGAGCTGATGGCGGCCGGCGCGAACGACTTCATGCACAAGCCGTTCGAGGTCGAAAAGTTGATCGAACGGATGTGCCGCCTGCTCGATATCGAGTCGGTCGCCGCGTAGTCGACCGAGTATTCCGGGAGGAGACGTTCCGTTTGTCGACCGGGAAGTACCATCATCCGTCGCGTCTTCGCGACGCGGCTCGAAATGGGAGGAGCCAGTTCGATCGTCCATGCGATATCTCCCTCCAATTCCCTTGGGCGATACCACGCGGCTGATTCCCATCCGCGATACGTCCGTCGCCGCGATCGCGGGTTGGATAGTATGCGGGGACGGTGCATCGTACGAGGTTCTGCGCGATGCGCTGCGTGAAGATCCGGGATTCTTGGAATGGACCGCCTTGAAGGCGGGCGATCCCGCGGTGAATATCGACTCGGCGGGACGGGCTTGGCGCGACGGGGCCCTGGGCTATCTTACTTGGGGGCCGGGCGATCCTTGGGAACCGGATGGGAAAGCTGTTTCCGGAGAATTCCGCGAGGACGAGAATCGCGAACCGCGTGCTCCCCGTGTTCCTCCGATTTTCCTGCCCGAACTGGCCGCGAGGCTCCGCAGGCTGGAGGCTCTGGAGAAGCGGTTTGGCGAGGTTCTCGAACGGGCGAAGCTCGACGCGATGGCTGAATTCGCCGCCGGAGCCGGACACGAGATCAACAATCCGATTGCCGTTATCGCGGGTCGTGCCCAACTTTTCCTCCTGAAGGAGACCGATCCCAATCGCCGCCGAGATCTGGCCCTCATGGACGTACAGGCGCGGCGGGTCTACGAGATGATCGCCGACATGCGGCTCTTCTCGCGGCCGCCGAAGCCGGAATTCCGCCGATTCGATCTTGCGCGGCTCGTCGCGGACACGCTCGATGCCCTGCGGAGCGACGCGGACGGCCGCGCCATCGGCCTCAAGCAAACCGGTTCGACCCACCCGTCCCTTTTCGCCGATCCGGAGCAAATCGCGGTGGTTCTGCGGGCGCTGTGCAAGAACGCCTTCGAGTCGATCCGCAAGAACGGCACCGTCGAGGTTCGCCTGGACGAATCGGAGACTCACGTCTTCTTGCACGTAATCGATGACGGGCCCGGAATTCCCGACGAAGTCCGGCCGCATCTTTTCGACCCCTACTTTTCCGCCCGACAGGCGGGCCGCGGTCTCGGTCTGGGTCTCTCCAAGGCATGGCGGATTGTCGTGAGCAACCACGACGGCACGATCGAGGCGGGAAAAACCGGAGAGGGGAAGACGGTATTCCAGGTGGGGCTGCCCAAGGAACAAAGCGCGACCGCCGACGCCGCGTCGTGACAGAAGAATTCATTGGAGCGGGGAGGAACGAGGCCCGTGGATGCCCGCGAGAGTCGGAATCGTCATGCAATGGCGATTCCGCCCCTGTCGCAGGTAACGAAGAAGACGGACAGGACTAACGCGATTAACAGGATCGGGTTTCGGGTTCACTCTCCCACCCGGACCACCAGGTGCGCCGCTCCGGTCTCGCCGCGGGCGTTGGTGCATTTCACGGTGACGAGGTAAGTGCCGGGTTTCTCGTAGACGTGGGTGAGGATGGCGTAGCCGTCGGGGTTGAGGGGGTCGGCGTTGCCGTCGGTCTTCGTTGTGACGGATTCGCTGCCGTCGCCGAAGTCCCAGACTTCTTGGGCTTCTTCCGGTTTCACCGCGAAGGAGCGGCCTTTGAAGGTGATTTCCTGGCCGGGGCGGATGTCGCGGGTAGGATGGTAGGCGACGTGGACGGAGGGGGGCATTTGGTCGGGATGGTCGGGATCGACGACGCGGACGCGGGAGAAATCGTAGTCGACGTTCCCCTCGGCGTCGGTGATCTTGACGATTTCGTCGTAGGAGCCCGGCTTGTCGTAGGTCCGCTGGACGACGGGGCCTTCGGCGGTGTCACCGTTCTCGAAAGTCCATTCGTACCCGACGATGTGTTCGGGGCCGCGATAGCTCCACGACCGGGTCGCCTCATGGGTGACTGGTTCTCCGGTCCAGGAGAGCTGGTGCGGCCGGGCGCAGGCGAAGAGTTTCGGTTGAAACTGCCGTCGGTAGGCCTCCCAGACGAAGGCATAGGCGTCGCAAACACCGTATTTGCCGCTCGGTTGGACGAAGCTGACGTCGAAATGGAGGTGCGTCCAGCCGCCGCTGGCGCCCCGTTTGCCGATGGAACCAATCCGCTCGCCCAGCTTGACCGCGTCGCCCGGCTTGAGGTCTTGGGCGATCTCGTGCAGGTGGCTGTAGCGGTAATACCAGCCGCGGCCGTCACGAAGGTAGACGACGTCGTAGCGAGGCTTGACGCTCGAGGGCACCTTGAAGGCGGGGAGAACCGCGTCGCCGGCACTGATGACGATGGAATCCGTCGCCGCCAGGACATCGACCAACCCTTCGCACCCTCCAAAGTCGAGCCCCCAATGATAGTAGATGTCCTTCTTCGCCGGCTGCTCGCCGTCACCGATCTCGTTCGACATCAACGTGTAGCCGGCGAACCACCGCTGATTTACCGGATAGCCGAACGTGCCGGGCCGTACCCAGGGTGATTTCTCCGGCCAGAGCCGCAGCCGGGCATCCTTCTCGATCGTCCAGACGTTGGGGCAGTTGACTGTGTAACCTTTCGTCACGGGGCAGTCGATTTGCACCCCGCCGACCGTCACCGGCAAGTGATACGTGCCGCTGGTGAGCGTGGTCTTCTCGCCGTTGACCTCGACGGTGACGAGAGCCTTGCGGAGCGCGTCGCGGAGATTGTCGCGTTTCTCTTGCACGTCCATCAACCGGACCACGGCCTTGTTCCCATTCACCAGCGTGACCGTTTGGGATTCGCCGATGTTCAGGTCGACCGTCCGCAGAAGCGGCCCAATTCGCTTCGGCTCGTTTTCCAGAAGCCCGTGGTATTCCACCTTATCGAAGCAATCGGTCTCGCCGCCGGACCGGGGATCGGCCGTTTCCTCCATCCAGGTGTCGAGGGCCGCGCGGAGTTCCCTTTGCTTCTCCGCGTACCCGGGCGTTCCGGCCAGGTTGGTCAACTGGTTCGGGTCGGTCTTGAGGTCGTAGAGTTCCTCCGCCGGGCGCTTTTCACGGGCCAGCTTATAGGCGGAAGCAATCTTCGGGTCGTCCTTGTGCTCCAAGACCACGTCGCGAGACGGCCCCCAGTCGATGTCGCCGTAGGGGCGATGCGTTTCCTCCAGCGTCGGACTGCCGGAGGGGTACAACTCGGGGCGGAGGTTGCGGATGTACAGGAAATCGGCCGTTCGGACGGCACGGACGGGATAACTCCTCGCTTCCGGCCGGCAGACGGTATGACGCTCGCGTTCCAGGAAGACCTTGTCGCGGGCCGGGTCGACCCGGCCGGACTTATCACAGAGCAGAGCATCCGTGAAGGGCTTGCCGGTCATCGCGTCGAGCGGTTCGATTCCGGCGACTTGCAGGAACGTGGGAGCGAAATCGGTGAAGCTGATGAAGTCGTCGACAAGGCGTCCCGGCGCCACCTTTCGCGGCCACCGCACCGCCAGGGGAACGTGCGTTCCACTGTCGTAGAGGTTCGTCTTGGCCCTGGGGAAGGGCATCCCGTGGTCGCCGGTCATCAGGACGATGGTATTCTCGGCGAGCCCCGCTTCCTGGAGTTGGTCGAGGAGCTCGCCCACCTCGCGGTCAAAACGCTGGACCTCGAAGTAGTAATCACGGATATCCCGGCGGACCTCCGGCACGTCCGGCAAAAACGGCGGGACGGTGACGTCTTCCAGCTTGATGCCTGTCTCCGCTTCCGTCTTTCGCTCGTAGGGTCGGTGCGGGTCGGTGCTGCCGAACCAGAAGCAGAAGGGCTTGTCCTTCGGAACCGTCTTCAAAAACGTGGCGATGTCCTTGAATGCCGGTCCGGCCGGATTTCGCGTTCGTCCAGTCCCCTCCAACACGCCGGGACCCCATCCCTTGCGAGTGTACCCGACGACATATCCCTGTTCTTCCAGGATATCCGGATAGGTCTTGAATTTGGCGTGCAAGCGGCCGTGCAAATTCGCCCCGTCCTCCAATCGGTGCGGCCACTGTCCGGTCAGAACCGCCCCGCGCGAGGCGGTGCAACTGGGGCACGCGACGAAGGCATTCGAAAACAAAACCCCCTCCCGGGCCAGCCGGTCGAACGTGGGCGTCTTTACGGCGGAATCGCCATAGGCGGACGCATGGGGCCAGCCCCAATCGTCGGCGATGCAGAAGAGGATGTTGGGGCGGACGTCCTTCTCCGCCGCCGGCAGAGAGAGGGGCATGAGTCCGCGAAGGAAGAACAGGGCGGCGAAAACGGTGAGGATGCGGTTCATGGGTTTCGTCTTTCACGGGGCGTTGGGACGGAACGTCTTGCGCTTTCGAGCAAGCGGTGCGGTGAGCTATAGTCTCAGCGGATGGATTCTTCGGGAAGAACGTCCTTGACTCCCTCATCCAGCGGCATCTTATCCGGGAGTGCGCCAGTCGCCTCCATAAGTCGGACAAGCTCGGCCCGTAGCGTCTCGAGTTGTTTCGCATACCGGGGATCGTCAATCAGATTCCGTCGTTCGCCCGGATCGTTTTTCAGATGGTAGAGTTCGGCCTTGTGGCGGTCGGGGCCGCCGTCACCGTGGGGGTAGTGGATGTACTTCCAGTCGTCGGTCCGCGCGCCGCGGACGTTGGGCGTGTAGGGGAATTCCTTTTCGTAGTCGTACTCGTAGAGCCAGGACTCCCGCCAGGCAACGTCCTTGCCTTCCACCAACGGCTTCCAGGACGCGCCGTGGATGCCTTCCAAGGGGGATGCGCCACAATACTCGAGGATACTTGGGGCCAGATCGAGATTGAGGACCATCTCCTCGATGACCGTCCCCGGCGGAATCGCCTTCGGATACCGGGCGACCAGGGGGATGCGGATACTCTCCTCGTGCATTGCCCGTTTATCGGTCATGCCGTGCTCGCCGAGGAACATGCCGTTGTCACCGGCAAAGACAATCAGGGTGTCGTCGAGTCGGCCCGTCTCTTGCAGCGCCGAGTAAACGCGGCCCACGGAGTCATCCACCGACTTGATGCTCGCCGCATAGGCACGGACGAAGGCGGCGAACCGGTCCACCCCCTCCGGCCGCCGATCGGGAAAGTCCTTGCGCCAGCCGTAGAGCGGCCCGTAGATGCCGTGCCACGTATCGAGGCGCTGGCGGATCCAATCGGGCTTTCCCTTCAGATCGAACGCGCTTGGAGGGTAGCCGATCTCGACGTGGTCGTAAATCGTCTCGTAGCGTTCCTCCGGCGTGAAGGGGCAATGGGGCGCCTTGTGTCCCAGGATTAGGCAGAAGGGCTTGTCCCGTTCTCGCCGGAGCCATTCGACGGCCATGTCCGTCACCCGGTGCGTATAATAACCCTTCTTCACCTGGCGAGTGCCGTTTACGTTGAACTCGGTGTCGAAGTAGTCTCCTTGTCCTTTGTGGGTTATCCAGTAATCAAACCCCGGCCGCTTTTCATCGCTCTGTTCCCCCATGTGCCACTTGCCGATGTAAGCCGTCTCATAACCTTCCTTTTGCAGACGCTTCGGAAAACTCGCCAGATCGACCGGATAGTCGGTGAAGTTGTTTACGACTCCGTGCGCGTGCGCGTATAACCCGGAGAGGAACGACGCCCGCGACGGTGAGCAGAGTGACGTCGTCACGAACGCATTGGCGAACCGGGCTCCCTCGTCCGCCAGTCGGTCGAGATGCGGCGTCTTCAAGAACGGATGCCCCTGGCAACTCATTTGATCCCACCGCTGGTCATCCGTCAGAATGAAAAGGACGTTGGGACGCTCCGCGGCGAAGGACCGCGCGGCGCAAAATGCAGCAATCAGAACAGTAATCGTGAAGTATCTCATCATCCGGAACCAACCTTTCGTATTCATTGCCGCGCCTTTTCGTTCATTCGCGGTTCCCTCCCTCGTTCACCACCGGCATCCGTGCACCCACCTCGTCCCGCCATTCTCTCAGCATCCGGTACAGATTGGCGGCGATTCGCGGCTCTTGTTCCGCCAAGTTTGCCGATTCACCCGGGTCCCGATCGAGATTATACAGCTCCAGCCGACCGTCTTCAAAGAATTCGAGCAATTTCCAATCGCCGCGGCGGATCGCGCCCACGGGGGTCGTCGTGGGATAATAGTGCGGGTAATGCCAGTACAAGGCGTCGCGGCCGAGCCTGGCGCCGGGGTTGTCCAAGAGCAGGCTGATATCCATCCCATCGATGCCCGATTCGCCGCCGTCGACGCCGGTCATCGCCAGGAGTGTCCGATACAGGTCGTTCGTCACGACCGGCTCATGGCACACGGCTTGGTCGATCTCCGGGCGATAGATCAACAGAGGAACGCGGATGCCCCCCTCCCAAAGCGACCCTTTGCCGCTTCGCAACGGCGCATTGTTCGTCACGCGCGTACCTTCGTACTCGTTGACGTAGCCGCCGTTGTCCGACGTCAGAACGACGATCGTGGTCTTGGCAATGTCCAAGCGGTCCAGTTCGCCCAGCAACCGCCCCACGCTTTTGTCCAGCCGGCCGACCATCGCGGCGTAGATCGGATTGGAATGCGGCATTCCGTCGGCGAGCTTGCTTTGATAATACTCCACGTCCTCCGCCGGCGCTTCCATCGGCGTGTGGACGGTATAGTACGACATCTGAAGAAAGAAAGGTCTCGTTGCCCATTCCCGCAGAATTGAAATCGCCTCGTCGGTCAATTGGTCCGTCAAGTACTCGCCCGGCTTTCCGTCATGCAGCCCCGGCACGTAGCGAGGCTCGCCGCCGTAGCGTTTGTTACCCCGGTACGGCCAGAAGAACGTTTGGGGCGCGCCCCAGCAGGTTCCGCCGATATTGATATCGAACCCTTGATTCTCCGGATAGTATTCGGCTCCTCCCAAATGCCATTTGCCGACGATGGCGGTCGCGTACCCCGCGGCGCGGAAACGCTCGGCCAGCGTGACCTCCTCCAACGGAAGATTCTCCTCCGTCACCGGAGGAACGACCGGGCGACCCTCCGGCGGATTTCGCGACGCCTCGCGCCAAACGGTCATGTTCAACCGCGCCGGCGCCTTTCCGGTGAGAAGGGCGGCCCGGGTCGGCGTGCAGACGGAGGCCGCGGCATAGGCGTCGGTGAAACGCACCCCTCGCGCGGCGAGCCGGTCGATGTTCGGCGTTTCGTGCAGATCGGCTCCGTAGCAGCCGAGGTCCGCCCAGCCGAGGTCGTCGACGAGGAGCAGAAGGACGTTGAGGTGAGGGCCCTCCGCGGCCAAGGCGCAGCCCGCGAGGGAAAGGATGACGAGGACGGCGCCGGCGCAATGGGAACGGGTGTTCATGGGAGCAGGTCTCGAACTCTCGTGCTCGGGCGGAACGAAGCATATCGACCATTATAACACCCGGAATCGTCAAGTGCCACCGGCCGTTTCGGCTTGAACCCAGCTCCGGCGGCTTCGCCCCAACCCCTGCGCGGCAACGACTTCGGACCTACTCTACAATGAGGGCCAACGCCTCGCTGACGCTGGCCGTGGGGAGTTGGCACGCATAGTTCTGGCAAATGTAGAAAGTCGGCCGCTCGTGGAACGAATGGTGGTCTTTCGCGAACGGGATGAGCGCATCGAGTTCATCGGACGCACGGACGATGGTCACCGTCCTCGGGAGGAACCGCCGACGAACGGCGCGGAGGAACTCGACCGCTTCCGGGGCATCGGGCGGGCCGGCGACAACGATCTCCCGGGTGGGCCCGTGGACGATGTCGAAACCGTTCAGGAACGAGGCACAGCCGGAAGGATGCCGCTGGACGCTCGCCGCGAAGGCCCCCACCGTCGCCTCCACCTTCTCGCGAAACCGCGGCTCGTTCGTCAGGTGGGCCAGGCGCGCCAGCAGGAACAGGGCGCTGCCGTTGCCGGAGGGGATCGCGCTGTCGTAGACCTCCTTGGGCCGAAAGATCAAGGGAGCCGCGTCGCCGGCCGTGAGGAAAAAGCCGCCTTCCCCGGAGTCCCAAAACAGCTCGATCATGTCATCCGCCAGCCGGATCGCCTCGTGAAGCCGGCGCGGACCGTACGTCGTCAGGAACAGGTCCACCAGACCGTTGGCGAAAAACGCGTAGTCCTCCAGGAGTCCTGGATGTTCCGAAGGGCCGCCTTGCCAATGCTTCAAGAGACGGCCGTCGTCTCGATGGATGCGCGCGAGAATGAAATCCGCTGCCCGGCTTGCCGCCTCGGCATACGAAGGCTCCTCGAAACATCGCGCCGCCTGGGCGAGGGCGGAGATCATCAGCCCGTTCCAGTCGACCAAGATCTTTTCGTCACGGCTGGGACGGACGCGCCTGGCGCGGCCGGCCAGCAACACACCCCTCGCGGCTTCCAGGGTCTGGCGGAAGGCGGCCAGATCCAGGTTCCGTTCGGCGGCGAATTCCTCGAGTCCCGCGTGCGCGGTGAGGATAGTTTTCCCCTCGAAATTCCCTCCGAACGTAACGGCGTAGAACTCGCAAACCAGTTCCGCCGTCTCGCGGTCCAGAATGCCCAGGATCTCCTCGCGGGTCCAGAGGTAGAATCTCCCCTCTTCCCCCTCGGAATCGGCGTCCTCGGCGGAGAAGAACCCCCCCTCCTCGTGCGTCATGTCGCGTAGGACGTACTCCAGGGTTTCGCGGACGACTCGTTCATACCTGGGGGTTGAAGTAAGCTGCCACGCCTCGAGATACGCGATCGCCAAGAGCGCCTGATCGTAGAGCATCTTCTCGAAGTGCGGAACCAGCCACTCCTCGTCGACGCTGTAACGATGGAATCCGCCTCCCAAGTGGTCGTAGATACCGCCTCCGGCCATGTGGTCGAGAGTGAATGTGACCATCCTCAGGGCATTCTCATCCTTGCCGCGGCGATACAATCGCAGCAGGGTGGAAAGCGAATGCCCCATGGGGAATTTCGGTCCGCCGGAGAACCCGCCGAACTTCGGCTCGAATTCCCGCTTTTTTCGCGCCAGCGCCTCGGCGAAAATGGTATCGGTGAGGGTCGTTCTTCCGGCGGTCGGATCGGCCGTCTTCAAGTGGGCTACCACTTCCTTGCCGATCCGCCCGATCTGCTCCGGATCCGCGTCCCACTGCTTGGCGACCGAGAGCAATACCGTGGCGAAACCTGGACGGCCGCCGTAGTCTTGCGGGGGAAAATACGTTCCACAGTAGAATGGTTCTCCGGAAGGCGTCATGAAGATCGAGAGAGGCCAACCCCCTCCGCCGCTGGTAGCGTAGGCGGCGTTCATGTAGATGTTATCGATATCCGGCCGCTCCTCCCTGTCCACCTTGACGCAGACGAAATACCTGTTCATCAGCGCGGCGATCCGCTCGTTTTCGAACGACTCCCTCTCCATCACGTGGCACCAGTGACAGGTCGAATAACCGATCGACAAGAACACCGGCTTATTCTCCCGCCGCGCCTTCTCGAACGCCTCGTCTTCCCAAGGATACCAATCGACGGGATTATGGGCATGCTGGAGCAAATAGGGACTTTTCTCGTGGGCGAGGCGATTCGGGGTCCGCGGGGCGGGAGATTGGTTGTCAACGGACATGATGGCCTTCAATTTCGTCGGGAATGCGCGGAGAAGCTCGAGGTTCAACCGAATTGTACGATATTCGTCTTGAGATTTGTAGGCCGGGTAGACTCCACGACGCGGGGCGAAGACGGACACCGGACGCTTCGCCGAGACGGTTCAGGGCCGTTTGGGGAATCCGTTCGTCCAATTCGCCTCCACCCTTCGTTCCTCGGCAAAATCGCGTGGCCCTAAACTCAACACATCCATTCCGTCACGCCGGAATGCGACTCGATGCACGCGCGGGGGAAGTGCCTCGATCGTGCAGGGAGTTCTGTAGGGAATTCCGTCGGCGTCGGTTTGTTGGACGCCGTCGAGCCAGATGGTGGCTTCGAAAGGGTGAGTCACGAAATTCACGGAAACCGGCCCGGTGCGATTCCACCAGAAACCACCGGCAATTAGGACGAAGGCAAGCAGGAGGCCACCTAGGACAATAGCGGGGCGGCGGGAGGATTGGAATCGGCGAGAAACGTTCTTCCGGAGGTCCTGCTCCAGATGCTCGAGCATGTTTCTTGCGTCGGGGAAGCGGTTCGCGGGGTCCGGCTCGCAGGCGCAAAGCGCGAGCCGCAGAAGGGCGTCGAGGATCGGATCGGCGACGATTTCCTTTGTACGTTCGCCCAGTCGCGGGAAGCTCTCCGCCGGGAGGCCGCTGAGCATTTCATAGAGGACCAACCCGGCGGCGTAAACGTCGGCCCTGGCGTCCATCCGCCCGTCGGGCGGCATGTAGCTTTGCGTCCCGACGCGCGAGACCCGCGGCCCGGCCTCGGTGAGCAGTCCGAAGTCGGCCAGTTTCAACTCGCCCCGAAGGAACAGGCAGTTGGCCGGTTTGACGTCGCGGTGGACCATCCCGCTTTCGTGCAAAAAGGCCAGCCCCGATAGCAGTTGCCGGGCGTGGCGGAGACACTCCTCCGGCGGAAGCGGGCCGTTTTTCAGACGCCCTTGCAGACTGGCCGGCCGGTAGTCCGGATCGTCCGTGCCGGGTCCGCCCTTCGCGTCGTCGGCCAGATCCATGACGTAGAACAGGTTTTCGTCCGTCGTGCCGACGTGGTGGATACTCAGAAGATGGGCATACTGCCGGTCGAGATTCGCCTCCAGGCGGGTGATGGAGCAAATCTCCCGCCCGGCCGCCCGGGTTCCCTCGAGTGGAATGACCTTGACCGCGCGGAGCCGCCCCGTCGCCTTGCTGGCCGCCAGCCAAACGCGTCCGAACCCCCCCTCGCCGATGACGCGGAGGAGGGTGAAGTCGGAGACTCGGGGGGGATTTTGGGGAATGGTATTCACGGCTTAGAACACCCCTCCCAAATTAGGAAAGAGACACCCACAGAGGACACGGAGAGCACAGAGAAAAAGAAGGAGACAATAGTCGGCAAGTGCTGAAGAACGGCCTGGAGAGTTGTACTTATTCAGCAAGGCCTGTTCCGGACTCAGGAAACCTGTCTTTCTTTCCTGTATACCAAAATATTCATTAACTCCTGGACGCGATGCCGAGCACGAGTTTCGGAACAGTATGCCCCAGTCTCTTCTTTCCTTCTCTGTGCTCTCGGTCTCCTCTGTGGTAGCCCTTCTTCCTTCAACGGCACTATTGAATATCCCGAAAAAACCCGTTACCCTCACATTAGCGAGCGTCGCACCCCGCCGCTCGCTTCGCCGACACGAAAGGCAAAAGCCATGACCCGAACCGCCGCCGTCATCCTCTCCCTCTTCCTCCTCGCCGCCCTCGCCGGCGGCCTCCTCGCCCTGGCCCAGGCCGGCGGCGACCCGCCCACCGAACTCTACGTCCGCACCGTCCCGGCCGGGGCGAAGGTGTTTATTGACGGCAAGGAGGTCGGCGTCTCGGACGATCTGTTCGAAGTCAAGCCGGGGACGCGGAAGGTCAAGGTGGAACTGTCGGGGTACGAGCCGGCGGTGAAGGAGGCGATTGTCCCGGAGTCGCGGATTGAGCGGGTGGTGTTTGAGTTGGAGAAGCCAGAGGGGTCCAAAGTGAGCGAGCCGGGCTCCGCATCCAAGAAAATGATCGCCCTCGTCGAAGACTTCTTCCACCACAACTTCCGCGATATCACGGACCGCGAAACCATCGAATGGGGAGAAGTCGAGCAACACGAGAACGGGCACAAGTCGATCCGCTACAAATATCTCGCGACCATCTGGGGGAAGAAGAAGCAACTGATGAATCAGCGATTCACGTTCGATTCCGACGGGAAGTTCGCGAAGTACGAGAATGTGGTCGAGGTGCCTCGGCCGGTGAAGATCGTTCCGGCACCGGGGGCACGCGACGTCGATCCTGATCTCAAGGAAATCCGCATCACGTTCGACCGCGACATGGAGCCGGGGGAATTTCGTTGGTGGTCGTGGTTTCCTGGTCATTGTCCGTATGGAGCCCCCGAGGGAAAGTGGGTTGACAGTCGAACGTACGTGCTGCCCGTGGCACTGAAAAAAGCAAAAGCCTACTGTGCGGCGTTCAACTGGGAAGGCGGAGCGCAAGTCCGCTCGGTCCAGGGCGTCCCGGCCCCGCCGACGCAACTCTACTTCTGCACCGAAGGGGCGAGCCCCGAAACGCTTGCACTTCTGAAGCCCCCAAAAGTCACGAAATTCAGCATCGCCAACGGCAGCGAGAACGTGCCCCCGGGGGAAACGAAGTTGTCGGTCACGTTTGATCAGCCGCTGGGTACGGGAGTGTGGCGCGAGTCTTCGGGAACGCTGGCGGTTTTCGGAGACCCACTTGCGCAGCCCTTTGGACGCGACAACTGGAGTGAGGACAAGCGGACGTTCAGCGTTCGAGCCAAACTCGAACCGGGACGCCGTTACACCATTCACCTAAACGAAGGGGGGCTGGATACGGTTTCCGGCCGTAGATTTGAGAATACACTGGGCCTTGCCCTTGCCCCGACGACTTGGGAATTCTCGACGGCGGGGGAGAAACCGGAAACGGAGGACTCCGCCGCGAAAGAGAACCTCCTCGCCAATCCCGGCGCCGAATCCGGCGACAAAACGCCCGACGGCTGGGAACAAGGGGCGAGCATCCCCGGCGTGACGTACTCGTGGGATAAAAACGTCGCGCACACGGGAAAAGCCAGTCTCTGTATCGAAAAGACGGCCGACCGCTATTTCCCGATTGCCGAGTGGTCCTCGCGGATCGTCGAGCGAACCGGGGATGCAACGACGATGGAACTCTCCGCTTACTTCAAGGCGGAGAAAATGACGAAGGCCGTGCTGGACGTACTCTTCGTCGACGAGGACGGCGAATGGGTCTCGCATGAGTGGGTCGCGTATATCGGAGCCAAGACGAGCGGCGATCCGCCGGCCGATCACGATTGGAAGAAGTATTCCGGTTTCATAAAGATCCCCCCGCGGGCCGCGAAGTACCGCGTGAGGTTGCAGGTCTACGGGCCTGGGAAGGTGTGGTTCGATGACGTTGTGTTGAAAGAGGTGGACGAAGACGACCTTGCGGCCTCCGGAACCGATTTCGCTCTGAGCGGTGTCTCTGTTGATATAACCATCCCCGCAACGAATATCTCGGTCGGTGATACGGTAAGGTGCGAAGTCTTGCTCAATAATCACGGAAAGGAATCGGTGAAAAACGTTCACGTTACTCTGAAGCCCGATGCGAATCTCACCATGCTTAACGCAACGCCGGGCTTCAAGTTCTCTGCCGCCGCCGACGGCCCCCTATCCTGGGATATGGCGACCATGGACCCGGGCAAGACGGCGCGTTGGGAACTGGAAACGCGCGCCACGGCCGCCACGGATCGGGCCTCCTTCAAGGTGGTAGTGTGGACCGACGAGGGACATGCAATTTTTGGCGAGAAATGCCTCCGCATTGTCGAATCGGCCGATGGCAAGCCGGCGGAACCGCTTACGCATCTTGCGTTGATAGTCGGCGGTTCTTCCGACAGACTGATCAAACTCGTTGAGGGCTTCTTCGCCCACAACCCCGCCGACGTCACTGACCGTGAGACGATCGAGTGGGGAGGCGGTGGAGGAGACAGCAACGGCAACCGGTGGATCCGCTATATGTATCTGGCAACCATCTCTGGGAAGCGGCAGTTGATGAACGAGGTCTTCACGTTCGACGCGGATGGGAAATACGTCAAGCATGAGAACGTGAAGGGATTTCCCAAGGACGTGACAAATGGAGACTGTCCGGAGGCGGAGCCAACCGTCAAGTCCGACGGCCGTTCGGCCTCCGAGAAAAGACCGAACCCCCCCGCCGCCCCCCGTCCCGTCAAAATCACCCCCGAAATCGCCGCCACCGACGTCGAGGCGAATCTCCAAGAAATCCGCGTCACCTTCGACCGTGACATGGACACCGGCGGCATGTCCTGGTGCGGCGCGGGAGAACATTTTCCGGAGATTGACGGCGAAGCGACGTGGATCGACAAACGGACGTGCGCCTTGCCGGTGAAGCTGGAGGAAGGAAAGGCGTATCGGCTGGCGCTCAATTGGGAGAAGTATCGAAACTTCCAGTCCGCCGAGGGTGTCCCCGTGATACCGACGGCGGTCTACTTCTGCACGAAGGGCGCGGGCCCGGAGTTGATCGCCCAGATGACGCCGCCGAAGGTCGTCAGCCTGAGTATCGAGAACGGCGCGAAGGACGTTCCGCCGGGGCGGACGAAGCTGTCGGGTAGCCGTTCACGGCTTCAGCCGTGTAGAAGCGATGGAGCTTGGCGGTTTTG
>CAZFQG010000140.1:3300-17162 GCA_964520785.1 uncultured Planctomycetaceae bacterium | reverse complement strand
GTCACCAGCGACATTCGCCGGAAGATGACCGAGAAGTACCAGACTGAGTTCTAACTGATCCCGCGGCACGACGATTTCGGCGATGCAGTGCCAGTATGTCCCTCACGAGCAATCCGTTTGCCGCGACCTACCATTTCTATTCATTAGCGGAATTCGTACGATGATATTCAACCTGCGAGCACGCACTTCGTTCATCCTTGTGCCCTTGCTCTTTTTTTCAATGAGTGTCGCGCATGGCGAGGAGTTGGTTTACCATGTCGCCCCGTTCGAGGCGGACATTACCATTCCGATCGGCCATGCCTGCATGGGGGGCGGCGTCGCCGACGCTACGGAGATCGTCGATCCGCTCTACGCCAAGGGGTTCGTCCTGCTGGGAACGGAGAAACCAATCGTCTTCGTCGTACTCGACTGGTGCCAGGTCAACAACGATTCGTTTGAACGTTGGCGGGATATCCTCGCCGAGTCGGCCGGGACGAGCCCCCAGCGGGTGATGCTCAGCACGGTGCATCAGCACGACGCGCCCATTTGCGACCTGACCGCTCAGAAGATGCTGGACGAATACGGCATGAAGGGGGCGAACTGTGATGCGGAATTCCACGAAACGGCCGTCCAGCGAACCGCCGCCGCGATACGAGAGGCGATCAAGTCCCCCCGCCAGGTCACGCATATCGGCTTGGGCCAGGCGGAGGTCGATAGGGTGGCGTGTAACCGCCGGGTGGTCTCACCGGAAGGCCATATCTCCTGGAACCGCGGCAGCGCCAGCGGCGACATCTACGGCGCGCCGGTGGGCGAGATCGATCCCCTGGTCAAGACGATCAGTCTGTGGGACGGCGATACTCCCGTTCTGGCGTGGCACACCTACGCGGTCCATCCGATGAGCTACTACGGCAACGGTAGCGTCTCCGCCGATTTCGTCGGAATGGCCCGGGACCGGCTGCAGAAGGAAACGCCGGAGGTCTTTCAAATCTACGTGACCGGGTGCGCGGGGGACACGACGGTGGGGAAATGGAACGAGGGGGCTCCGAAGGAGAACCGTCCCATCCTGGCCGACCGGCTCTACCAAGGCATGAGGGCCGCGTGGGACGCGACGAAGACCCGGCCGCTCGGTCCGATCGAGTTCCGCTGCGCCGAGTTGCTCCTGCCGCCGCGCGACGAGGGGATATTCACGATCTACGCGATGAAGCGGATTCTGGCGGACGAGAAGGAATCGCGATGGAGCCGAGTCTCGGCGGCGCTCGGTTTGAGTTGGCGGAAACGGATCGAAACACCCATCGACGTCCCCTGCCTGAGTTTCGCCGACGGTGCCGCGATGCACGTCATTCTCCCCTCGGAGGCCTTCGTCGGGTATCAACTGACCGCCCAGAAGCTCGCGCCGGAGTCGTTCGTCGCCGTTGCCGGCTTCGGCGATGGTGTCCTCGGCTATGTCCCCACCGACCAATGCTGGAAGGACGGCTACGATGATCACTACTGTTGGGTCGCGCCCATGACGGAAAGGCTGATCGTCGCGGCGATGGCCGAGGCAATGGGGGTGGCGGTGACCGACACGGAATAAGATCATCTTCAAGCTCCCGGGGGTATCGCCGATACACCCGTACGCGGCACCCGGTGGCGACCCCACGCGGACTGCTGGACATAAACGGCGAAGGGGTACTATAATGCGCGAAACGGAGCGGTCCTTCATCCCGGCGGAATTCATGGCCGGGAGCCGTTTGCGGTCGTCGACCGAGGAGGTGAGCCATGCAAAAACCGGTATTGTTGTGCGCGGCAGCGGTGCTTTTCGGGGCGACTTCGGCCTCGCTCTTCGGGGCGACAAGTGTCTACACCGACAAAGTCGCGTGGGCGACGGCGCTCAGTGGGGTGTTTCCGACCGAGGACTTCAATGACGGCGACTTGAACATCGGAGTCAGCTTTGTTTCGGAGGAATCCGGGCACATTAACCCGGCCGGGGGGTACTATCAAGATGTTCTGATGTCGGCGAGTCAGAACGACCCCATGACCATCTGGAGCTTCAGCCCAGAGATTACCGCGTACGGCGGCAACTGGACCTTGGGAGGACCTGGTGGTTCGGGAAACAGTCTGCTGGTCTACATCTCGGGCGTTCCCATGGCCGTCGGAGCAATCTCCAATAGCTACAACGGCGGGTTTTGGGGCTTCATTTCCGATACCCCCTTTACCTCCGTCGTGCTCATCGGAGGAGGTGGGTCGCATCAGCAGAACTACCGGTTGGACGATATGGTGTATTGTCCGTTTCCGCGACCGGTCGTACCAGGCGACCTCAATGGTGACGGCACGGTCGGAAGCCGCGACTTGGATATCGTTCGGGCGAACTGGAGAATCGCGGTCCCACCCGGCGACCTGATCTCGGGAGACGCGTCCGGAGACGGCGCGGTGGGCAGCGCCGATTTGGACACGGTCCGAGCCTGTTGGGGTTCCCTCCCCACCGCCGTCCCCGAACCGAGCTTCCTCGTCCTGGGACTCCTTTCGGCATGGATGCTCTTGGGCCGAAGGGGCCGTCGGTGAGTGCGTCGGAATGACGTGGGCGGTGTTGATGGACTTCCGACGCGGCCCGGTCCGTACCGAGAATCGTTCCGGCAGAGTCCGTTCCTCCGGGTTGGACCCCTCTTTCGTCGTCGAATCGGCTTAACTCGCCTCGGTCAAGACCCGAAACGGCACGATTCGAAAACCCTCAAGATCGCCCTTGGGGGAGACGGGCACGGCAGTCGGCGTTTGACGATAAGACGACGAATGTACGGTGCTTCTTTGGGATCCTTACGCGTAGAACTGGTCGATTTCGTAGATGCGCAAGGTAATCCCGCTGTCGCGTGCCCAGGATGTTGGGCGCGAGTAATACGCGACGAGCGCCTCGTCCCCGACAAACGTAACGGAGGGGTAGGCGGCATCGCAATCGGGATCATCGTGAACGTCCTTTACAAGTCCCCAGGTCTTCCCTTCATCGGTCGAAACGGCCGCGCTCAAGGGCGTTCTCGGCCAGTTCGATTTCGAGGCCACGTTGTTCCAAAGGACAAGCAGGTCGCCGGTTTTCGGAATGCGCTTCACCAAAGCGGGAGCTTCCGGCGACCGAAGGACGGTTGGGGCGGGGCGCGTCCAATGGACGCCTCCATCCTCGGAAATACTGCAGTATTGGCACTGGTTCGTATTCCGCAGCAAACAGTAGAGCCGCCCATCCTTTAACTCGACAATCGTTGGCTCATGGCAGCCGCGGCCCTCGGCGGTCATGGAGTCTTCGCTCCGCTTCCAGGTGCGAAAGCCGTCATCCGAATAGAAGACGAACGCGTGGAGGTCGTTTCCCCGGTATGTCGTCCCGCCGATGTACTTTTCCGCGTAAGGACCGTGGGCCGGCAAAAGAACCCGACCGGTGCTCAGCCGGAGCGCACGATCCGCGTTATTGCAGTACCAGCCGGGCTCGGAGATTTGAAACTGCTCGCCCCAAGTCGCTCCGTTGTCCATCGAGCGACGCATGTAGACGTTCCGGGCCGCCGCCGAATCCCATCCGACATACGAGAAGAGTATTTCCCTTTCGGAAAGCCGCACCAGATTCGGGTGCTTCACGTTGAGCTTCCACAAGTTCGGCTGCAAGACCTTTTTCTCGCCCCAGGACCGGCCTCGATCCGTGGAAATCATTGACGAAATCCGGCACGCGAAGGCGTCGTCGACTTTGGCGTGCCCCTCCTTTGCCGGCCGATTCTTCCCGGTCGAATAGTATTCCGACCATACGAACAGCAAGCGGTCCTCGTCGAGTGGTAAAACCAATTGGTGGTCATGCCGCGGATGCTCCGGCGTCCACGGACGGATGATCTCGTCAAAAACCGGCTCCATCAGTGGGCGGTTCTCTCCAAAGGATTCGGCGGCCCTCGAGGACAAGGCCGGCGCCCCCGCGAAAGTGGCCGCAGCGAAGGCGGAACGTTTTAGGAATGCACGCCTGGAAAAGCGGATCATGGAGCTTCGTACCAACAAAACCTCGTTCGTCGAATTCAATTTGCCGAACCCCGCCACGAACGATGCGGACTTCGGCCGAAAACGTGCCCTCGTGCCCTGCGCAACCACGCGAACGATTCTCGATTATAGCTTGGGATGCCCCTTCCGTGAAGCAGTCGCCCGAAACGGCCCCGGTCTTGGGTTGAACAGGGGCGATCTGCTCACATCCGACCTGCTTGAAATGCCAGAACCGCCATTGCCAGACTGACCAGGTTCAGGCAAAAATGGAGAACGATTCCCGGGATGGCGCGGTGTGTTCTCAGGTAAAGGAACCCCAACACGACGGAGAGCACGAAAATGGGAACGGGGTCGGGAGCGACGTGCTTCGGCAATACCCACAGGAAGAACGCCTGAATCCCGAAAAGCGGCCCCAAGATCGCGCAGGCCGTTACGACTCCAAGCCGCACGTCGGCGAAAAACGTGTCCGTCCGCCATCCCAAATCGGACGCCGTCGCCCCGCGGACGATCCGCAAGTAGCAGATCGCCAGCAGCATCACCAGCCCACTCGAAAGCACCGTGGCGACGAGCATCAGAACGCCTTGTTCGAATCCTTCGTCGCGTTCTCCAATCCGGACGTGCAACGCCGCGAAGAACAGTGACGTTACGAGAATTGGAGTGAAACCGAATGGGAGAAATCGGGTCCGGTACCGCGCATCCACCGACTCGAACCATCCTTGAATGACGACACGGAAAAAAAACTCCTCGAACACGGGCGCAACGACGACGACGCTCAGCGCGGTCAGCGCCACGACCCAGTCCGCTCCGGAGGTGATCCCCAGCCCCAGAACACGCAAGGCGGGGTGGGCATTGTCGGGAGCCGCGCCGAAGGGCACCGCGGCCTCGTTTTGGGGGACGCTCACGAACAACCGCAGCCCTCTCATGACGGCACCGGTAGTCAACACATAAACGAAAAGAATTAGCAAAACGTCGGCCCCTATCCAAGGGACTCTTCGCCGCGCAGCCAACGGGAGAAGCTGCTCTTTTCGAGCCAAGCGCCCAATGATCCCTCCCCAACTCGCAAGACACGCCACAAGAAGGACTAAGAAAAAATACGCAAAAATCGCCGATCCCATTTGGATTCTTTCTTCCATAAAACGCTCGGGGTTAGAATGGCCGCGAATCTGGGCAAGGATAGCGGCTTATCGGCCGCGGAACGAAAAACATTCCGTATTCTGAGTGGGGGAAATGGGTATTTCGCCAAGGGGGACAGTTGCTATATTATGCCATTATCGGTATTGCTTGCAAAAGCGACGTTGGAGCCGGGGCCAGTTGGAAGCCGGCGAAGGACCACCGAAGCCGAGGGTGCCCCAGTGCGTCTACCTGCTGTTTGACCCGCTAGGGCAGCGACCGAGTGCTTTCCTTGGGTGGTGAGTCAGGTGGAGACAGTTGGAAAGGATCGATTTTTATGACATACGAAGAAATTATTTTCGATGTAGAAGAGCGTATGGAGAAAGCGGTTGATGTCCTCCGAAGCGCCCTGGCGGGAATCCGTACCGGTCGAGCGAATCCGGGCCTGGTCGATTCTTTGAAAGTAGAGGCATACGGCTCCCCAACGCCGATGAAGCAGCTCGCTTCGGTGGGCGCGCCGGAACCCACTCAAATCGTCATCCGTCCATATGACCCGGGTACGCTCAAAGATATCGAAAAGGCCATTATTGCCAGCGAGTTGGGGTTCAATCCTCAGAGTGACGGACAGGTCATTCGCATCAATATTCCCCCCTTGTCGACGGAGGTCCGGCGGAAGATGGTGGCTCGCGTGAGAGAACTCAGTGAGGAGGCGAAGGTTTCCATCCGCAATGTCCGCCGCGATGGGAACAAGGCGGCCGAACAGAGCGAAAAAGACAAGATACTGACGGAGGATGAACGCGATGCCGCAAGGAAAGAAATTCAGGAATTAACGAAGAAATACGAAAATCAGGTCAATGAGATCGCGAAGGAACGCGAAAAACAGGTCATGGAAGACGAATAACGGCCTGTTCCGCTTGGCCACGTATACCCGCTGGGTTATGCATCCCCAGTCGCGGCGATCTTGGTGGCCTTCTTTTTCCGCTTCATCATCGACGACCAGATTGCTCCGCCCCCAAGGTCTATCGTCATGCGATTTTTAGCCTTCTGTCCGATTGCCGCCGTTTGCACGTTTGCCATCCCGGCGACCGGTCAAGAACTCCAACCGATTCCGATGACCCCCCCCGTGGTCTCTCCGCCCGATTCATTCGCGCCGGGCCGCTTGCCCAATCAGGATCCCATGCGGGAAGGGTTGCCGGAGCATCCGTTCTCGGCAATGTCGGCGGATTCAGTCGAAAAAAGCGGCGATGCCCTACGCGTGCCGGCGGCAACGCGGCCGCCCTTGGTGTCGCCCCCTGTCGAGAGTCAGCCACTGGATGATCCGAGGGCCGCTTTCAAAGAAGGTGAAGACGGCAAAACGGAATATGGCGGGACGCCGGCGCAAAGCAGCGAAGAGATTTCCGTCGACTCCAACCGGCGATTGGCGGAAGGATTGCTTGAAGAAGCGCTCAAGGCCGCGATTCCGATTGGAGCAGGAAGTCCTTTAACGCTTCGCGATGCGCTGGCGAATGTCTACGACGCCAGGCGCCAGCTTGCGGTGGTTGATGCCTACTGGAGTACTTCCGCCGCCCTGGGTAATCTGTTCATCAGGCGCCAAGTCCGCTCTCGGCTGGATGCGATAGTACCGCGCGGCGATGATGCCGCCATTCTCCGTTCGGCGCGCGCCGCCGCCTCAGCCTCATTGCGAGAGGCGGAACTCCTCGTCCAGGAAGCCCGATACGAGTTGGCCGAGCGCGTCGGACTCATTCCCGGAGGCGACCTACCTCTCCCCTCCGACAAACCACACGTCGGAACCTATCGGACCAACGCCGATTGGATCCTTTCCTCGACCTCGGTCCTTTCTCGGGCGCGTTTGATCGACCGCGTGCTTCCCGTCCGTCGGCAGTCCATCGAAGATCGTGCCGCCGCGGTCGCCCAAGCGGCCTCGGCCCTCGATGCGGCGTCGGCCGCCTATACGCGAGGCGAGACGAGCATTGACACGTTTCTGGCCTTTTTGCGACAGTATTCAAATCAATACCGTGCGTTTTTCGGCTCCGTCAACGAGTATAACCACCAGATCGTCGAGTATGTCGTTACCGTCATGCCTGGTCCCGTTCCGGCTGGTCAAATGGTCACGATGCTAATTAAGCCGGCTTATCAACCTTCCGGATTCCGGCGAGATCCGGACGTCTCCCAAGCGGGCGCCACCGAATCGCCGCCAGAAACGGCTTGGAAATCGCAAACCGTGCCGGAACAGGCACCTCCTCGGACGGCGCCACCCGCGACTCACGACCCATTTCCGGATTCGAACCGTACGTCCGGAAGCCTTCCACCGCCACCACCGAGAGAGAATCAGGTTCCCACCTTAGCCCCGCCCCCTCAGGTCCCGTCTCCCGCACGGCCGAATTGGCCGACCCTGGCCCCGAAACGAGAGACGTCTTCGCCCGACGCGTTTCGAGAGAATCCGGGGCCTGGCTCGGGTGACTTGGACGCGGAACATCCGGTGGAGAGACCGCCGTCGAGTTCCTCCGTGCCGTCGGAGCCATTGGATGTGTCCCCTCGATCGGCTCCCGCCCTCATGGACGCGGTCCTGCCGGAGAGTTCCGATCCCGGAGATTACACCGCCCCAACCGACGGAACCGCACCCCAACGCGATTCCGGCGGCACCGCCGGCGTCGGTACCGCCGGAACGCTTCATACCGCCGCCCGGCCTATCGCGGAGGAGAGCAATTATGCCGGGCTCGCCGATTTAGAGCCCTTGAATCGGGCGATTCAACTGGCCGAAATCCTTCATTGGGATCACGACCCTCCTACAGACCGGGGCTCCTCCATAACGCTCGCCGAGTGCCTTCGGCGTAATCTGAACCCGAACCGGCTGGAACTGATCCGCGCATACTGGATTGCCCGACGATACGCCGCGGAAGAGCAATTGTTGGTTCGAGAAATCGGCCTTTTGGAGAACCTTCTGGCGACGTCGGCCGGCACGGGTCTGAACGACCCCGGCGGGTGCCGCCTGACTACCGATCTTCTCGCCGCGAGGGCCGCCCTGGGAGAAGCGCGGGTGGCGAGGTATTTGGCCCAATTCCACTTGACCTCGTTGGATGGACAACGGGTTACCGCCGAATGGCTCTACCCGGCAACACCGCCCGCCGTCGCCCCACCCATTTCTGGCCTGAGCATGGCGTTCCCCACCGAAGGCGCGTTCCCGCGCGATTTCCCTGCTCCAGTCCAGGCGTGGAGCACCGGGAATCGAGCCCGACAGCGATTGACGGATCTCGTCGCCACCAGGTACGCCGAATTGCTCGAGCGGGCCGACGCGGTGGTGGAAGCGGATATCGCCTCCGCCCAACGATGGGCGGAGTACCGTGACGGCGTCACTTCGCTGGAGAGGGCGCTTGACATCCACCGGTGTCAAATGGAGGCGACATTCGATTTTCTCGCCGCGTTGAGCGCCTACAACGTGGAAAGGGCCCAAGCCTTATTGGAGCGATTTCCCCAAAACGGTTCCACGGAACAACTCGTCCGGGAACTCGGCTGTAACTGAAGCCCTTGAAACCGGCGGCCTCGCGGAATTGCCACAGCCACATGGCCAAAAAAAGAAAACGCCCGAACCCTCGAGATTCCCGGAGCCCTCCGCGTGTGGCACTCATCATCGAGACCACCCGAGCGCACGGCAGGCGCATTCTCCGGGGAATCGGCGATTACATTCGAGAAAACGGCCCCTGGCTTATTCACGTGGAACCCCGGTCGCTGATCGACGCGGCTCCCCAGTGGCTCAGTACGTGGGACGGGGACGGCATCATCGCTCGCGTGGTTGATGATGGAAGTGCCGACATGCTGGCCGCGACGGGTATTCCGATCGTCAATCTAAAGGCTAGTGCGTCGACCAGTTTGGGCCCCGCGGACATCGTCTGCGACCGGCGCGCCGTCGGCCGCGCCGCCGCGGAGCATCTTCTAAAACGTGGTTTCCGGCATTTCGCCTTTATTGGAGTTCCCGGGATCGCTTGGTCCGACCTGCAATTCGACGGCTTTCGAATCGCGGTCGAGGGGGAGCACTGCGGGTGCCGCCGATACGAACGAAACGAAGAATTCAGTCACAGGTATCGTGACGGTTCTCTGGACGAGGAAATCGACGAGGTCGCCGCTTGGCTGGCCGGCCTCCCGAAACCACTGGGAGTCCTGGCGGCGGACGATTTTTTGGGAGTGCAGATTCTGAGTGGATGCCGCCGGGCCGGAATTCCCGTTCCCGATGCCGTGGGAGTCCTCGGCGTCGACAACGACGAGACGATCTGCCAACTCGGGTACCCTCCACTTTCCAGTATCGTTCCGGACGACGTACGGATCGGCCGCGAGGCGGCCGGCCTATTACGTGAACTACTGGCGGGCGGTTCCCGACCGGAGGAACAGATGCTCATCCCACCCTTGGGAGTGGTGACACGTCAGTCGACCGATGTTGTGGCGACGGATGACGAACTGGTCGCCGAAGCGATGCGGTTTATCCGCGAGAATGCCGGACGCGGGATCAATGTCAAGGACGTGGTTTCGGCAATGAACGTCTCGCGGAGCGTGTTGCAACGGCGATTCCGAGAAGTCCTGAATCGGTCGGTCTACGATATCATCGTCGAAATCCGTGTCGAGCGCGTCAAGGAGCTTCTTACGCAATCGACTCTTTCGCTCAGAGAGATTGCTGCCAGAGCCGGGTTCCTGCATACGGAACACATGAACAGTGTTTTCAAACAGAAGACCGGCTGGACACTGGGTCGGTTCCGCGCCGAGCACCCTGAGTAGCCGTTCAAGAGCGGTTTACCTTCCCTCGAACAAGACCTAAATCGCCTTCCATTGCCGGTCCTCGAGCGATTCCAGCGCGGCGAGGTTGCACTTGAGCGTGTTGAACGCTTCGGCGAGTGTGCAAACCGGGGGCGTACCCTTCTCAATGGAATCGAGGAAGGCATTCGCCTGCGCGATGAACAAGTCGTTCCGCTCGAGAGTGGGAAAATCCTGGTCCACCCACGGATCTCCCGGTTCGAGACAATACCGCCAGCGGAGGGGCTGCGTCTCGAAGCGGGCCATGCCGCGATTGCATACGACGGTCATCGAAAGCTCATTGGCGGGCTGAAACTGATTGATCATATACGTTCCGAGAACGTTTCCATGCCGGGTCAGGAGGCTGGCGGTGTCTTCGACCGCTTCCACCCCATCGAGCATCAGGTGGGCCGCGTCGGACACGAGCCGCGTTACCGGGCCGACGAGCCATTCCGCCGCGTTGACGAGGTGCGTGAGCGCATCTTGAATCGTACCGCCGCCCGTCTTGCGGTCTTTGAAATAAATGTCGCGGTAGGCGGGCCGGAACGTGGGGAAATGCTGCCCGCCGATCACGTAGACCTGGACGGGCTCGCCGAAGCGACCCTCGGTGATCGCCCGTCTCATGGCGGCCAGGGCGGGGTGGCAGTGGTAGACATAGGCGACCGCCGCGACGAGGTTCTTCTCGGTGACGATCCGCTCCAAAGCATCGATTCCCTCGACACTGGTACTCAGCGGCTTTTCGATGAGAAGATGAACCCCGTTTTCGGCCAACCGCGTGGAAACGGGAATATGAATGTTCGCCGGCACGGCGATGACCGCCGCATCGAACGACTCTTCGATCGCCTTGTCGAAATCATCGAAACACTTCTCGACCTTGCATTTCTGACAGGCGCGGTCTCGGAATTCCGCATTCATGTCACAAATCGAAAGCCGGACGCGACCGGTCGCCTCGAAACACTCCAGGTGCCGCAGTCCGATCGAGCCTACACCAATCACCAATACATGGGGTTTTTCCATTGCATCTCCGAAAAAACACGCACTTCGCCGCGACTCGTCCCGTTCCGGCCTCCGCGCCTCGGGGGATCATCGCGCAAACCCGTAGTATAGCGACCGAAATCCAAACAACAAGCCCCCTGTCAGCGGTGTCAATGCGCGGACCAGCCCGCGCTTTCGAGCACGAGCGACTAATTCCCCTTGGTCCGGCGTCGCGCCCTGTCCCCTGCGCTCTTGAACGCATCCAGAAGGTCAGATGACTTCGTGGGAGATGATTCCCGAGGCTCTTCGGGAACCGCCTCCGCTTGCTTCCCGGTCGGGGGTCCCTGCGGCATCGGTTTGACATCGCGCGGCGGCGACTTAGATTTTTTTGTCACTTTTCGCGTTTCCTTGGTCGGCACCGGAGACTCGGCCCGTGGCTCCGGCGCGGTTTGGGGGACTGGACGCCGCCGTCGCCCGAACGTGAGCCATCCGGTACGGCGTTGGAAGACCTCGGTGAGGATCAGTCCCGCGGCAAGCATGGCCAGCCAGGGGGCAAGGGGGAAAAACCGGGGCCGCTCCGGCAGGTCCGCCCAGATAGTCTCCAGGTCACTCCGCTCTCGACCCCCGGTGATCTTGGCGAGCAACCGCAGGTTGCCGCCACCGGTTCCCGGCGGATAGGGTTGATACTCGCGGCTGTAGGGCAGGCAGACGGGTCCCAGGTTCGCCTTTCCCTTCCCGGGCACTTCGACGGTCGCCAGCGCCACGTCGTCCGTCCGCATTGGGACGTCCACCTGTAAAATGTCAGGAGTCTCCCATCGCATGGTATAGGTCTCGCCGCTGGGAGCGCCGTCGCGGCTGCCGAAAAGAACATGGACTTTGGGCATTTCTTTGAATGGTTCCCCCTGGCGGGCCGGATCGAGATACAGCCGCACCTGGTTCGTTTCGCCGACGAGCTTCTGTTGAGGGAGCATCTCCGGCGGCAGCGGCCGGTCGGCGCCGGCCGTCCATCTGCCGAGCGTCGTCAAGAACGATCCCGCCTTGTCCCACCGCCCGATCGGTCCGGTGTACTTCCCGTCCATTTCGCCGGTGTAGCAGAGGACGCGTCCCAGACCGCTGTGCCAAGCGCCCAAAATGGGCGTCTTATACTCGTCCTCCGCGACGACGGCGAGCGTCGCCCCGGGGCGCAGGTAGGCCATGTTATACCCGCCGACGGCCGGGATTTCGGAGAATCCCTCGCCGGTGAGGGTCGTCAATCCGGCGGTCGCGGCGATAGAGATGGGTGTGTCGACGAAGCTGTTCCGCGCCACGACGAACGTGTCCTGCGCGAACAGCCGCGGCAGATCGGTCGGCTGATTGGTGAAGAATGCCCGGCCCCCTCCGCGTTTCGCGACGTCTTCCAAGAGAGCCCCGTCGGGGTCGCTCTTGGAGCCCAGGCCGATGACGCTGCACGTGATTCCGGCGGCGCGGCACACGTCCAGGAGCTTTTTGTAGTCACCCGGTTCTTCCGCGTCGGCCGCGTCGGCGAAGAGAATCATGTGGCGAACTCCGGCGGTCGCCGTTTTGAGTTCGCGGACGGCCGCCTTGAGCCCCTCATAGACAAAAATACCGCCCCCCATCGACTCGATCGAGAGTATCTTCGCCTTCGCGGACTTTCCGGCGTCGACCGGGGTGAGGGGTACCACCACGTGCGGGGCCGAATCGACCGCGATGCAGGCGAATTCGTCCATCGGAGTGAGCATATTGTAGACCTCGGCCGTACCCACGTTCGCCAGGTCCATCTTCGTCTTGCCCCCGGCGACCGGGACGGCCATACTGCCCGAGCGGTCGAGGACGACGACCATCGCCACGGCCACTTTTCGCTGTTCCTTGCGGAGTTCCATGCTCAACGGCATGATCTCTTCCAGGGGCGAACGGTAGTATCCGCCGACGGCATAGCTGTTTTTGCCGCCGGTAATCCACAGTCCGTTGCCGGCCTGGGTCGTCCACTGGGCGAGCGTTTCCATCCCGAGCGTTCCCAGCCGCTGTGCCGATACGTTCTCGAGAACGACGGCCGAGTAGCGGCCCAGAAGGCCCAGGGAAACGCCCCGGGTTTGCAGGGCTTCTCCCGTGAGCGTCTCCACGTCCAGCCCTCCTTCTCGCAACAGGGCGGCCAGCCGCGTCGTTCCCTCGCTTACGTGCAGGACCGGTTTCGGCCCCGAGACCGAAACGACCGCCCGGCCCCGGTTGTTCTCCGGTGTTTCGTCCTCGCCGGCATCGATCAGGAGTTCGTACTCCCGGACACCGGCATCGGCGGCGATATCCCGGAAGGTCAGCCGGTTCCGGCCGGGCTGGAGTCCCCGCGTCCCCTGTGCCAGAACTTTCTCCTCGCGGCGGAGCGTGAAAGTGACCTCGCGATTTCGGTCGCTGGTGACCCATGCACTAAGCAGGTACGATTCCCGCGATGCGGCGGTTTGCGGCAGGTCAAAACGCTCGATGGCGACGTCCCCCGCGCGGCTCCGCGCGACATGGCGGTAGTCAACCGGAATCTCCCTCGCCGCGGCCTCGTTGGCGGCCGATTCGAGCCGCGTTCCGTCAGTCAGGCCGTCGCTGACGACGAGGACCCGCGCGGAGGCGTCCGATTCGACGAGCGCCAAGGCCGTCCGCAGGGCCTCCGGCAAACGGCTTCCGCTGGGATCGACGGCCCCGGTGAATCCGCCGAATTCCCCCTCGCCGATCCCCCGTTCCACGACCACTTGGCGGCCGAAACCAACGATCGCCAGTTTCGAGCCCGAGGGCCGGGCTTTCTCCAAGATACCGAGCGTCTCCAGAAGTCGAGAGTCATTCGCGGGGGGCATCGAATCGCTCCGATCGCACACGACGATGAGATGCCCGCGGCTGGAATCGAGTTTCAGTTCGATCCGCGCCAGAGCGAGAATCACCACGACGGCGACGGCGAAATGCACGATCCGCAAGAAGCGGCTTCCCGGCAGCCAACGGAACGTCAGTATCAACGGCGCCAGCAGGAGCAGCCAGCCGGGTTCCAAAAAGCGTATCATTCGCGTTCC
>CAZFQG010000140.1:0-3290 GCA_964520785.1 uncultured Planctomycetaceae bacterium | reverse complement strand
CCCCCCCCTTGCGAAGCACGAACCCGTGTACGACCCATGTTGCCAGGGCCAGAAAGAGCATTGCCGCGGCCGCCGAGCGGTAATCGAGGCGGGCCTCTTGCGACATCTCCCATTTTCCCCAAGCCCCGGTCGCTCCACGCCGGATATCCGACTCGTCGCGGAATGTGACGTGCGCCCAGAGGGGAAGACGATTCTCATCCAGGACTACCGTGTAGGGCCCCGGCCGATCCGTTTTGAAGACGACCGTCGCGTCGCGAGGATTCAGCTCGTTCTTGATGCCTTCGGGCCGTTCGAGGACGGCCCGCTTCCTTTCCGGCTGCAGTCGCAACGTCGTCGTCGCACCGATGGGAACGTTGGGGCGGCAGTACTCCGGGAGTTCCGTCTGACGCCACTGGAGGATATTCCAGACGAGGGCCGGGAAATCGACCGAATCGAGCAGCGTCGTCTTCTCCGCGTCGAACTGGATCGAGAGCCGCCGGGCGCGACCCCCAAGCCGGTCCAGCGCCACGAGGACGCCGGTGTCGGACATCACCAAAGGATCGCCGGGAAGGTCCATCCCCGAGCTTTCGACGAGAACGACGTCTTCGAGGGAAACGCCCTCCAAAAGGAGGTTGGTCCGATCCAAGACGAAAGGCCCCAGAACCGGTTTCGCGTCGGGTCCTTTCGTGAAGACCACGTCCCAGCAATCATCCCGGGGTGGGAGGGGTGCGTCGATTAGCCGCAGTTGCGGGACGACATCGGTGATCTCGCAACGGCCGTCCGCCTCCAGAACCTTGAGTATGGCCGCGCGGAGCCTCGTCTCGGCAACTCCGACGGATACGCGGAGCTTCGGCGGATGCTCGGGCAGAAGAACCAGCCGGTTGTCCGCGTCGAGGGCATCCGGCGGAAGCGAAGCCTCCAGCGGTTCGCTGCTCTCTTCCAGTGGAATGGAGAAGCGGGCGATATCTCCCGCCTCGATATTGAACGGCTTGACGGAATTTCGCGGCCCCAGGGCGACTGCGAGTTCGCCCGTCTCCCGGCGGTTGCTCAAGTTGGCGATCTCCAGAACGGCGAGTCCCCCGTCGGCCGAATCGCGCCGAACGGCTCCGACCAGGGCGAGGTTCGGGAGTGGCCGGCCCAGTGCGATCCACCGGACCTGGCTGCCGGGGTCAACCGGGACCGGCTGCGTCGTCTTTTTTTTGCTTTCCTTCTCGGTTTCGTCCGCGACGGCTTTCTCAGCCCCCGTGTCGCCGCGGCGGTGGTCCGTCAGAACGAGTAACCGCGTTTGGGGGCCTCCGACCTGCCGGGCCAGGGAGAGGGCCGCGTCCAGGTCGGCCGTGGACGACCAACAATCCCACTGTCCGTCGAGCCGCGCCAGTGTGGCGGATGATTCAAACGTCTCCTTCAAGAGCGCCGGCTCCCGTCCCGCGAGGATGACCCGGGCGCGGAGCGATTCGCCGTCGAGGATTTCGGCGAGCCGCTCTCGTGCGGCATCGCGAACGGTCCGCTCGCCCGATCCGCCGCCGTCCGCGGTGAGGGAGGCTCGCATCGAATAGGAATCGTCGAGAATGATGATCGCCGGAATCCGTCCCGCGAGGCGCCACAGGGGATCGGCCGCCGCCAGAACGAGCAGCGCCAGTGCCAGGAGTTCAACGAAAAACAACAGAGGCGCCCGCATCCGCCGCCAGATGCGTCCTCCGGTATCGGCCGTGTGCCGGTCGATCCAGAGGAGGAGGCTCGACACGACCTTGCGCCGCGATCGCATCCGCAGCATGTAGATGACGGCGAGGCCGGCAAGGGAGAGGGCGCCCCAGAAGAACAACGGCGCGGCGAACGTTGGTATCATGGGAATCGCAGGACTCCCCGCTCCAAGAGCGAATCGACGTTTCCGGCATCGAGGGATTCCGCGTCCAGCGGCGCGAATCGCAACCCCCTGCGCGCGCAGGCCGCCTCCCACTGCCGGGTGTGGTTTTCCAGGCGACTGCAATAGCGGCGGCGGACGGTGGCATCGACGAACAGTTCGTGAGTCCGGCCCGTCTCGCTATCAACCAGACGCACGGTGCCGTACTCCGGCGGCTGACGATCCGGTTCGTCCAACAACTGCACGACCGCCGCGGCGGAGGCTTGCTCGGCGAGGACGGCCGTCACCATTTCCGGATCGCCGGCAAAGAGCAAATCGCTGATGAACACGCGAATTCCCCTCGGCTGCAAGCGCGGGGGCGCCTGGATGAGAGCCTCGCCGGCATCCTCCCGGCCGTCGAGTGGGTGCAGATTCCAAGTCTGGGGCTGGGAAGAGGAACCCTCGATTTCCCGGCAAGTGTCACGGATTTGAAAGGCCCTGGTGGAAAAGTTGCCGTTCGCCGCTGCGCCGGCAAGCAGCCCGGCGGCCAGGAGGGTGGCGCGGAGCTTTCCCTCGCGGACCGCCATCGAAGCGGAGGCGTCGACGATCAAGTCGAGATGGGGGGTGACTTCCTCACGGAAGACGCGCACGACCAGCGCGTCGCTTCTGGCGTAGGCGTTCCAGTCGAGCTTCCGCAGGTCATCCCCCGGCTCGTAATCGCGGAAATCGACGAATTCCAGGCTTTCCCCGGGCTGCCGCCCCAATCGGCTTCCGGAGAGGCCTCGCGGCGCATTGGTCGGCCACGCCGGCACGAACCGCGTCCCCAAGTTCCATCCGCGAAGAAGCCAATCCTGTATGCCTTCCGTCATGTATTCAACGAGAGCAAGCCCGTCCGAAAACCCGATAACTGAGTTGCCGTTTCATGGTTCCAAAGCGGCGTCGAACATGGCGATGATGTTTTCCGCCGGGACATTCGCGAGGATGTTGTGGACCTGTTGGAAGACGAATCCACCACCGGGGCCGAAGATTTCGGCTTGGCGTCGGACATGGTCGCGGACCGCGGCGGGGGAGGCGTTGCACAGAATCTCGCGGGTGTCGCATCCGCCGCCCCAGAAGGTGATCCGCGTGCCGAAATCGCGTTTGAGCCCTTCCGACTCCATCCCGGCGCAGGTGATCTGCACCGGATTGATCGCGTCGAGGCCGGCGTCGATCAGGTCGTCCAGGATGGGCCGTACGCCGCCGCAGCAATGGAGCATCACCTTCACGTCGGCCAGTTCCTTCGCGCGTTTCCACATCGCCGCGTGCCGCGGTTTGAAAAGCCGCCGGTACATGGCCGGGGACATTTGCGGTCCGTTCTGCGAACCGAGATCGTCACCGAAGAGAATGACGTCGATGTAAGGGCCGACCAGGGCAAGATAATGCTCGAGGTTCTCGAGATGGATTTCCACCAAGCGGTCGAGAAAGGCCTCCA
>CAZFQG010000139.1:0-17192 GCA_964520785.1 uncultured Planctomycetaceae bacterium | reverse complement strand
AAAACCGCCAAGCTCCATCGCTTCTACACGGCTGAAGCCGTGAACGGCTACCCGGCGACGGCGGAGTCCGCGGCAACGGCCCGCGGCAGCTCCGCGCGCGACACCTCCGTGGGAGGAAGCGCATCGACCAGCGGCGACCGCGACGGGAGCCGCCCCGCGGCCCAGAGCATCGCCCGGCCGACAAGCGAACACCAGGCTTCCTGTTCCATGCTCGGCAGCCACGCATATTGCAGGCGCGCTGGATCGGGTGCCTCGCCGTCGCGCGGATACCCCGCCAAGACGGCGACCCTCGCGCCGGAGGGTCCTTGCCGGAGCGAGACGAACGCTTCGGCCGCTTCTCGAGCCGAGGGAAACTTCGTCGAAAGAAGCCGCAGTCCTCCGAGCGGGACCGCCGCCTCGACGAGGGCCGTCTCTTCCGTCGGCGGCAGGGCGTCCGGGAGTTCCGGCGCATCGACCAAGCCGACATAGCCGACTCCTCCGTTCATCCGTTCTTCGAGCCGCGCCATGATCCGCTCCGAGAACGCCGAAAGGGGCATTTCCGTGACGATCACGTCGATGTCTTTATTCAGCGCCTGAAGCAAACGTGCCTCGATATCGGCCTGCCGCTGGCCGAAGAACGTCATGCTCACGGGCGCCCCGAGCGCGGTTTCCGAATAGCAGTAGACCGTCTCGACGTTGAAATCGAAACGCTGCATCAACTCAACCGGCCAGCGCCCCAGACTCTTGTGGGCGATCGCCAGCACGCGAAGCGGTCCTCCGGCTATCGGCGAGGCGAGAACGATATGAGGCGTTTCGACGTCGGGAATCGCCGTCAACCGGCGAATGTCGTCGTCCGGAGAGAGATAGCCGGCCCTGTTGCCGTGGCCGAACGTCTTGAAAAGATCGCTCACCGGCTCCGCTGCCGCGACGTTGGCGATATGCGAAAGCAGTCCGAGGAGTATCCAGATGGCGCGTTTCATTACGGGAATTCTTTCGAACAAAAGGGGGTGGCTGGCCTACAACGCAAGGCGTCGAACCCTTTCAGCATAATCGTGAGTGGGGGGAAATGCAACGTCGCGAGGAGTCCGAGGGGTATTTGCGGAGGGAGGGAGTGGGTCCTATAATAGCCCTTGAGACATTGGCCGAACGTGTATCGCTGAAACCAATCCTTGGAGGTACGATTAATGTCTAGGCATCTTTCCTTCTTGTTCGTTTTTCTGTATTCAGCGAGCTTCTCTTGCTTGGGCCTCGCCTTGGCCGATGCCGCCGAGCAACGGCCGAACGTCATCTTCTTCCTGATTGACGACCTCGGCTGGACCGACGTGGCCTGCAACGGGAGTGAACTGTACGAAACACCGAATATCGATCGTCTCGCGGCCGAAGGAATGCGGTTTACCGACGCCTACGCCGCCTGCACCGTCTGTTCTCCCACCAGGGCGGCGTACCTGAGCGGCAAATACCCGGCCCGGCTGCACCTGACCGACTGGATCGAGGGGCACCGCCGAAAGAACGCCAGGCTGCTGATTCCCGATTGGACCAAGTATCTGCCGCTGGAGGAGGTGCTCATTTCCGAAGTCCTCAAGGAACATGGCTATACGACGGCCACGATCGGCAAATGGCATCTGGGGAACGAACCCTATTACCCCCAACACCAGGGTTTCGACCTGAACGTGGCCGGCGACCGGTGGGGCGCGCCGGCGAATCACTTCTGGCCCTACGCACGCGTGGAAAACGGCAAAGTGGTGGGACGCAAGGTCCCCATCGACGGCGGCCGGCCGGGAGAATACCTGAGCGACCGGCTGACGGACGAGGCGCTCGCGTTCATCAACCGAGCGAAGGATAAGCCGTTCTTCCTGTATTTTCCCCATTACGCGGTCCACACACCCCTTCAGGCCAAACGGGAACTCGTTGAGTACTACGAGAAAAAACTGGCGGCGAAGGGAAACAAGGGGGGCCAGCGGTGCGCCACGTACGCGGCCATGGTACACAGCATGGACGAGAGCGTCGGCCGCGTGATGCGGGAGCTCGAACGCCTGGAAATCGTCGAGAAGACGATTCTGTTCTTCACCAGTGACAACGGAGGGCTGGTCTTGAAGCACGGACAATGCGGCAACCCCATCACGTGCAACGCGCCGCTCCGCGAGGGGAAGGGGTCAAGCTACGAAGGGGGCGTCCGCGTCCCGCTCGTCGTGAAGTGGCCCGGCGTTACGGAACCGCGGAGCGTCTCCGCCGAGCCGGTGATCACGAACGACTATTTCGCCACGATCGTCGAAATGACCGGGGCCTCACCGACGCCGGGGCACGAAACGGACGGCGAGAGCCTGGTTCCGCTTTTGAAACAGGACGCCCAATCGCTCGCCCGCGATGCCCTCTACTGGCACTACCCGCACTATCATCCAGGTGGGGCGACCCCCTACGGGGCGATCCGTGAGCGGGACAACAAGTTGATCGAATTCTACGAAGACGGCCGCGTCGAGCTGTATAATTTGAAGGACGACATCGGCGAGACGAACGACCTGTCGAAGGAGCAGCCGGAACTGGCCGGGCGGCTCCAGAAGAAACTGCACGCCTGGCGGGAAGCGGTGGGCGCCCAGATGCCGACGGTGAACCCGGAGTATGAGCCCGAGACCCAACCGGCAGGCCGAGCGGTTTGGATCCGCTGACGCACGGAACGCGACCGTCACCGAATCTCTCTGAGGATCGGAAGAGCATAAGAGGATACTTGAGAAACCACGATAGCCGTCCCATTCACCTGTTCCCGAGAAAGGGGTAGACCATGACGATTGAACGCAACCCGTATGCCGCGCCAACGGCGGAAGTACACGCAGGGCGGATTGAGCCGTCCGCCCGGTTCAAACCACTCGGCGGTTTAGGTGCCATGGCGATCTTCGCCGTCGGCCTGGTACTATTTCTCCGGCTTTGTTGCCTGGCGCTGGAGTATCAGCTTTTCGCGAAGACCGACGCCATTGCAAGCGGCTCGACGGTTCCACGACCCGAAGACTTGGCGGATTCCATCGCCCCCCTCGCAAACGTTTGGCAGGGCGCTTACGTGGGGGCGTTGATCCTGTTTCTGGTTTCGGGCATACTCGTGCTGTGCTGGATTCACCGGGCCCATTCCAATCTGCCGGGATTGGGTAACGGGGCCGTCCAATATACGCCCGGTTGGTGCGTCGGCTACTGGTTCATTCCGATCCTCAACCTGTATCGCCCCTATCAGGCGATGTGCGAGCTGATGAATGGGAGCGACCCGAAGCGGTATCCTCGACCGACGGTCGACTTGCCGCTGCAATCGGGCAATCTGTTGCTCGGTTTCTGGTGGCTGTTCTGGATCCTGCTATGGATCACCGGGCGCGTTCAGCGATTCCTCCGCGATTCGGAGGATATGGCGTTGGTGCTGAGCGTCGAAGCGGTATTGACGGCCCTCTTGACGGCAAGCGGCCTGCTCACCATTGTAATCCTCCGGCAAGTCCAGATCTTCCAGGAACGCCGCAGGGAACTACTCTTGGCGGGGGAGCACACAATGGAGGCGCCGTTTTCCCAGCCAACCTCGCCTGAAGATGAATCGAAACCGCAAGACGCGGTCTGAAGCTTCAAATCCCGGTGCAATCCACGGGCTTCAGTAGAGCCGCCGCCGGCGGATGATCGCTTGTTATTTCGTATGTTGCGTTTTCATACGTGTGCTCAAGCGGCCGCCTCCCGCTTCGATTCCGTCTGGAAGTGGGGCTGCGAACCGATCCCGGTTTCCTCCCGTTCCTCGCTTCGATCCGTCAATCCCTTCGGCTCGAAAAACCGGTAGATTGCCGGGATCAGGAACAATGTCAATAGCGTCGAGGTGATCAACCCGCCGAGGACGACGGTGGCCAACGGCCGCTGGACCTCGGCACCGGTCCCGGTCGAAATCGCCCTGGGAATCAACCCCAGGAAGGTCGTCATGGCGGTCATCAGAACCGGCCTCAGCCGGGTAAGGGCGCCGGTGAAGACGGCCTCGTCGAGTTTTTCCCCCTCTTTCCGCAGATCGACGATGTAAGTCACCAGAACGACGCCGTTGAGGACGGCGATTCCGAATAGGGCGATGAAACCGACGCCCGCGGAGATGGAAAAAGGCATCCCGGCGATAGCGAGGGCGAAAATGCCGCCGGTAGCGGCGATGGGGACGTTCAAGAAGATCAACATCGCCAGGCGGATCGAACTGAACGTCGCGAAGAGGAGGGCCACGATCAGGAACAGCGCCACCGGAACGGCGATCGCCAGACGCCCGGCGGCATCTTGGAGGTTCTTGAACTGCCCCCCCCAGGCCAGGCTGTAGCCCTCGGGAAGCCGTACCTTCTCCTCGACCGCCGCTTGGGCTTCGGCGACGAATCCGGCCAGGTCCCGCCCGCGGACGTTGCACTGGATGAGCGTGCGGCGACGGACCGCGTCGCGGCTGATTTGGGCGGGTCCCTCTTCCACGGTGAGTTCCGCCAGTTGTTCCAGCGGAATCTGCCGCCCCAAGGCATCGGCCACCTTGATCTGCCGAAGTTGTTCGAGGTTGTCGCGACGGCGCGGCGCGATCCGGACGCGAAGGGGAAACCGTCGCTGCCCTTCGAAGACCTGATCGACCTCGATTCCGCCGACCGCCTCCACCACGTCGAGGACTTCCCTGGCGTTGATTCCGTACCTGGCGAGTTGGTCCCGCTTGATCTTTGCCTTCAGGTAAGGAAGTCCGGCGGCCTGCTCGGTTCCGACGTCGGCGGCGCCGGGAATCGTCTCCAGAACCGCGGCGATTTGCTCCGCCGTGGAGGCGAGTGCGTCGAGATCGTCTCCATAAAGGCTGATTCCGACGTCAGCGCGGACACCGGCGATGAGCTCCTGGACTCGCAGCTCGATCGGCTGGGAGAAACTGTATGCGTTCGAGGCGGTCTCGGCGTCGAGCGCCGCCTGCATCGCCTCGATCAGTGCGTCCTTCGAGGCGTATCCGACCCACTCGCCGCGAGGTTTCAGGTTGATGATGATGTCCGTGAGGTTCACGGTCATCGGGTCGGTGGCGATTTCGGGGCGACCGGTCTTGGAGATAACGCTCTCGACCGGCTGGAATTTCCTCAGGGTCCGCTCGATATCGGCGGTCATTTCCACGGAAGACTCGAGCGAGACGCTGGGTAGCCGGATCGCCTGGATCGCGAGTGAACCCTCGTCGAGCTTGGGGACGAAGACGGCCCCGATTTGGGTCGCGACGAGAAGGCTCGCGGCGAAGACCACCAGCGTGGTCAACGTCATCAACCCGGGCCGCGCCATTGCCGCCCTCAGCAAGGGGCGATAACCCTTTTTTCCCCAACGGATGAGAAACGTCTCTTTGTCGCTCACGCCGCGGCGGAGGACGAACGAGGCCAGGACCGGAACCACCGTCAGCGAAAGGACCAGTGCCGTTCCCAACGCGAAAATGACGGTCCACGCCATCGGCCGGAACATCTTCCCCTCGATCCCGCGGAGCGTCAGTATGGGCAGGTAGACCAGCATGATGATCCCCGCTCCGAAAACCACCGGCCGGGCGACCTGCTGGCAGGCGGAGCGGATCAGTTGGAGCGGCACTCGGACGTGTCTGCCTTGTTTGGCCGTGAAGTCGCTGGCACGGCGGACGAGGTTCTCGACCATCACGACGGAACCGTCGACCACCAGGCCGAAATCGACCGCGCCCAGGCTCATAAGGTTTCCGGAGAAACCGGCCCACAGCATCCCCACGAACGCCCCCAGGGTCGACAGGGGAATGGCGAGCGCGACGAGAACGCCGGCTCGCCAGTTCCCCAGGAGCACGAGCAAGACGACCATGACCAACACGCCCCCCTGGAGCAGATTCGACGCGACGGTGTGGATCGTTCGGCGGACCAGGTCGGTCCGGTCGTAGAAAGGATCGATGATAACCCCGGCCGGCAATGTCTTCGCGATCTCGCCCATCCGCTCCTTGACCCGGTCGACCACGATCCGCGCGTTTTCACCGGCCAGAAGCATGACCACCCCGATCACGCACTCCCCCTCGGCATCGCGGGTGACCGCCCCTTGGCGGATCATTGGGGCCAGCGCAACCTCCGCCACGTCCCGGACGAACACGGGTGTTCCGTCCGGGGCGGTCTTGAGGACGACGTTCTCGATGTCGCGAATGCTCGCGATGAGTCCTTCCCCCCGAACGATCCGCTGTTCCGCGCCGTGGAGGAGGTACCCGCCGCCGGCGTTGGCGTTGTTCCGTCGGAGCTTCTCGAGCACGTCTGCCAGCGAAAGGCGGAAGTTTTGGAGTTTCTCGGGATCGACCTGGATTTCGTAGGTCTTCAACTCGCCGCCGAACGTGTTTACCTCGACGACCCCTGGAACGCCGCGCAACTGGTAGGCGATCTGCCAGTCCAGAATCTCGCGGAGTTGCATCGGCGTGTAGTCGTAGCCCGGTTCTGCGCGGACCTGAAACTGGTAGACTTCACCGAGTCCGGTGCTGATCGGCCCAACCTCGGGGGAACCCATCCCTTCGGGTATTTCGCCCCGGGCCTGGATGAGGCGTTCGTTGATCATCTGCCGTGCCCAGTAGATATCGGTCCCCTCGTCGAAGACGACGGTGATCGCCGAAAGGCCGAATTGAGACACCGAACGTATCTCCTCGACGCTGGGGATACCGTTCATCGCGGCCTCGATTGGAAAGGTGATGAACCGCTCGATCTCTTCGGCCCCCAGGGCCGGGGCCTTCGTGAGAATCTGCACCTGGACGTTGGTGACGTCCGGAACGGCGTCGATGGGAAGTTGGGTCATCGCCCAGATTCCGGCGCCGACGAATACGGCCAGCACGAGAAGCAGGACGAAGCGATTATCGAGCGCGAAGTCGATGATGTTTCGAATCATTGCATTATTACTCCGTCATCAGGTCGCTGAGCATTTCGGATTTCAAGGCGAACCCGCCCTGGACGACGACCGTTTCTCCCTCGCTCAGTCCTTCGAGAATCTCCACCGTCTCGGCGGTCAAGCGGCCGATGCGGACGTCTCGGCGGCTGAAACCTTCGCCGGAACCGCCGACAAAGACGAACGTCTCGCCGCCGTGCCGCTGGATCGCCGAAGCAGGAAGCTGCAAGACTTCCGCGTCGCGGCGCGAGGTCAATTCAATCCGGGCGAACATGCCGGGCTTCAGCAGGTTTTCCCGGTTCTCGGCGACGGCGAGCAGCCCGGTGGCACGGGTTTCGTCGTGGACGACGTCGCCGAGCGAGAAGACTTCGGCGGTGAAGTCCCGTCCGGGATAGCCGGATGTCTGAAACGAGACCGCCCTTGCGAGAACGCCTCGTACCGCGTCGAGGTCCTTCTCGAAGACGTCGGCACGGAGCCAGACGGTCGAGAGGTCGGCGATCTCCACCAGTTCCGTTTCGGCATCGACGTGCTTCGACAGAGGCGCGTTCCTCGCGATCACCGTTCCGTCGATCGGCGAGCGGACCGGATAGTAGGCGATCCGTTCCCCCTCGCCCAAAGGATCCATCGTTTCGATGTCCCGGGGGCTAAGACCGAGAATCAGCAATTGCGACCTCGCGACGGCCACGGCCGATTCGGCGTCCCGGACGGCGTCTTGGGAGGCCATGAATTGCCGCCGGGAATCGAAGCGGATTTGTTCGACCGTGGCCCGATAGGCGGCCTGGGCGATTTCCAACGCGGTTTCGGCTCGGAGAACCTCCTTGCCGGGAATGACGGCCTTCTCGCCCAAGGGTTGCAGCCGGCCAACTTCCGCCTCGGCCCGGTTCAACTGGACCAAAGCGGTAACCAGTTGCTCCCAATGATTCCCGATCGGTTTATCGCGGAGAGTCTCCTCGATTTCGCCGAGAGACCGTTCTTCATCGAGAAGCGAAAGGAGCGACATGGTATTCTCGTGAACCGTCGCGTGCGACTGGTGCTGTTCGAGGAGCGTCTTCAGACGCAGACGCTCGCGCACGAGTCGCAACTTCGCCTCGCCCACTTCGCGGCTGTCGATATACGCCAGGACTTCGCCCCGTGCCACCTTTTGACCGAGCGACACCGGGACTTCGCGAACCACCCCTTCGACCAGCGAACTGACGTGGGCGACTCGGGCCGCGTTCAACTCGATCCGGCCGGTGACGAGTACCGTATTGGGCCACTCCGCGCGGACCGCACGGACCGTCTTCAGGTTCATGGAGCCGAGTTTCCGCCTGGAAACAATCAGGGTCGCATTCTCTTGGCCGGCATCCGATGGCTCCTCCAGTGAGCCGACCACGTCTCCGGACGCGTTCGGGGTCTGGGAATTCAACATCAGGCACAACACTCCGACCGCGACTCCCACCAGGGCCAGAGCGGAAAAGGAAGTTGCCCATCCGGCTTTGGAATTCAAAAAATCGCGAACGATGGAAAAGGCATTCATGTTATTACTTCCTCCGCGCTACAGCGGTTGAAATCGAAAACGAGGGGGGCTGGAACGGTTCGCCCCGACACGACGTGGGAGGGCCGAGGTAAGAGGATCGAGGCGTGGCGGAATCGCCCGGACGACCGTGCAGCGACAGGCGCCGGTGTAGACGCGCCGACGTTAACCGGCGGACGCGTTCGTCAACGATCCAATGAAGCAGAATCGAGCGCCGTCGAGGCGGCACTCAGGCGGCTTCATTCCAGAAACACTTGAAGCTCGTCGATTCCCGGAGGAGGAAGAATGACGCGAGAAGACCGTGGACCGCGGACACGGCAAAGCGGGTCAATCGGGAAGACGAAGGCGGCCACGACCAAGGTGACCGGAACCGCGGCGCGATGCTTCAGATGCTTCTGAGGCGAGGATTCCCTCGTACACTCCTTCGCGCATGCGTTGCAGGGGCCGTCCGGAAGGGGAGGTTGGCCGGTGTCGAGGCTTACCCCCATGGAGGTAAACTGGAGAATCGAGGCGGGCTGGCAAGGACACATCATGCATGGCACGACCACCAACTGCGCCGCAAGCAGCGGAATCAGGGGTGCCGACTTGAAGTATCTTACCATTGCCATGAGGCCCATTGTATTTACGACATGGGTACACTACAAGGAAGATATCGTCAGTTGCTTCCGCGGGTCTTAACGGAACGGCCGTTTTCCACATTTCACGTTGATTTATGTACTCTTCTTCCTTTTTTGGACTATCCATCGAAGACCTTCGGACGTGGTTGCTCGCTCAGGGGGTCCCGGCATACCGGGCTAGCCAATTGTGGGGGTGGGTTTTTGAACGGCGAGGGGCGGACTATGACGAAATGACCGATCTGCCGAAGGCGCTCCGCTTGGAACTCGCCTCGGCCCTTCCGTTGTGGACGACGAAAGTCCGCCGGCATCGCGCCTCGGAGGACGGCACCGAAAAGCTGCTGCTTGAAACGGCGGACGGTGAAACGCTGGAGTGCGTTCTATTGCGCGACGACAAGGATCACCGGACCGCATGTATCAGCACTCAAATCGGCTGTGCTATGGGCTGTACGTTTTGTGCCACCGGCATGGATGGGCTGGAAAGGAACCTTACGAAGGGGGAAATCCTGGAACAGCTAGTCCGTCTGGCGGGTCTCCTGCCCCGAGAAGAGCGGCTCAGCCATATTGTAGTCATGGGGATGGGAGAGCCTTTGGCGAACTTGGATAACCTGCTCGCGGCCCTGGAGACGGCGACTTCCCCGAAAGGCCTCGGTATTAGCGCGAGGCGGATCACGATTTCAACCGTCGGGTTGCCGAAGGGGATTCGTCGTCTGGCGGATGCCGGACCGCAATACCACCTGGCCGTTTCACTCCACGCGCCGAACGATACCCTACGAAACCAGCTCATTCCGGCCAATCGGAACGTGGGAATCGGGGCGATTCTTGAGGCAACGGACGACTACTTCGCCAAGACGCGGCGGCGAGTGACTTTTGAAGTCGTCCTTCTCGCCGGCGTGAATGATTCGGCCGCCTCCGCCAACGAGTTGGCCAACCTGCTATGCGGAAAGCCGGTCTTGGTGAACCTCATTCCGTTCAACCCGGTTCCCGAGCTGCCTTTCGAGACTCCAAGCCCCGCATCCGTCGTTCGGTTCGCGGGCACCCTGGAAAACACCGGGATTGCCGTCCAGACCCGGTTCCGGAAGGGGGACAGGATCGAGGCCGCGTGCGGGCAGTTGCGCCGCCGCGGCCGGTAGGGAGGGGGCAGATCATGCTTTGCGCGTAACTCGCATGTATCCCAAATTAACGCGATTGGGAAAAACCGGCCTGGACACAAGGATCGGGTTTGGGTAATGTTCGCTCCTCTATATTGTTTCTCACCCCATAGTCCTTATCCTACCTTGAGCTAAGGTCCCGCGGATTCCGGCGGAATCGGATTCCGCTTTTCGAGAACGCCCGAGATCGTGTGTCCGCGGGCGGCCGCATCCTTTTTTCTTCGTCCCCCCATTTCGGTCGCGTAACATTCCATGGCAACGGCTGAAGTTACACATGCGAGTTTGCTCAATCGCGTAATTCCGATGCGCGATTTGGTACTCCCATGCGCGACGATATGCAGCCTGCTGGTGATCATCGTTCCGCTCCCGACCGGTTTGATGGACCTGCTGTTGTCCGCGAATATTACGATCGGCGTCATCATGCTTTTGACGACGATTTATGTGCGGACTCCGCTGGAATTCAGTATCTTCCCCTCCCTCCTTCTGGCGACCACCCTGTTTCGGCTGGTGCTGAACGTCGCGACGACGCGGTTGATTCTTACCGGAGCCGAATCTCAGGGAATGCTGGCCGCGGGGGGCGTCGTCCGGAGTTTCGGCGAGTACGTGGCGGGCGATACGATCGTCGTCGGCTTGATCATCTTCGCGATAATCGTCCTGATTCAGTTTATCGTCATCACGAAGGGAGCCACGCGGATTTCGGAGGTCGCCGCGCGATTCGCCTTGGACGGAATGCCCGGCAAACAGATGGCGATCGACGCCGATCTCAATGCCGGAATCATCGATGAGCACGAAGCCAAGCGGCGGCGCGAGGAGATCACCGAGCAGGCCGATTTCTTCGGAGCGATGGACGGTGCCAGCAAATTCGTCCGCGGCGACGCCATCGCCGGCATCGTCATCACGTTGATCAATATCATCGGCGGGTTGGTAATCGGTATCGTCGAATACCAGATGTCCCTCGCGGAGGCGGGAGCGCTGTTCACGAAGCTGACCATCGGAGATGGTCTGGTAAGCCAGGTTCCGGCGCTGCTGATCTCACTGGCCGCGGGCTTGTTGGTGACGCGAAGCACGCGGGAGAGCAACCTGCCCGCCGAATTCATGCGCCAGCTTTTCTCCCACCCGCAAGCCCTGGCGGTAGCCGGGGGATTCTTGGGAATTCTGGTTTTCACGAATCTTCCAACGGTTCCGCTGCTGACCCTGGGGGGATCGTGCATCGGGATGGCGCTATTACTGCGGAAAAAGTCCCGGGATACGCGCGTCGCCCAGGAGAGCAAGAAGCGGGCGGAGGCGGCCAAGCCTCGCGAAGAGCGGATCGAGGACTATCTGGCGACCGATCCGATGGAGTTCGAGATCGGCGTCGGACTGATCCGCCTGGCGGATCCGAAACGCGGCGGCGACCTGCTCGAACGGATCCAAGCGGTTCGACAGAACGTCGCGTCCGACATCGGTATCATCCTCCCCAAGGTCCGAATTCGCGACAACTTCCAGCTTGACCAGAACCAATACCGGATCAAGATCGCCGGAATGCCCGTCGCGGAAGGGAGCGTGTATCCCGGGATGCTCTTGGCGATCGATTCCGGCGTAACGACCGGCACGGTGATGGGGACCGAGACGCGAGACCCCGCTTTCGGGACGCCGGCGGTCTGGATCGAGCCGGCGCGCCGCGATGAGGCGGACATGTTCGGTTACACGGTCGTCGAGCCGGGAAGTGTTCTGGCGACGCACTTGACGGAAGCGGTTCGCGATTACGCCGACGAGATTCTCACCCGTGACGCGACCAAGCACCTCATCGACGAACTCAGGGAAAAGTCTCCGGCGGTCGTGGACGAACTGATTCCGAACGTCATGAAGCTCGCCGAAGTACAGCAGATACTGCAGATGCTTCTGCGCGAACAGGTTCCAATCCGACAGTTGGCCGCCATCCTCGAGGCACTGGGAGATTACGCCCCTCGGACGAAGGATCCGATCCTACTGACGGAGTACGTCCGCAACCGCCTGGCCCGGACGCTTTGTACGCGGTACCGGGACGAGGAAGGGCGGTTGACCGTCGTAACGCTTGATCCGGCGGTCGAAGACCGCATTCGCGCCGGGTTCGAACACAACGAGAGAGGGTTGTTCATACGGATGTCGCCGCAGGCGATCGAGGCGACCTGTAACGCGATCGGAAACCGGATCGACAAGTTGATCAAGGCCAACCGGCCCGCGGTTCTGCTGGTGAGTCCGCAAATCCGGCCGGCCGTCAAACAGATGACCGCGACGCACCTGCCGAAGCTGGTGGTGCTGAGTTACAACGAAATCACGCGAGACACGAGAATCGAGTCGGTGGCGATGGTCACCGACGCCCCGTAGTAACCCGGGACGCCGCCCAGACGCGGCCGGGTGACTCCGGCCGTGCCGAGACGCGTCTTAGCAGCCTGTTAGCCCCATCGTCGAGAAGAGCCATGGAACTAAGAACCTTTCGAGCCGCGTCGATGCGCGAGGCGCTGGAAATCGTACGCCAGGAGTTGGGGCCGGAGGCGGCCGTTCTCCATACCCGGGAAATCCGCGCGAGCCGCCTATTCGGCCTGCTGCAGGGAAAACCCCTGGTGGAGGTTACCGCTTCCGCGGGCGTTCACGTACCCAGTCGCCTTTCGGACCGGGAAGAACGACGCATCCAACCCAAACGGACGGCCGGCGATACGGTCTATTCGGACCCCACCCACGGGACGGCGATTCGCCGCGGTCATTCCTCCGGCGGCATCGACCTGAGCGCCCAGTTGAGTACCCAATTGGACGACTTGCGGCAAATGGTCAAGAATCTTTGCGACTGTTCCACCGCGAAACCCCAACGAGACCTGCCCGATTCGCTCTTCCGGTTGTTCACGAAGCTGATTGACGCCGAGGTCAATGACCAGCTTGCACGGGAGATGATCGAGCGGGTCCGCGACGAGGCCCCGGACGTCGAGCTGGCCGACGTGATCCTGCTCCAAGCCCGTTTGGCCCGGCTGATCGAGGCGGAACTGGCGACCGCGGGACCAATCCGGATCGAATCCGGCAAGACGCGCGTCGCGGCCCTGGTAGGACCGACCGGGGTGGGCAAGACGACGACGATCGCGAAGCTGGCGGCGAATTACCGTCTCCGTGAAAAACGGAGCGTCGGCCTGATTACGGTGGATACGTACAGGATCGCCGCGGTCGAGCAACTGAGGACCTACGCCGATATAATCGATTTACCCATGGAGGTCGTCTCCACGCCCCGAGAAATGCGCGAGGCGGTCGAGCGGCTGCGGGGCATCGATTTGATTCTCATGGACACCGCCGGAAGGAGTCCGCGCGACGAAATCAAACTGCAAGAACTCAAGGCATTCCTCGCCGAGGCCGCGGCGGACGAAGTCCACCTGGTACTTAGCGGCGTCGCCGGAGAACGAACCCTCATCCAAACCGCCCGCCGGTTTCGCGACGTCGGAACCACGTCGATCATCTTCACCAAGCTGGACGAGGCCGGAGGGCTGGGAAATCTCTTGCCCGTCCTCCGCGACAGCGGGTTACCCCTGAGTTACCTGACGAACGGACAGAACGTACCGGACGATATCGAAGTGGCGACGGCGGAACGGTTTACGGACCTGATTCTCGACGTCGATCCATACCGCGAGGGGGAACCGACCGGCGGTGTTTCCCGATAGTCCCTCCCCCGTGCCCCATGAAAGTAAACGAAACGTCTTACCGAACCCTCAATTGAATCGAGAAGGAAACCGGATGGTGGTATTCGATCAGGCCAATGCATTGCGGCGGCTCGTCGAACGTTCCCGAAGCGAAGGGGGCGGCGCCGCGGCGCCGGCGCGCGTGTGTACGGTCGTCGGTGGTAAGGGTGGAGTTGGAGTGACGACGGCGGCGGTGAACATCGCCACGGCCTTTGCGCGGCAAGGAGACCGCACGCTGCTCGTCGACGCCGATCCGGGCGGTGGAAACGTGGGGTATCACTGTGGCCTGGATCCTTCGGACGGTTTGGCGGAAGTACTATCCGGAGAGAAGACGCTCCCTCAGGCGGTGCAAGAGGGTCCCGGAGGGCTTTACGTCCTCGCGAGTCTCTGGACCAACGCGGCCCTGGAAAACGTTCCGACGAAGCGGTTGGAGAAACTGGCGGACAAGTTCCGAGGCTCCGGCAGGCTATTCGACACCGTCGTCGTCGACGCCGGAACGGGTCTGAATCGGGTCGTGCGGAGGTTCTGGCGCGGTTCGGACGCGATCCTCCTGGTGACGACGCCCGACTTGACGGCCGTCATGGACGGATACGCGACGATCAAGGTCAACCGGACCTCCACGGTTCCGACGGCGGTGGTGGCGAATTTCTGCAACGAAGATTCGGCGGCGGGAGAGGTCTTCTCGCGGCTTTCACGCGCCTGCGGGAGGTTCCTGAGCTTGGACCTGGCCTACGCCGGCCGGATCGCGAAAACACGGCGATTGGCGCAGTCGGCGCGCAATCGGACGCCATTCTTGCTGGAGTTTCCCGATGACCCCGTGAGCGACCAATGGATGCACATCGCGACGACCTTGGAAACCTTGGCTCGGGCGGCGGTGGACCCCCACGCGCTTCGAGCGGACCGGCGAGAACCGGCGAGAATAGCCTGACCGCCCGCCGGAAACCCCTATAGGACGTGAATTTGCGTAAGAATCGCGGAGAAAACGAGTGAAATTCTTCAGTTTGAAGCCGGAAACTCCGATAACGGGAACACGGGCATCTATCAGTTGCCCCCGAGTCGACACCGACATCCTCACCCCCAACGAGCCTTGCGGAAAGCGTCGTGGCGCCAGTATACGCGGGAATTCTCGGTTTAACGGCATTCGCGGCGACGGCGCTTCGCGGGTTGCTTCGCGGGGAGGGGAGTTCGGTCTTGTTCGCCGCGTGGGTCGCGTTGGTCGCGTTCGCGGTCATCGGTTACGCGGTGGGAGCGATCGCCGAATGGATCGTCCGCCAATCGGTCGCCCAACGGATCGCGCGCGAGCTGGATTCGCGCCGCGAAGAGGACCCGCGACGCGAGAGTGAAACCGTGACCGCGGCCTAGGCCGCGAGTCGCGCGGATGGAGACCAAACAACGAATTAACGGCAGTCAGGGAGGATTGCATGGTTACAACGGTCGCGCCCGAGGACGTCGAACAACTGTGGAAGGAATTCAAGAGTGGCCCGGGAAGCGAGGAACTGCGCAACCGCCTGGTGGAACTCTATCTCCCGTTGGTGAAGTACAACGCGGAGCGGATTTGGGCGCGTCTTCCGGATGGAGTCGAGTTGGATGACCTGACTTCCGCCGGTGTCTTCGGCTTGATGGACGCGATCGACGCGTTCGATCTTTCGCGGGGAGTGAAGTTCGAGACATACTGCGTTCCGCGGATCCGCGGCGCCATGCTGGATGAGCTGCGGACGATGGACTGGGTCCCGCGCCTGGTGCGTTCCAAGGCCAGCAAGCTCAACGAGGCGATAAAGACGCTCGAAGCGAGACTGGGACGGTCGCCGAGCGAAGTGGAACTGGCGGAACACATGGAAATATCGGTGCAGGAACTCGAGAAACTCGTTCTCGACGCGAACGCCGTCAATCTCATCAGCCTCAACAAGAAATGGTACGAGACGGACAGCTACAAGGATGTCCGGGAGATCGACATCCTGGAGGATAAGAAGGGAGAGGATCCCACTCGACGGGTTCACAAGAACGACCTGATGCGGCTGGTTACCAAGGGGCTCAACCGCAACGAACGCCTGATCATTATCCTCTACTACTATGAGGAACTGACGATGAAGGAGATCGGTGCCACGCTCCACCTCTCCGAAAGCCGCGTCAGCCAGATGCACAGCTCCATCGTTCAGCGGCTGCAAAACCAGCTTGGACGCCGGAGAGCCGAGTTCGGGAGTTAGCGGGTACCGGGTCGCAGCGAATTAACGCGTCCGCGGGCTCAGACATCCTCGCATCCAGGCGTGGCTACCGGGGGTCTCTCCCGTGACGTCGAGGCGGAAGAGGCTGGCTTCCAGTTCCTCGAAGACGCGGTCGACCGCATGCATGTGTTCCAGCTCCGCGGCGGTGGCGATCTCACTCGCCGCAACCGGGCTTTCGTGGATATCCGATTCCGGAACGTCCACGAAGAACGTTCTGCTTGTATCGTTCATTCCTTGACTCGCTGAAACTTGACGTTTTCCAAGACACGATTCACCGGAGGATGATCCGTCCTTCCGAAAGAAGGTAGGTCATCGGGAACGCAAGTCAACCCGGTTTTTTCGAGAATGGCCGAGAAGCGGCGGTGTGTTGGCTCCTCAAGCGGCGGAACGACCCGCACGATCGTCACTATGGTTTCGCGAAACGTTGCCGCTGGTTGGCCGGGTGGGGACGGCACGATCCGCGCGGCGCGGCTCGCGCGACGGACTTCTCGCGCGAACTCCAGCCAAGATCAATTCGGCGTCCGAGCCCGGAGCCGGCTCGGCGATATCGCGAGAGAGTAGCGTCCCCGTCGCCGACTACCCCGTTATGTCCATCAAGGACCGATCGTAAGCCAGCAACTGCGTGACTTCGGCGGCAATCTCCGGCTCCGGCTCTTTCGCGATCCTCGGGTCCTTCTGGTCGTAGTCTATTTTGGAAAGAAGGTCTCTCATGCAGTTGATGCGGGCCCGTTTCTTGTCGTCCGACTTGACGATGGTCCAGGGACCCCATTGGGTATCCGTGCGGAGGAACATCTCCTTCTTTGCGGCCGTGTACTCGGACCATTTCGTCAGCGATTCCTTGTCGATCGGACTGAGCTTCCACCGCTTGAGTGGATCGGTCTTTCGGGCGGTGAACCTGCGGCGCTGTTCCTCCTTGGAGACGGAGAACCAGTACTTGAAAAGCATGATTCCGGAGTTGACGAGCATCAGTTCGAAATCGGGGGCGCTCCGCATGAACTCCTCGTACTCCGCCGCGGTACAGAAACCCATCACGCGTTCGACGCCGGCGCGGTTGTACCAACTGCGGTCGAAGAAGACGATTTCACCGGCCGCCGGAAGATGCTTGACATAGCGTTGGAAGAACCATTGAGTCCTCTCTCGCTCCGTCGGTTTCGTCAGCGCGGCGACCCTCGCGGACCGGGGAT
>CAZFQG010000138.1:0-17262 GCA_964520785.1 uncultured Planctomycetaceae bacterium | reverse complement strand
CGCTTGCCCATGATGTCGCCGGCGTAAATGTTGCCTTTGGAGTCGAGGGCCACGCAATGGAGCCAGTTGCAGTCGCCGGGCTGCTCTTCACCGTCCTTGCCCATGGGCACGGTCCAGAGTTGCTGAACCCTGCCGTCGGTGGAGAATCGCATGAATATCTGGTCCTTCGGCGGCGGATACTTGCCGTCCTTCTGCCACCACTGGGGCGACGTGCCGCACACCCAGAGGTCGTCCTGGGACGAAATCCACAGGCCCCAGGGCATGATGATGTTCGACCATTCTTCCAGGAACTTCCCCTTCTGGTCGAACAACTGGATCCGCCCGCTGTTGCGGTCGGCCACGAAAAGCGTGCCGCGGCTGTCCACTACGATCATGTGGGGCAAGACGAACTGGCCGGGACCGGAGCCAAACTCGCCCCACTCCTTGACGAACTTGCCCTGCGCGTCGAAATGCACCACGCGCCGGTTGCCGTAGCCGTCGGTCACGAAGATATCGCCGGCCGGCGTAATCGCCATGTCGGTGGGCCGGTAGAAGTGGCGCTCGTCGTCACCCGATTCACCCAGCGTGCCGAGGGTCATCAGCAGTTCGCCGTCCGGCGTGAACTTTCTGACAACATGGAGGTGAAAGTCGGAAACCCAGACGTTCCCCTGCCCGTCGAAACGCAAGGTATGCGGGCCCTTCAGCAGGCCCTGCCCCCAGCTTCGCACCAGCTTCCCATCCGGCGCATAGACCTGCACCGGAACCTCGGTGCGCTCGACGCACCAGACCTGATCGTCCTTGTCGACCTCAACGCCCGCGATTGCACCCGGCGGGCCAAGGTCCTCCGGACGCTGCCGCCAGCTAGGCTCGACAACGTATTCTACGACGGTGGATTCCGGCGGGTAGCTGGGGCAGTCCGCCATGGTTTCGTGCATGGAAAGCGTTGTCGTGGCGAGCATCGCACAGGCAACGAGCCGGAGTATTGTAGCAGAGGTGATCGGTTGCAGATAGGTCATTGGACGGTTCCTTGGGTCAAGTAGGGTTGTGCTGGGTTGGAAAGCAGAAGCGGTGGTCCATCGGGCCAGGCCGGACATCGTGCCGCACACGACGGACACTAAGAACTTGTCCGCAAATTAGTTGGGGGGCCCATCCTGATTTTCACGCAGCGTGGCGGAGTAAAATTCGGAATCGCCCCCGGGAATTCGGGAAGTTAATTCTATACGAGTTCTAAATCTGCCACGGCGCCCGCATGGGACGAGTGAGCATCTTGCCGGCCTCGTCGTCGCCGACGATCTCCTCTTTTTCGGGGTCCCAGCGAATCTTGCGCCTCAGCCGCTGGGCGATGTTGCCCAGGGTGCAGAGGGCACTGGAGCAATGGCCGGTTTCGACCGGTTCGATCGTATCCTGCCGGCTCTTGATGCAATCGAGGAAGTTTCGGACGTGGTCGGCGTCGACGTCGTCCCGCCGGTGCATCTCGCGTTCGGGGTTCGCTTTCGGCAGATGGATTTCGTCGGGACCGATGACCGAGTCCATCAGATTCTCGGGGAAAGTCGTCAGGCGTCCGCCCAACGACACTTCAAGCCGTCCCTCCGCGCCCTCGAACTTGGTGGCTGCGTTGTTGCGCGTCTCGCAGATCAACTCGATACCGTTGGCATAGCGTGCGCGGAACGCCGTCTTCACGGCGGCGGTAAAGAGGCTTCCCTCCGGCAGGAACTCGGAGCCGGCGTCCTCGTATTCGACCGGCGTGGTCAGGTCGGTGCCCAGGCCCCATTGGGCGATGTCGTTCGTGTGTGCACCGAAGTTGGCCGTCTGCCCGTTCGAGTAGTCCAGAATATATCGGAAGCGGAACAGGCAGCGGTCCTCATGGTACGGGGCTTCCGGGGCCGAGCCGAGCCAGAAGTCGTAGTCGAACCCCTCGGGCACCGGCATCGGCTGCCAGCCCGGGCCCGGGCACTCGAAGTGGTTCCCGGCCACCCACGTGAGCACGCGGCGAATCTCGCCGAGCCGCCCGTTGCGCACCAACTCGCATGCATGGCGCACCGCCGGGCTGGATCGGAACTGGGCGCCGGTCTGGAAGACCCGCTTGTTCTTCCGAACTGCCTCGACCATCTTTCGCCCCTCAGGTATGGTCAGTGCCAGCGGCTTCTCGCAATAGACGTCCTTACCCGCTTCCACGGCGCGAATGACCATAATGGCATGCCAATGATCCGGCACGACAATCGCCACGGCGTCGAGGTCGTCGCGGGCGAGCAGTTCCCGGAAATCGCTGTATGCCTGGCAGCCCTTGTACTGCCCGGTTGGACTCTTCTCGGCATAATGCTCCTCGGCCCACTGCCTGGCGGTCTCCCGCCCGAGAACCTGCCCGGGATGATAGTACCCGTCGCTCTGCCGGTTCACGTCGCACACGGCCAGCATTTGCACGTCGTCGTGGACCAGGAACGACGGCACAATGCGCTGGCTCTGATGCCCGCAGCCGATCAGCCCCACGTTGATCCGGTTGCTTGGCGCGAAGCGCCCGAAGGCAGTCGAAGGCACCAGGGCCGGGGCCCCGCAGGCAACGGCGGCAGTCAGTTGGAGAAAACGGCGGCGTGAAACCGGTGTGCCGCGCGATGTCGGAAAACTCGAGGTGTTCATGATGGTCTCCGCAAGTGCAACACAACTCTAAACAGACCCATTTCTCGGGCGGCAGCACTTGATACTTAGGATTATACTTGCCTTGCTCGGAAAAACCACCCAGCTTCGGCCGCATCGGTCCAAATCGCGGGTAGCTTTCGATAACATCGCCGTAGCCGTGCATTCTTGGGTCGCCCTGCCGGGTCAACTCTTGGACGAGCCGATCACGCAGCCTTTGGAGGGCTTCCTGATGGCCCGGTTCGGCGGCAAGGTTATTCATGCACGCCGTATCGCGGATAATATCGAAAAGTTCTTCAGGCGGCCTCTTCTGCGCGTGCGGCGGCATGGCGTCTTCGTCACCTTTGGCCCGCAAGATGGGGTCGCCCGGCTCCACAATTCAGATACCATGAAAGAGTAGGGGTCTCCAAGAGAAGCAGACTTGACAATTGTCAAAAAACCCAAGTCCACGAGTTTTTTCAAGGAGAACCCCAGTAATGTTATACCTTGGTCGACATCGACGAGTTCCTGGCGACGTTCTGAGGCATTCCGAGCAACCTTCTGATTCCGGCCGATAGCGGTTCGCCGTCGGTGCTGGAGGCGGTATGCCTTTTCGGCACTGCATTCTGATGGATGAAAGCCCTGTTGGGCTGCGCGCGTGCATTATCTACGGGACTCCTTGTCGTACTAATACCGTCGCTGCGGCGACGGTTGTGGGGTAAGATTGCTCTTCCTTCCTTCCTTCCTCCCTTCCTCCCTACTCCTACTCCTCTGGGACCCCGAGGTTCCCGCGAAAGTTGCCGGGACATTAAACATGATTATCCCCACCGCCCACTTCGGTCTATAGTTGCGAGAAGAACCCGGACCACGCCTTTCACGGTAGACACCGCTATCCGAAATGTCCAGGCACGGCCCCACTCTTCCGAATAACCGGAAGAGTTTAAGGCGGCTTAACGCCATGGAGGGGGGTCGACCGATGTTTAAGGCGTACACATGGATGAAACTCTTGGACGAACAGGAATCGGGTCCGCGAAGTCGTTTCAAGCCGCGCACGCCCCGCGAGGCGCCGCGAAAGAAGAAAACGATTCGCCGGCGAAACCTTGACGTCCCGTGCGTAGGACTCTTTTGATTCGGAACACTCAAGCATTGGCAAACAGAAGCGGTGACGGCAAAATCGACGCATTTGAAGCTCTACACGGAATCCGTGCCGGAGGCGGCGCTCGGTACGGATCTCGCCGCTATTCAGTCCCTTCCCCGATTGCTCCGGGCCTTCGAAGCGGCAACCGGCAAGCGACTCGATATCGTCCACGAATCAGGACTTGACGTTTCGGACGAATCCACTTGGAGGCTCAATCTGTCGGCGGAACGTAACCGGTCGGTCTATCTCCGGGTGGGCCCGGCCGAACGCGTCTCGCGCAACGTAGTGGCCCAGCGCGATTCGAGGCGTCTCGCCAAGGCGCTCGGCAAGATGCTGGAGGAACTCAATAGGACTCAAACTGCACTTCGCGAACGCGAGGCCGAGCTGGCGACCAGCATTCCGGTCGTGCAGCATCCAGACGAAGCGGCTCACTTGGCCGAACGGCTCCAGGCGGTGCTCAAGGGCGGGCTCGATGCGGTACATTGCGAAGCGGCGGCCGTTTATCTGCTCGATGACGCGACGACCCAACTGAAACTCCGCGCCACGTACGGGCTCCCGGCCGACCGTCTAATCGCCCCGGCCAGACCCCTAGCCGAAGCCCTGGCCGATCTCGAAGCCCTGCTGGGCCACGCAGTGGTCTTCGAAACGCGAGACGTCACGAAACGATGGAACGTCCCCGAGGACTATCGCTCGGCCGTTTGCGTACCAATCAGCAGCCCCACGACGATCCTAGGTACGCTCTGGTTCTTCGACACGAAAACGCGGCTGTTCGATAAACACGATACCAATCTGATCGAGGTTGTCGCGGGGCGGATCGCGGCCGATTTGGAGCGAGAGGTTCTCATGCGAGAGGGAATCAACTCGACCCGGCTGAAGAACCAGCTCGCCGCCGCCGAACGCCGCCAACGGATTGCGCTCCCCACATCCACCCCCTTGTACCAGGGCTGGGAGACCGCCGGGTGCGTATTCAATGCGGAACCGGTGGGGGGGGATTTCTACGATTGGTTTCCCCTGCCGAAGAAGAAGTTGGCACTAGCCCTGGGGGATGCCGCCGGAAAGGGCGTGGACGCGGCGATGTCCGCCGCGGTGCTCAAAACGGCCTTCCGCAGTCATTGCGAGTACCTTTGTGATACGAAATGCCTCCTGGAAAGGGTAAACCTGGCGCTATGGACCGGATCCTCGGGAGACCAGCGGGCCGACTTTTTCTGTGGCATGGCCCATTTGGATACCGGATATGTCAGTTACTCCTTGGCCGGAGGCGTGTATGCGGTCCTGCAGGAGGCGAACGGCTCTCAGAAAATCCTCTCTTACGACGCACAGCCGGTGGGTGAGACTCCCGAGCCCAGGTTCAAGGCGAAACGCGTAAAAATGGACCGCGGTGATACCTTAGTCGTCTTCAGCCGAACGTTGCGGGATATGGTCACTCCCACCGGGACCGAAGATCCCCGAGCCGGTTTGACGCCACTCCTTCGACGGATTGGCCCCGACTTCGCGATCGGCGAGTGGCTCGACGCAGCCAAAGTCCTGGTCGAACAAGGTCGCGAAACTGGAAACAGTCGCGATATGTCCCTATTGGTGGTTCGGCGCCACACCAAAGGAGTGAAATAGCCCCACATGGGGGTAAGGATGCATCTATTTCAAGAATGCCTGCACAACGGGCCACTTGACGGAGGCCCCGTAAGCGTTACACTTGTATAAATCGTGCCGCAGGCGGTAAGGAGCCACCCCCCCCGGGCTTTTTCCAACACCTCAAACGGTTTCAGTTTTTCTAGATTTCGCGGGAATGGCGGAATTGGCAGACGCGCTAGGTTGAGGGCCTAGTGGGGGTATACCCCGTGGAGGTTCAAATCCTCTTTCCCGCACTCAAAAACAGGCTTTGCGAGATGGTCCGCAAAGCCTGTTTTTATAGGGGTTTAGGGATCGTGCGTTATCTCTCTATATCGTCAGTTGACACGAGCCAGCGTAGTTGGGATATCTGGGAATTGCTGACGACAACCGTTACGACAACCGACAGGTGGTTTCCGGTTGTCGCGAAAACCAAGCGAAGAGGTCTGCGACACCGTTGCGCCGGGAACCGTGGTCAGTTCGTAGAAAGACTACGAAATGGCAGAAAAAGACTCTAGCAGGGCGGCCGAGCTTGCCAAGTGGCGTCACTGGAAGAAAGGTAGAGCCGGGGCAAAATATCCTCTTACCCCTCACAAGAATGGGCAGGGGTGCAGGAAGGTCAGGGGGATGCTCCACTTCTTTGGTCTTCTCTCCGATCCGAGCGATGCCCTCGACGAGTGGCTCCGCTGCAAGGACGATCTTCTTGCCGGTCGCCCGAAACCTTTGAAGGACAGCGAGAACGACTCCGGCACGCTCCACGTCGCGCTGAGCGCATTCCTTGACGCGAAGAACACGCCGGCGGCGCGGGGGGAATTGCCTCCGGTCCAATTTGGCCACTACAAGCGAGTCTGCGAGACGATGATCCAACATCCGGCTTTAGTTTCGACCAAAGATCGTCCGTACCCCGGCACTTCTTCTAAATGGTCAATCGCATCCGCGCCTTGGACCCGGGCTGATGGCAAGGGGTAGATATCAGCGTACCATCGTTCCAGTCCTAAATTGCGGGCCATCACTTCGGCGTTCAAACCAAACATCCCTACCCCACCTCAACCCACCCAATCAACCGCGCCTCATACCCTCGGTCCTCCCCCACAATCCCCCGGTGGGTCAATTCCCGGTGTAACATCGGTTCCAGCGTCTCTTCCAGAATCGTCGCGTCCGGTTCCTCCACGTCCGGGGCCGGCGGAAGTTGGAACAACCGGTCCGGCTGCTTCTCCCACGAAGGAATCCGGCTACCGTCGGGGCTCACGGCCAAGGGGATGATGGCGGTTCTGGTTTCGCCGCGGGCGCCTTGGGCGGAGACGTACCAGATGGAGAGGACGCCTTCGCGGCCGTCGTCGGATTGGACGCGGGTGCCGATTTCTTCCGGGGGGAGGTCGCGGTAGCGGTTCATCCAGGTGGTGACGAGGGGGTGGTCCAGACCGAGGAGTTCGACGCCGTCTTGGTCGAGGGATTTGTCGCGGTCGGTTGAGAATTGCAGTTCCGGCTGGCCGGTCTCTTTGGCGATGATCGTGAAGCGGTCCTTGCCGGCGGCTTGGAGCCGCTTGCCGTCCTCTTCCGCGGCGGCGCGGACGAAGCGGACGATTTCGTTCATGCCCTCGGTCGTATCGGAAAGGGGCTGGTAGTCGTCGAGTGAAAACCCGTCCAGGTCTTGGAACAGCTCAAATACGACCTTCCGGGCTTCGGCCGCGTTGGAGAGGGCTTCGTCCAGTTCGACCTGGGTTCGCTTCAGTTCGGGGTCGGAAATGGCCGTCGCGTAGAGCTTGTCGTAACTGAGCCGCTCCGATAGCTGCCCCAAAATCTGCGTCCGGAGGTCTTCGGCGATTTCGCCCCGTTCGTCGACCTTGCCGAGTGCCCTCGCGATTTCGGTGAGCTTCTCGTCGAGTAACAGGAAGATCGAACCCTCGATCGTATCGGAGAGGACCAGGTTGTAGACCTGTGCGGTGTGCCGCTGGCCGTAGCGGTGAATCCGGCCGATCCGCTGTTCGAGGTCCATCGGGTTCCACGGGAGGTCAAAATTGAACAATATCCTCGCGTGTTGCAGGTTGATCCCCTCGCGGCCGGCGGCGGTGCAAATCAACACCCGAGGACCGCTCGGGTGTTTGAATCGTTTCTCGGCCGCCAGTTTGCTCCCGTGGTCGCCGCCTTTAAGAACGACCACCCCTTGTCCCGGGTATGCCGTCTCGATCTCCCGGCCGAGCATTTCGACGCTGCCCAGGTACGTCGCGAAAATGACCACCCGTTCCGTCGGGTCTTGCCGCCAGAGCGTTCCCAGGGCGTCGATCAGTTTGCGGACCTTGGTTTCCGCGCCCTCGGGAAAGGAATTGAGTAATTCGCGAATCCGGGCCCGCTCTTCCGGCAAGGCCAGTTCGACCGCCATGACGGCGGTATCTTCGGAAGCGGTCGTCGCGGTCTCCGAAGAGTATTCGCTGGAAAGGACGGCCAGTTCCTCTTCGTCGAGCTTCTTGAGAATCTTCCGTTTCATATCGGCCAGGACTCGCTCCGCTTCGACCTGCCCCATCCGGTCGTCGGCGAAGTTGAATTCGCGGCGGATGAGGGCCCTTGCCTCGGTAAACGCGTGGTCGCGGGGTTCGAGGTCCAGGTTGCCGTCGTGCATCAGGCCCTCCTGGACGGTCAGGGCGATCAGCCGGCGGCGGAGGGTGCGGTGGACGGCGGCGAAGCTGGAGGCGGCGATCTTCTGGAAGATCGTCATTACGAACCCGAGCGCGCGGCCTTTGCTCCCCTTCTGCTTGGCCAGAGCGAAACCGTCTTGCAGGTATTCGTTCAGTTCGTTGTAGAACGCCCGTTCCGGTTCCGACATGATGAACGACTCGGTATGAACCGAACGCCGCGCGAACAGGGTCGAACCGTCCGGGCGGCAGGCGTCCGCCTTGGTCCGGCGATAAACGACCGCGTTGAGCCGGTGCCGCTGTTCGGTCATTTCCTCGGGGTTGCCGAAGAGGGTCGGATCGAGGAGTTGGATCAGCTTCCAGAACCGGAAATGGTCCCCTTGATGGGGCGTGGCGGAGAGGAGGAGCAAATCCCGGCAATGGCCGCGGATGAACTCGGCCAGCTTGAAATTGTCGGTCTTCTTCGTCTTGCCGCCGCTCTTGTAGGCGCTCAAGTGATGGGCCTCGTCGAAAACGACCAGGTCCCACGGCGGGGCCTGTTCCAGACGCCGAACCCTCGCTCTCCGTTTGAGCGTATCGACGCTGGCGATGAGCCGGTCGTGTTTGGCGAAGGCGTTCGATTTGCGGTCGGTGACGTCTCCCTGGCTGCCGAAGACCTCGAAGTTGAGATTGAACACCTCGTTCAATTCGCGGTGCCAGTTATTCACCAGCCCGGCCGGAACAATCATCAGGGCCCGATCCAGTTCACCCCGGCTGGCCAATTCACGCAACACGAGGGCCGTCTCGATCGTCTTCCCCAGGCCGACCTCGTCGGCGATGAGGTAGCGTCTGGGAGAGGCGGTTGCGACGCGGTGCGTTAGAACGACCTGGTGGGGCAAGAGGTCGATCTTCGCCGAGGTGAGGGTCGCCGCGCTGTCGACCAGGGGCAAGGCGTGGGCCTGGTAGGCCAACCAGGCCCGCCGGGCGCGACGCTCTCCGGCGGCGGCGCTTTGAACGATCCGCTCCGAGCGTCCCACGGCCGGCACCAAGGAGACGACCGGGACCTGACGCTCCCCGGCGGGGAAGAACACCCGGGCGAAGCCGTTGACCGGCGCGGAGACGAGCACTCCCTCGCCGTATTCGGCGTGGATCACGCGGCGACCGGGTTCGAATACAGGCGGCTGCGTCATGTGATCCTCGGGTGGTACAGGCCCAGGCGTCTTTCCTTGGCGTCTTGGATTTCCTGCAAGGCCTGCTGGGCACCGTTGAAGAGGCACCGGCTCAGCGGAATCGAGTCCTTCTTGTATTCCCCATCGCACCGCCAATACCACGCGTCTTCCGCAAACCGGTACTCGAATCGGCCTGCTTGGACGAACCAGAAGACGAGCGCCGCCTGCGATCCCCCGTCGGCGAAGTCATTCTGATAGGACTGAATGGCGGGGAAGACGGTCTCCTCCAGCCATCGCGCGGCCTCGTCCGGCGGGAGGGCGTCCATGCAGCTTTCCAGCCCGGCCACGACCAGGGCCGTGTCGCCCGCCAGGTTCATCTCGTCGTCCGGCCAGTCGGCGGCGTGGAGCTTGCGGAACCGCCGTACGCTGACGACCTCGTCGGGTCGGCAAAGCCGGCTGAGACTCTCGGCGTCCCAGAGGAGGCTGATCCCCCGCCGGGTCCAGAGGTCGTTGTCGATTAAAGGGTCTTGCATGGTTGTCTCTCTCCTGCCAATCGTGGGCGCGAATGAATGCGTCGTCTTTGTCTTTCCTTTTGGACGATTAGTCCGCCTCCTTGTCGAACAACATTCCCTGTTCCGCCGCGGTCTCGCTCCGTTTGGCCAGCCACGAATCGTAGATCCGTTTCGCCCGGCGGGCCGCGTCCCGGGTCGTCTCGTCGCCGGCGTGCTTGATGAACCAGGCGAGCAGATCGCCGGTGGCGGCGTGGGGCTTGAAGTGGGGGGCGTCGAGGGTATCGCTCATGCGGATGCCGCTGTCGTCGAAGCAGGCGCCGATCAAGAACCAGGCCTGGTCAAAGTCCCGGGCCATTCCACGCCGCGGCTCCCCCTTCCAGGTTTGCGCCCAGTCGAGGGCCGGGGTGAGGGTGAAGACCTTCTTCTGTTCGGCGCACCACTTTCGGTCCAGGAACTCCGACGGGGTGACGCCGGTGCCGCGGAGGAACTTCTGGATTTCATCCCGGGTGAGGCTCGTCTTATCGGCAAAGAGGCGGAGGAAGAGACGCGTATAGGGCTCCGCGTCGACCGGGGGTGCCTCGCCCGACGTATCGCTCTCATCGTCAAGGAGGCTGTTGATCCCGGCGAGTGCGTCGCGAACGGTAAACGGCTCCTCGCGTCCCTTCTCGATGTAGACCTTGCCGTAATGCCGCGAAAAGTGCTCCAGCGCTTTCCCCCTCCGAATCACCTGCAAATCGGCCTCCGACAACCCGGCCTCTTGGTGTTGCTCCAAGATGTCGCGAAGCTGCCGGACGTCGTCAACGATCCGTCGCCGGAGCTTCGCCCAGCTAATCGACTCGGGGTCTTCGAGGCGTTTGCGGCAGACGTGGATGATGTCGAATTCGATTTGTTTCGATCCGAATTGACCATTGCCTTTCGATTCATCACTTCGTATGGGAAAGGCGGCTTCGAGGTAAAAGCCGGAATCGAAAAGACTCTCTAAGACTGCGACCCAGGGCTCGTCTTCGCTGTGGTGAAATGTAAAAGCCAATATCCCCGAAGGACCGAGAATACGCGAGGCCTCTTTCCAACACTCCGTAAGGAGTCGCCGATAGAAACCTTTTGGGTCGTCAACATTGCGGATACGGTTTGTTACAGCCTCAAGGCTTTTGGGCGTTTCGGTACCGGAGAATACGTCTCCGAAGGAAGTCCTCAGTGAACGTCTAAGCCATACGAAGAAATAGTCGGCCAGCTCCGAATACTGGATGAGCCGGTCAAAAGGTGGGTCGGTGATGACGAGATCAAATGAAGCGTCTCCAACTTGACTTAGTTCCGTCGAGGACTGGCACTGGATTTCTGCGCTGTCGACTGGAGGGTCTAGAGTGTGAACTCTCAGACTCTTACCCACAATATCGTCGGCGAATGCACTCTGAGAGCGGATCAACTCTGCCTTCGGAAGTAGCTCCCACGGCTCCTCCTTCCACTCCAGAGCTTTCATCAGGGCGGCTGAGCATGAAGCCCAGTTGCCGCGCCCCAAAGAAGAGAAAACGCTGTTTTCGACTACGTTGGGTTTTGGATGATAATTCGCGTTACTGAAGAACGGTGCTAGACAGTCTCGGCTAACATCCCAGATACAAAACATGTTCTGGTTTCTCAAATACTGCTGAAACGCCCCCAGGATGAAGCTCCGATAGACCGGCGAATGGGCTGTCGCACGTTCGAGTGCGCTGAGCAATAAGGACAGAACATAGAGTTGTCGCGAATTGAACATCATCCGCCAGTGCGAAAAACCATGCCCAGGCAGATCATTCTGTACGGGTGTCATATAGCCATTGGGGATCACTTCATCGGGCACATATTTGGCGAACGCATCAAAGCGGGAATCCCATTCCCATGCCGAAATATCAATCAGTGGTAGAAGAGGAATCCCGAAGAATCGCCCTCCGTAGGGGATGCCCTCTGCGTCACATTCTGGACAGGTCCCCTGCACACAATAGGCGGCAAATGCCGGGGATTGGTTGGATTTCTCAACGGCAATTAGGATGTCTTGATCCAGCCCGCAAGTACTCATCTTACAGGTGAACTGCTTCTGCCGCGGAATGGTTCCTCCCCTCTTGTCCGTGAAAAACTCCTCCTTCGTATCCGGACACACCACCTTCTCTGGCAACTTCCCTCGGACCTCGATCAGCTTGAGCGTCTTCGCCCGCTCCGCATTCCACCGCGCCGTCGATTCGGCGTCGTCGGTGACGCTGCCTCCGAACGGGCGGCCTTCCTCGTCCACGCCCGGGGAGCCCTTGAGCCAGTCGGGATGGACCAGTAGCGTCAAGTCGATCTTCTTGTTCTTGGCCTTGCCGATGGCCCCGGAATCGCCGGAGAGGGCGCCTGCTTCGTCCTGAAACGCCTTGCCGCAATGGGGGCACGCATAGCGGCCATCGGCGTCCATGACGGCGTAGGGTGGTTCCGTGTCGGCGTCGACGAGCATCGCGCCCGGGGCCATGCGGGCTTCTTTCTGCTCCACGTCGAACGTCTTGCCGCATCCGCCACACTCCCGGTCCCGCCACGCCTTGACGGTGAGCGTCTTGACGGCGACGACCGGCGTCGTCATGATCGGCGTCCGGTGGTTGCACTCGGTCGCCTGGCACGGCCCGTGCTTCGCCCAAAACGTATAGATCACCTCCGGCCCTTCGTAGTCGTAATCGGCCCGTTCCTCCGGCGCAAGGGCGAGCGGATCAAAATCGTCCCCCATGACCTGGCCGCTCGATTTCCGCGTCCACTTTCCCTTGTGGCCCCGCGGGCAGTCGCAGGCGTAGAAAGGCATGATTTGCGGCTTCACCTCCGCCTCGATCGCGTCCAACAGCTTCTGGACCTCGTCCGGATCGACTTGGGCCATTTCGTTCTTCACGATGAACCAGGCAACCGGGTTGAGGTCGTTCCCGAACATCTGCATCCCCAGCCGGGAACCCTCGACGATGGTCGTCCCCCCGCCCATGAAGATGTCGGCCACCTTGAGCTTTTTGAAGGCCTCGTTCTTCTGGTGATTCCCATAGTAGGAATCCCAAACCAGCTTGGCGGCCTCGGCCGGATCGTCCGGCGCCTTCGTCGCCGCCGCGATCAGCATGGCCCGAAACACACTCGACCGCCGCCGCGCCCACCATTTCGACATCTGATAGATCGGCTTGCCCGCGTTCCCTTCGATGGCAGCAACCTGGTTGATCGGCAGAATCGGAAAATCGACCTCCAGGCAGGTCTTGGGCCGGTTCGGATCGGAGAAGTCGACCGATTCCAGGTGGAGTTCCTTCCCGGCGCCGACGGCCTCCGCAACTTCCCTCGCGATTCGTTGTTTTTTGGTCTCCTTGGCCACGGTGGAATTCCTTTGGTATGATCGGCGCGGGATGGCGTGTTGGGTTGTCCAGTGTTGACTTGTGTCGCCCCGTTGGGGCTTAACTGTATGTCTGAAATTTGTATTCCTAGGGCTGCCGCCCTAGGCTATTTCTTGCCGCCCCGTTGGGGCTTTTTCGGGGGCGTCCGAGTCAACTAACTTGGCGACTTTCGAAGTTCGATAAACGGCACGAACACCTCCAACAACGATAACCCGCCGTGATGGAGGGTCGGGTAGCCGGAGGGGCTTTTCCATTTCCGCCGGCCGAGGACCATTTGCCGCGTCCCATGGGCGGATTCGATCTTGAGGTCGATGGGGGGGACCCAGCCGCCGTCTTCCGTCGGCGGGGCACAGCGGCCGTTCTTGAAGACCCGCTTCATGTAGTCCTGCTGGTCCTTGTCGTCCAAATCGGAAAACAGCCCGCATGCGGCGTAACCGTGGTCCGAGGTGATGACGAGCCGCCGTCCGGTCGCCAGGCGGTCCACGAAGGCCCAGAAGTCGTCGGAGGTGAGCCGGGCGTGAGTCTCCTTCACGAGGGCCCGCAACCCGTCCCCCGGCTTGGAGAGGCCGTGCATCCGCGAATCGGGCCAGTGGTGCCAGAAGACGACTCCCTCGGCGTTGCCGAGGCGGTCGATGCAATCCCGCCAGGGGAGGTCGACGGCGTCGGTCGTCGCGCCGCCCAATTGATGGGCCTTACCGGCGCCGTTGTTCTCCAGGGCGGACCGCTGCGAAAACCCGAGGGCATTGGCGAACGGCGTCGTCTCGCCGGGAAGCTCCGCCCCCTTGGCGCCGGCGTGGGCGACGGAGTACCCGCGTTCTTTCGCCTGTTCCAGCAACCAGGGGGTCTCGCGCAACGAAAGGCCGTCGAGAATGAGCACGGCCTTGCCGTTGTGTGTGGCTTTCCAGAAGTCGATCACGGCCCGGCTCGCCTTGGGAACGGCCGCATCGAACTCGTGCCAAAGGTCCCAGCAGGCGCCGGCCAGGACGTTCTCCAGTTCGGTAATCGCCCGGTCGCGGTTGACGACTTCGCCGTCCGACTTATCCGGCAGGGGGGCGGAGAACTTGGCCCAAAGGTATTCCGCTACGGCGTCCCAGGCCTGGCCCGGCGATTCCAAAGAGACGGCGTTGAGTAGATCGAGGGTGAAGGGCATCAGGCGTCGTCCTCCCGCTGCAACTCCAGGCCGTAGGTGACGCCGTCGGGGAGACGTTTGAGGAGTGCCTGGAGTTGCGCCCCGGTCATCTTGTCCATCTTCAATTGGACTTCGCTCACCGGTGTGGCGGGGCCGATTTTCCAGGTTTCCACCTGGCCGAGAAGGTTCAGGCTGGAGGTCGGCCGTTCCGTCGCCAGGGGCGTTTTGGGTCGAGGCTTGTCCTCGCCGTCGCCGTCCGGCGGCTGGAAGGGATTTTCGATTTCCGGTTCCCCAGGTTGCTCCGGTGGTTCACCGGGTGAAGGAACGAGTCTAAATTCAGGTTCTGCCGGCTCTCCGTTCGGGTCAAGCGGTGTCGGTTCCGCATGCTTTCCGCCGCTAACGGAAACAGCGTCCGGCAGAAGCAGGATCGTTTCGTCCAGATGTTTCCCAGTGCCGAGCTTGCCCTTCATCCGGTTCCAGGCGTCTTGATGCAATTCATCCGGCTTGGCTTGGAGCATATCGTGGCTTCGGACGTTGATGGCAATCTTCCCCTCCGCACAGATGCCGATCACGCGTTCCTTAATCGCCGTCTCGCCCAGCCAGGGGATGCACGGCTTTCCGCCGGGGCGGGGCTCTTTCAAATCGTTCAGGAGCCGTCCCACCGATTCGTTTTCCTTGGCCAGCAGCAGGACGTATTCCTCGAAATCCTCCGGGATGAACATTTGTTCCCGGACCAGGCGGTCGATTTCTTCGGGAATCTTCTCGCCGACGGCGGCGATTCTCTCTTCGTCAAACCGGCATTTCGCTGGCTCGGCGTAGTTCCATTCGGTCAACACGAACAAGCGGTCGAAACGGGTTTTCAGCTTCGGAACCAACTCCTCTTTCCGGAACGTCCGCTCCAGGTCGCCGTACGCCCGATCGTTCTCCTTCCACGTTTTCGCCAAATGAACCGCCCGGGCCAAGACGAGGAGTTCTCGATCGTAGAAGACGTGCCGCGTCTCCTTCGGCGGAAGTAGGAAGCGGATCGTGTTTCGGTCCTTCTGGAGGTGGTCCTTCAGCCACTTCCCCAGCGTCGCCTCGGGTTTTTCCGGGTAGGTCGGAACGACGACAATCGGCTGGCGGTTATCCCACTCCTTGGGCTGGTCCTTCTCCTCGAAGTCCGACCACGGATCGGTTTCCCAGTTGTGCTTGAGGACGACCAGGCGGAATTTGCCGGAGACGTCCTCCGGGCCGGCCAACACGGCGCGGATTTCCTTGGCCAGTTGGTCGACGTCTTGCCCGTCGGCGAAGAGCTTGTCGTTTCTCGCATGGGCCAGGAGCTTCGACCGGGCGTTCTCCTCGCTCTTGAACAGGAGCCGCCCGCCGACCTGGTGGATGTTGAAACTGTTGTCGACGATCCTTGCCAACTCTTCCTCAAACTGGTTGTCGTCGATGGGCGCCGCGCCGGTAATGTCGACCTGAAGCTCCGCCGGTTGTGCCCCGGCGATGCGGTCGAACGTAAGCGACCGCAACCAGAGGGAACTGAGGATTTCCTCGGCATGGGGAACGGCCTTGTCCGGCTGGGGAACCGCTTGGCAAACAGCCTCCAGATTGCGGACCGCCTTTTCTCGAAGGTCCCGATAGCGTTGGTTAGCGACGGAATCGATCAGCGATACCACGCCGCTCTTGTCGTTGGTGAGCGAGAAATCGGCGGCGGTGATGACCGGATCGGCGGGGTCGTGGGTCTTGAAGACGTCGACGAGGATGCGAATCAGGTCACGGGCCTCCTGGGCGTCCGTGGCGATCAAGACCTGATCGTCGAGAAGCCGAAGCAGATGGGGCGCGAACGGCCAGGCTTCGACGAAATCGTCCCAGTGCTTTTCGTGGTCCTGTTGCGGAATTTGCGCAAGCCGGAAATACTCCGAAGCATGCGTCTGGACCAATCGGCGGATGTCCTCGGGCGGAATCTGCATCCGGTTCTCGAAAAGGCGGTAAAGCAGAAGCCGGCGCCGGTCCCGCTTGGCATCCGGCCCCTTGAAATCGACGTTGAGGGGATTTACGCGGCGGATTTGCTGGTAGGCCTCCGAATTGCCGTCGAGGACCGAAACGACGAGGACCAACAATTCCGGCTGTTTTTGCGCGATCTCCGAGAGTATCTGAATGAAATTGAACGCCCAGTTCCGCCAGGGATACTGCTTCGTATTGGTCAGCCCCTCGAACCAAGTCTGGAATTCGTCGAGGATGAGGAGCGTCGGCGATTCCGTCAACATCTCGACCATGAGGTCCGTCCCTGGAACGGCCGTGCCCGCCTGTTCCCATCGACCTTTGTACCACTCGCCGCGCGGATGTTTCTCGAAAAGAATGTCCCAGAGGAACTTGTACCGCTGTTGGTGGAGACTTTCGGCAATAACGAGCCGGTCGCCGTGGAGCTTGAGCGATGCGATTTCCGGCCGGTTCAGCCTGTCCGACCACCCATTCAGCCAATCTCTCGCAGTCGATCCATCCCGATAGAGATGGTAAAGGGCCGCCAGAAGGTGCGATTTACCCTGGCCCTTCGACCCAATGATCACCACCGGACGGGCCTTGTCCGGCCCCGTCGCCTCGATCGTCTTGAGCAGATCGAAGGAAGGATAGGTAATCTTCAGAAACTCTTCCGCCGAAACCTGGAGGGCACCCGTCTTCCTGCTGTTCGTGAAATCGACCGTCGTTCCGGAGAGGCGCTTCCCGCGAAACTCGTCTCGAAGCTGTAAATTCAGCATACGCATAACTCCATTGCGACGGCGATGCCCGGCGAGAACGCCCGGTCTGAGTCCGCGTGAGTTTCTCTGCCAAACCATTTCTTCCGGTAGTTCCGCGGAACGGCCACCGGCGCGTCCGAGGAACCGTACCACGCGAAACCGCCAGTGTACCAACCGAGCGCGGGAGATTCCAAGGGGGTGCCGGAGCATTCCCCCAATAGAAGGATGGACACGATGCCGCCGGAGGAAATCGTGCAATGTGCGAGAAACCCGCCGGGAAGGTGCCAGAATGTTAGGCACCGCCGAATCCTGCCCCGCGATTTCACGAAAAAAGCCCCGTGGCAACTCTATGTGCGACAGGGCTTTAGGAAGGTGGAGGATACCGGGCTCGAACCGGTGACCTTTTGGCTGCCAGCCAAACGCTCTCCCAACTGA
>CAZFQG010000137.1:5615-17284 GCA_964520785.1 uncultured Planctomycetaceae bacterium | reverse complement strand
CAGATTCGTGCGCATGAAGAAGTGACCGAGAAAACGGCGAAGGACACCTACTACCTCAGACCGGACGGCAAAGGCGAGCCCGGTCAGGTGAAGAATCCGGACGCCGGGGAAAAGACGGAACTCTGCAAGAACGAACCGTGGAAGGGGATGTGCGTCCTCATCGGCGGCAAACGATATACGTTTTTGTACTTGGACTCTCCGGAGAACCCGAAACCCTGTTGGTACAGCGAACGCGATTACGGCCGGTTCGGTTCGTACTTCAAGTACGAACTGGACGAGGGGAAGGACCTCCAGGCGAAGTACCGCGTTTGGGTTCAAGAAGGGGAAATGACGCTCGAGGAGGCTCGGGCCCGCGCGGCCGATTTCGCCGAGCCCGTCACGGTCGAGTGCGAGCCCCTGTAGCACGGCGCCGCTTCGATGCATTGCCCATTGACCCATTCCCCCGGAGGCGGCCAGGCCGAACCCGCCCCGTTCCGGAAAGACCGGCGACCTTCGACGTAGAATCGGTTCGAACATTGACACCCCGATTCTCACCGCGGTATTACCGAGCACCCCATTTAGAACCATCTTGGAGTACTATTCAATGAAAACGCGTTGTCTACTTGTTTTACTCGCTTTCGTGTTCCTTCTCGACCGATTCGCGGGCGCGAACGATGTTCGCGGATTGAGCGAGGAAGAGAAGGCGGACGGCTTCGTCTCCATCTTCAACGGCGAGGACCTCGAAGGGTGGGAGGGTTCCACCGACGGGTACGTCGTCGAGGACGGAAACATCGTCTGCGTTCCGAGCAAGGGCGGTTTCCTATTCACGACCAAGGAGTATTCCAACTTCGTCCTGCGGTTCGAATTCAAACTCGAACCCGGCGGAAACAACGGGCTGGCCGTCCGCGCACCGCTGGAGGGCAACCCGGCCTATTCTGGAATGGAACTGCAAATCCTCGATGACGAATCGGACAAATACCGTGACAAGCTGGCCGACTACCAGTATCACGGTTCCATCTACGGTGTCGTTCCGGCCAAACGCGGCTTCCTGAAACCGGCCGGGGAATGGAACGCCCAGGAGGTCGTGGCCGACGGCCCGAAAATCAAAGTCATCCTCAACGGCGAGGTCATTCTGGACACGGACTTGACCGACAAGAAGCCGATTGACGGCCAGCCGCATCCGGGACTGCACCGGAAGACGGGCCACCTGGGGTTCTGTGGCCACGGCGACCGGGTCGAGTTCCGCAAGCTTCGATTGAAGGAGCTGAAATAGCGTCAATCGAATAATTCTGGGACGATGCGGAAATCGGCGCAGCGCGTCACGGCTTGACCCAGGTCATCCGTCGGCCGGCGCGAACCGACCGCGTTCCAGGGTCCCACGTCCTTCAACTCCGGCATGATGTCGGTCAACTGTTCGCTCATTGTGGCGGCCAGTCGGAGTATCGGCTCCTCCTGACTTTGTTCCAGAATGGCTTTGACCGTCTTCATCAGGCGCACCAGCCGCGCGCGCTGCATGATCGGCGGCGAGAGGGCTTCGTCCGGTTCCACCAACAATTCCACGAGGGGGACACCTAGAATCTCACTCCACCGCTTGAGCGTCCCGAGAGAGATATCGACGAGCCCTTCCTCCTGGGCACGGATTTCGCGGATCGTCGTGCCCATGTGCCGTGCGACGAGTCGCCGGGAAATTCCCTGACGGCAACGCACCTTGGCAAGACAATGCAACGGCGTCTGTCGCGTCGGGGGGTCCGGCTCCGAAGGTTCAGGCAAACACTCGTGCTCCGGGATCCTCAATTGGACCGCGTGAACGCCAATCAAACTCATGACAAGCCTCCTTCTGGCTTTTTGAACGGCACCTGTAAAGAGAAGAGAGGACAGATAACCGCTCGGTTTAGAAAAGGATTGCGCCGTCGCTGGATAAATCCACCGACATCGCGACAAGCTGCTTGCCCTTGGCTTGACTGACCCGTGAAAAGGTTTCCCCAAAAAAGGGGACGTGTTCTGGCCGGAAATGGATTGCCACTGCAAAGGGCCCTTCACCTTGTGCTTGCCATTTTCCCGTGCTTGCCATTTTCCCGTGCTTGCCATTTTCCCGGCAGCCACTTCCCCGGCGAATTGCCGAGGAGGAACAAGGCGAGTTCCCACGCCAATCAGCACAATCGACATTTCATCAACTAGATTGTATGAACGAGGCGAGCCCCAATCAAGTCTTTCCGACCCCAAAAATGGCGGAAATCAAGGTATACTATGACTGCCGGCCGAGCAAATTGGCAACTTCGCTTAAATTTTAAAACTACAGTCCGTTCGAGGGGTACTGCTGCGGAGCAGAGCGTCATTTTCCGCCTTGCCCGGCAACGCCGATTTCAGTACGCTGTCCGCCGGAGTCCAGCGTGTGCCGTTCCGCGAAGATGAGTGGTGTCATGTCAGATAATACCTTGATGCAGATTTTCTCCTCGAAAACCGTATGCGGCGTGGTTGCCGGCGGTTATGGCCTTCTCAGCCGGTCCAGGTTCCCCGACGTGGTTCGTGTGGAGACGACGAATGCGTGCAACGCTCGATGCACGATTTGCCCCCACAGGACGATGCGGCGTCCCATTTGCACGATGGAAGAAAGCACGTTTCGCCGGATCATCGACGAGTGCGCCGCGCACCGCTGCCGCGAGGTCCACCTCCACAATTTCGGCGAGCCCCTGCTCGACAAGAACCTCGAGCGTCGGATTCGCTATGCGAAGCAGGCCGGGATCGAAAAGGTCAAGATATTCTCTAACGGCGCGCTACTGACCGCCGAACGTGCCAGGGGGTTGATCGAGGCGGGGCTGGACGAAATCAAGATCAGCATGGACGGCGCGACCCGGGAAGAGTTCGAGCGGATTCGCGAGCCCCTGAAATACGACGTCGTCGTAGACAACATCCGGCGACTGGTAGCCTACCGGAACGAGGCGGGTTCACGGATGCGGATCAAGTTCGCGTGCGTGAGCACCTCCGACAAGGAGGCCACGATCCAGTCACTGGAGAAGATCGTCGACCGCTTCTCTTTCGGCAAGATACACAACTGGAACGGGGAAGACTCCGGGGCGCTCCAGGCAGGGATTCGCAAGCCCTGCTCGAGACTCTGGCGGACGTTTACGATCCTCGCTGACGGCAGGGTGGCTCTGTGTTGCCTCGATTACGACGGACGGATCATTCTCGGCAAAATTGACGCCGAGCACTCCATCCGCTCCATCTTCAACAGTCCCGGCTACAGCCGGTTACGAATTCTCCACCGCACCGCCCGGCAGGACGAAATCAGTCTGTGCCGCAATTGCTCGAAGGCCTTCCTCTCCCGTGGTTCCGGCAAGAGGGCGGCGTAGACCTTCGAAGACGCGGAGTGATTCACCAGTGCCGGCGTAAACGGTTACGGCCGCCAACGTATCCGAAGCGACGCGCAATTCGGTAAACTTCCACTCCGCTACGCCGGGCTCGACTGTGCGGCGGCGTCATCGAGTTCAAGAATCTTCTCTTTCAGCTCCTCGCACAACCGGGGGTTTTCCTTGAGGAAGGCACGAACCTTCTCGCGACCCTGCCCGAGCTGTTCCTCGCCGTAACGGAACCAGGCACCACTCCGGACGATGAGTTTCTTGGCCATCGCCAAGTCGATAATATCCCCCTCGTAGCTGATCCCGTGGTCGTGCATCATGTCGAACTCCGCGGCACGGAAGGGGGGGGCAACCTTGTTCTTGACCACTTTCGCCTTGACCCGTTGCCCAATCTGCATCTCCCCCTCCTTAAGCTGCGAAATGCGGCGAACGTCGATCCGACACGAAGAGTAGAACTTCAGCGCGCGTCCCCCGGGGGTCGTCTCGGGGCTGCCGAACATCACGCCGATCTTCTCGCGGATTTGATTGATGAAGATGACGGACGTCTTCGACTTGGCGATCGCCCCGGTCAGTTTCCGCATCGACTGACTCATCAGCCGGGCCTGCAGGCCGACGTGGGAATCGCCGATATCCCCATCGAGTTCCTTTTGCGGAACCAGCGCGGCGACGGAGTCGACCACGATCACGTCAACCGCGTTCGAGCGGATGAGCATCTCGGTGATATGCATCGCCTCCTCGCCGCTGGTCGGCTGGCTGACAAGGAGCGTGTCGAGCTGAACGCCAAGCTTCTTCGCCCAACTCGGATCGAGCGCGTGTTCCGCGTCGACGAACGCGGCGATTCCACCCGTCTTCTGAGCCTCCGCGACGACGTGCAATGCCAGCGTCGTCTTGCCGCTCGACTCGGGGCCGAACATCTCGATAATCCTCCCGCGAGGAATCCCCTGACCCCCCAAGGCGATGTCCAGGGAGAGGCATCCCGTCGAAATACCCTCGATCTTCTTGTTGTAATCGGAACCGAGGGCCATGATGGCCCCCTCTCCGAATTGCTTCTCGATTTGGGCAACCGTGTTCTTGAGGTTCGGGTGGGAATCGAGGAGTCGGTCAACCTGCTTTTCGCCAGCCTCTTTGGTTTCACCCGGTTTCGTTGCTTTTTTCGCCATGAGTTTCATCCCCGTAAGATGCCTGGATAGTGAACATGTGAACAGTATATAGATTCTTCGTCTCTCCGGCAAGCCAGGTTCGCCGAATTCAAAACGGATTTTTCGACTTTCCACCGCCGGGAGAGAGCCGAGTCGCGTTGATTCAACCAGGTTTTCGCAAAAAAACCTTGTCGCGTCAATACGGATCGCATCGTCGCCGCCGCGCTCATCGTCCCTAATCAGTCAGCACTCGGCACGCCGAGCATCGAAACGGCGAAACACCAGTGATGATCCAGGAAGATCGCCCTGAAAACTTCTCGCTGGAGCAAGCCCATGAGGTCTTCCGGCAAGCCGGCGCCGGCGGTCGATCGCGGTCCCCGAAAGACCTTTCCTCGTTTCCTCGGGGCGCCCATTTTTCAACGTCGAAAGACCACCCGCTGGCCCCGCATCCAGTACGCTACTATAATGGGGCGCTATTGACCCGTCTGAATCTGATTATTTTCCCTGAAAGAAAGGACCGACAATGCGTTTTTCACGTTTCAGCCGCCTGGCACTGACTATCCTATTCCTGGCCGGAAGCGCTTGGCCCGCGGCGGCCCAACCACCGGCGGCCCCCCCCTCGTTGACTCCAGTCGCCCCTCCGGAGTCGACGGAGGATATTCTGAATGTCCCGGATGGGACTCCGGCGGAACTGATCGAGTATTTGGACAGGTTGGTGAAGCTCCAGCCGCCGGCGACCGGGAGCCAGGAGGAGCGGATGGCGTTCCTGCAAAAGGTTCTTCCGGCGTTGATCGAGGCGGGTGACAAGATTCTCGCTGCGAAACCGACGGAGGAGCAGGCCGCGCGAGGCTTCAGCGCGAAAGTTCAGGGTCTGGTGCAGATGAAGATGCTCGGGGCGCCGGGAATCGACCAGAAGCTGCGGCAACTGCCGGAACAGATGAAACAGGCCGGTTTTCCGAAGCTGGAGCAAGCGGCCACGACGATCCTCATGCAGTTGGAAATCCGCGAGGCGATGCAGCAGGGTCCGGCCGAAGTCGAAGCGGCGCTCACCAAGGCGGTCAAGACGCTCGAATCAGCGCCGGTGAGTCCCATGAACGTCCAATTCATCGACCAACTCGGCCAAATCGGCCAGATGCTGGAAAAGCCGGAACTGGTCGTACCACTCTACCAGAAATACGGCCAGGCCCTCGCGAACGATGCGAATCCCCAATTCCAGGAGGCGGGCAAGCGGATGCTCGGTACGGTGAATCGGTTGACCAGCGTCGGTAAGCCGATCAAGCTGGAGGGAGCCTTCCTCGACGGAACGAAGCTGGACTGGGAGAAACAGTTCGGCGGAAAGGTCGTCCTCGTGACCTTTTGGGCCTCTTGGTGCGGTCCGTGCCGCCAAGAGATCGAACACCTGATGAAGATATATCCGTACTACCACCCGAAAGGCTTCGAAGTCCTCGGAATCAACCTCGACGAGGAGAAATCCAAGGCCCGGGACTTCGTCGAGGAGAACGATATCCCCTGGCCGATTCTCGTTTCCGATACGGAGGGCAAGACGGCGTTCAACGACCCGAACGCGGTGTACTACGGCGTTTCCGGGATCCCGACGGTGATGGTCGTGGGTAAGGACGGCAACGTCAAGGCATTGGGCGTGCGCGGTCCCAAGCTCGACGCGATGTTGGCGGAACTCTTCGGTCCAATGCCGACGGACGAGGGCTCGACCGAGCCCTTGACCCAACCCTAAGTGAAGATCATTGATCGTTTGCACGTTATTCGCGGAGAGAAAGCGGCATTCCGCGCATGATGCCCACGCGATGATTAGGCGATTGCGCTCACTGCCGCGGCATGATTGATTCGCGACCGCGGGTCGGCAAGGCCGGCCCCGCGGACCTGATGTATTCTCCACGGAGCGTCGCGGCGGAGCACGAGACGCTCCACTTCCGGAGAATCCCTACCTCGAAGAATTCCAAAGCGGAAAGGATTATTGCATGTCCCTCGTGGTAATCGGCTCCTTGGCATTGGACTCGGTGGAGACGCCGACGGAAAAACGCGACGACATACTCGGCGGTTCGGCGTCGTATTTCACGTACGCGGCGAGTTATTTCACCCCGGTTCGTCTGGTCAGCGTCGTCGGCGACGACTGGCCGGAGGAGCACACCCGGCTGCTCCGGTCGCGGAATATCGATCTTGCCGGCTTGGAAGTCCGCGGCGGCGCTAAGACGTTCCGTTGGGGGGGGCGCTATTCGCCGGATATGAATGATCGGGTGTCTCTTTATACAGACTTGAACGTGTTCGCCGAATTCGATCCGGTCCTCCCGGAGGAGTACAAACGCAGCGCGTTCGTCTTTCTGGCCAACGGCCCCCCCTTCGTCCAGCATCGCGTGCTGGACCAGTGCCTCGGCGCAACCCTCACCGTGGCCGACACGATGGACTGTTGGATCAACCACACCCACGAGGAATTGCTCGCCCTGATGAAACGGGTGGACGGGTTGGTTCTCAACGACGGCGAGGCGCGACTCCTTACCGGGGAAGACAACCTCGTCCGCGCGGGGAGGAGGATTTGTGAGATGGGACCGCGGTTCGTCGTGCTGAAGAAGGGAGAGCACGGATCGATGTTCTTTAGCAAGCACGAGATGTACGTCTTGCCGGCGTATCCGACGGAGACCGTCATCGACCCGACCGGCGCCGGCGACAGTTTCGGCGGCGGCATGATGGGTTACCTGGCCTCCCAAGGTCGATTCGACGCGGCGACTCTCAAGACCGCTCTGGCCTATGGCACCCTCACGGCAAGCTTCACCGTCGAAGGCTTCAGCCTCGACAAACTCAAAGAGATCGATCGCGCCGATATCGACGCGAGATTAGAGGAATACCGCCAAATGCTGAAATTCTAATAGATGCGTCCGATTCCACGAACAACCACGAACAACCACGAAAAAGGAGATTCTATAACGCATGTTTCAATTCTGATCACCGGCATTCCCCTGAAGGAGAAACGTCCATGGCGATCATGATAGGGAAAAACTCGGCCCAGTGAATCCTCTCTCCGTGCCGCCGCATATCGCGGTGACGAGAAAGACGGGATATTTGCGGGCCGTCCCGGTCTTGTCCGGCTTCTCGATCACGTAGACGGTTTCATCGCACGGCGCGGTGAATCCGTGGTCGCCCAAATGCGATTTGAGTTCGGAACGGTCGAAACCGTGGTGATGGACATGCTCGGCGCCATCCTCATGGAAGGTCCCCGGTTCGGTATCTAGATCGGCGATGCAGACGATCCCACCGGGCCGCAGCATCCGACGACACGTGGCAATCGCCCGGTCGATGTCCTTGAGGTGGTGCAGAACGAGGTTCATCGTGATGACGTCGAACGCAAGTCCTTGCGGCTCGTCCCGGTCGAAGTCGAACAACAGCGTTCGCATATTCGAAAGCCCCGCGGCGTCGATCTTCGCTTGAAGGATATCCAGCATTCCTCGCGAGGAGTCGCCTCCGGTCACGGAGCGGACGTGCGGCAGCAAGGCCAAGCCGAGAAGCCCCGTCCCGCGGCCGAAGTCAATCAGGTCCCATTCCGGGCGGAGTCCGGCACGGCGGACGATCGCCCTGGCGACCTTCACGGCCATCTTCCGCCGTCGGGGGTTTTCATCCCACGTCGTGGCGGCGGCATCGAAATGATTGGCCGAGCCGAGGGGAGCGGTGGGGGTATTCATCGGGGTCGTCATGGCAGGACTCTCTCAAAGAAGCAGACTTCTTATCCTAATTGGGAACCGGAGAAAGTCAATGCATGGAAATCGCCGGGATCAGTTCCGCCGCCTTCGACCAACCACCGGCATTCCCGGAAACGCGACGCCGCTGCTTCGGACGTAGTATTTCGGCGATGATCGTCAATCGAAAAGACCCCCCGCGAGAAGTAGTTTTGATCTTCGCCGGCTATTGCTTCCTCAGGGAACCGATCACCGCCTTCGCCGCGAGGCGGCCGGCACGCACGGCGCTTTCCATGGTGGAAGGCCAGCCCGTGGCGGTCCAATCGCCGGCCAGTACGAGATTCGCCACGCCGGTCAGTTGCGGCGGACGGTTCGCTTCCAGAATCGGCGTCGGAGCGAAGACGGCCCGGGGTTCAACGACGGTGCGGCCTCGGACGAGCCGGGCTTTGCCGGAGAGGTCGAAGAGCCATCGCAATTGTTGGACGATTTTTTCGGTTCTTTCGACCGTATCGGCGTGGAGCCAGTCGTCGGCTGCGCTGGCGACGACCTCGTGGTGGACGATCCTTGGTTCGCGCTTGGTCGGAGAATCGACGAAGAGCCAGTCCCCCAGACGCTCCAGAAGCACCGCGTGGGGAAGGGGGGTGATTCGGCGGTCGAACCAGAGATGGACCGACGCGATCGCGGCCGGTTGGATCGCTTCGAGCCGCTCCCTCGATTCCGCGGTGAAGGCCGCGCGGTAAAGCGTCGGCGACAAGAGCGGCCCTACGCAATACCACGGAACGGCCGAGACGATCGCCGTGAAATCCTCCCTCGCGCCGCCGGCGGTAACCAACCGCCTTGCGCCGCCAGCCGCGTTCCCCTCGATCGTCCGGACCTTCGCGCAACGGTGGATGGTCACCCCTTGGGCGATGAGCCGGGCCCCCACGCGTTTATCAAATATCTCCGATAGGCAAACATTCGGGATGAACAGCTCATAAGCCCCGCGGCCGCGGAGAAAGCCGTCCCGAAAGACCTTTCGCGCGGCCGTGGCGGCGACACGGTCCAGAGAATCGCTCAGGGCGCTTACGAGGACGACCGACCAGAAGCGGTCGATGGCTCCGTCGGTCTGTCCCTCGCGGCGAAGCCACTCGGCGGCCGTCTCCCGGGGCCGCGGCCGAACCCAGCTCAGCTTCCCCAGGAGTCGGGCGATCCGAAGCTTCTCTCGTTTCGTCAGAAAAGACGATTTCCAGAACGAGGGAAGCAAGTGCAGCGGAGAAGGCAGAAAGCGCGCCCCTTCGAAGTCGCTTCTTTGGCCCGTCGGCGAGAAGAAATGGAGCCGCCGGTGGCGCGTCAAACAATCATGGACCTCCATTTCCTTCATGAACCCCAGGAACTCCCGACAACAGCCCATGGCGACGTGGCGGCACCGGTCGGCCCACTCCCCCAGGCTGGGTTCCTCGAACGACGCGGCTCGGCCTCCCAATCGACCGGCCGCCTCGAATACCTCGACGCACGCCCCGGCGCGCGCCAGCGCGGCCGCCGCCGCCAGTCCACTGATTCCCCCGCCGACGACGGCGACGCGAGGCGGATTCGCTCGATCACGATGCGAGAAGGGTTTGACCATGTACGTCCGTCTCCTCGGCGTCAATTCCGGTGGACGTGCCGCGGTGGAAAAAAAAGCCAACGCAGGGCAATCCAGGTTCGGCACGCCCTGCCTAAGCGGATCCGTCGCGAAAAAAGGTCCCGCCAGTTCCGCTCGATCCGCAGAAGCAGCCGGTAATAGACCTCCGTCATCATCCCGAAAACGCGACGGCCGTCTCGGTCCAGGAAGTCCTCCAGACATGCGCCTTCCGCATAGAGCTTCTTCGCGCGGTCCACTTCAAGGTGAATCACCGCGCCGAACGCCGGATCCGAAGGGCCTTTTTGGAGTCGTTCGGCCGAAGAGCCGCACGCGGCGAGGTCTTCCGTCGGCAAATAGACGCGCCCCCGCGCCGCGTCCTCGCGAAGGTCCCGGAGGATATTCGTCAATTGAAAGGCGATTCCACAGGCGTCCGCCGCCGGTCGTGCCCCCGAAGGGTCGCGCACGCCCCAAATATGGATGCAGGCGATTCCCACCGCCGAGGCCACCTTGCGGCAGTACTCGGCCAGTTCCTCGAAAGTGCGATACTCCCGCGGTTGAAGGTCCATGCGGACTCCCTCGAGCACCGCCGTCAGCGCCTCCGGCGGAATCTCGAACCGGTGGACTACTTCCCCCACGGCCGGCAACAGCAGTTGCGGCGAATCCACCGAGGGTCGGAATCCCCCCGGAGACTCCATCGCCGACCGCAACGATTCCTCCCAGGCGTCGAGTTCCTCCCGTTTGCGTTCCGCCGGCGCGCCGGAATCGCCGATGTCGTCCGTATGCCGCATGAAGGCGTAGAGGACGGCCATCGCTTCGCGCTTTTCCCGAGGCAACAGGCGAAAACAGGGAACGAAACTGGATCCCGAACGCTTCGCGATCCGGAAACAGTACTCGCGGCTGTGCCGTACGAGGTTCGACGCGGACATGGTGTTCACCAGCGGGCCGTCGGTTACGAAGGTCCGGCGCGGTCAGAAAGCCGTGCGCCGGAAGCAACACCGCAGTAGTATTTTGAGTTTATCGGAGTTGGAAAGGGTCGGGCGCGTCCGCCAAACGTCGTAATCGATCCGCCGGAGCGCCTTTGCCACCGCCAGCCCGCCGTGTAGGAAAAGGGCGATCTGCGCGCCCGCGCGACGAGAGACCATTCTTACCAGCGGCAGTCCCGCGCGGAGCCGACCCGCCGCGTCGTCGACCTCCGCTTCCATCAGGCGGCGAAACGGTTCGTTATACGTCCGGGCATGGAGCATCGCGTCATCATAGCCGAAAGCGGCTCTGTCGGCCAGGGGAAGATATACCCGGCCAATACTCCAATCCCTCGCGACATCCTGCCAAAAATTGACCAATTGGAGCCCGGTGCATACGGAATCCGAGAGCCCCCCTCGCTCTTCGTCATGGGATTCCATCAGGTAGAGGACGATCCGGCCGACCGGATTGGCCGAGTAGCGGCAGTAGTCGAGAAGATCCTCTTTCGTCTCGTATACGGCTGGCTCTTGATCGCGGCGAAACGCGACCAGCAGATCGGAAAAAGGTGTCTTGGGAACGGCGAAACGTCTGATCGTTTCCGAAAGGGCGACGAAGACCGGGTGGGTGGCGCGCCCTTCATAGCAATCGTCCAACAGGGTCTCCCACCAGTCGAGCAACGCCGCGCCCCGCGCCGAATCACCGGTTTCGTCCGCCAGGTCGTCCGCCCATCGGCAATAGGCGTAGACGTTGTAGAAATGCTGTTTGAGCTTCCCGGACAGGAACCAGCTCGCGACGGTGAAATTCTCGTAATGCGTCTTCGCCAGTCGCCGGCAATAGGCCCTTGCCTCCTCCGGAGAGACGGCCGCGGGGGAGGCTTCGGGCCCGTATCTTTTCAGGTCTTCTAAAATCATGGTCCAAGGCGGATTGCCAAGACGGGGCGTCGCGGTCTGGT
>CAZFQG010000137.1:0-5605 GCA_964520785.1 uncultured Planctomycetaceae bacterium | reverse complement strand
TTATAGTCCCCTGCTCCTATCCGTCAGGCCCGTCGTCGAAAGTTCCAGCGCCCTATTCTTTTGCGTAATGATAGTGGATTTTCTCCAAGAAAAAAAGAACAGTCGTTTTCTCGAGGGCGTCGGTTGACAGCCATCAACGGCCGCGGATACGATGGGGGTATTGTATAAACCTCGCCAAGGTTCGTTTGACGTCCTAAATGCAGGCCGTAAGGAAACGGAAAGCTGGTCAAAAAGGCAGGATCGCTTGAGGGCGTGAAGGGCACTGGTGCAGGGGGTAATTCATTGCAGGTTTTTGCCGGCAGTCACTCGTCAGAGGAGAAACTTCCATGCGAATCTCGTTTCGGTTCGGTCTTTCGGTTTGCGCGCTCATCTTGGGTTCATGCTCCGCCCGCGCGGCTTTGGTCCACCAGTGGAATCTTGACGAAGGGGGTGGTACCGTCGTATCGCCGGACGTCGGGTCGGTCTCGGGGACATGCCGGGGGAACATCGTCTGGAAGGCGGGTGGGCCACCCAAGACCTACCTTCCCGACGGCACCCAAGTCACCTCCAATTATCGCCTTGCGACCGGCGGCACCAAATCCGACTATGTCAACTTCGGTAACGCGGCCTCGTTGGCGCCGGAGAATCTTACCGTGGCGTTCTGGGCGAAAGGAATTCCCGGTACCAACTACCTGGATAAGGTCCTCTTCTCGAAGCACGGCAACAGCGAGGAGGCAAGTTCTTGGGAATTCGGATTCTCGAACAACGCGGTGAGCAGGCAGGCCTTCTTCAAGGTTTGGACCGAAAACGGCGTCTACTCCGCGAACGACCCCACTCGCTTTACGATCGACGATTTCGTGGACGATCAATGGCACCACTTCGTCGGCATGTACGACGGTTCGAACGTTACGTTGATGATTGACGGCCGCGAGATCGCCTCCGTCCCCGCGACTGGGAGCGTCTCCACCACCAGCGATTTGCTGTATCTCGGTGGGCGCCCGTTTAATAACCATCCCAGCCAGAACCAGTGGGCCGCCAAGTACGAGGCCGGAGGTCCGATTCTCATTTTCGACGAAGCGGTTGGCGGTTTGCAGGCGGCGGGATTAGGTGGTTTCCAATACCACCCCATCAATCCGTACACGCCGCCGGAGCCGGCCCTCGTGGGGCGTTGGGACCTCACGGAGATCGAGGGGGGCGTCACTCCGGTCGTCGTCGGCCCGCAAGACGGCTCGGTCCGCGGCAACGTGACGCTCGCGGCCGGCGGTCCGCCGGAGATTACCCTTCCCGGCGGCGCGACCATCGCAAGCGAGAATCACTTGGCGCTGGGCGGCGGTTCCGGCGACTACGTCCACCTGGGCGCCGACGCGGCCCTTTGTCCGGGCGAGCTTACCGTCGGAATCTGGGTGCAGGCGACCGGAGTCCATTCGAATCAGGTCCTGCTCTCGAAACACGGCCAAGGGGGCAGCTCCTTTGAGCTGGGGATTCACGGCGCGGGAAAAATGCTGGAATTCCGGTGTTGGACGGACGACGGGACCGAGGTCCGCGCCGGGGTGACCGCCGCGAATCCTTTCATGAATACCGACCTGGACGACGGCCAGTGGCACTTGCTCATCGGCACCCATAGTCTGGAAGAAACCAGCCTGTACGTCGATGGCAATCTCATCGAGGCGATTCCGCACGAGGGAACCGTCGCTCAGACGATTACCGAACTGCTCGTCGGGCGGCGTCCCTATGGTGGAGCGGAATGCCCGTTCTCCGGCAATATCGGCGGCCCCCTGCTGATCTTCAACTACGCGCTTTCCCCAGCCGAAATCGCCGCGCTCCTCGACGCCGGCGGTCCGGAACTGGAGGGGGACCTCAACGGCGACGGCATGGTGTCTTCTTTCGATTTGGACGTCGTCCGGTCCAACTGGGGACGAACGGATCTGCCTCCCGGCTCCCTCAGTCAGGGAGACACCAACGGAGACGGGAAGGTCAACAGTGGCGACCTGGACCTCATCCGCGCCAACTGGGGCCGGACCCTCGCGGCGGCCGTCCCGGAACCGGGGATGGGACTGCTCTCGTCGTTGGTGATCGGTTTCTCAGTCGTCGGCTTTCGCCGACGGCGCGCCGAAAGGGCAACCGGAAGCTCCCAAACCACCGGCCCGGGTTGCCGTCGCGCGCGTTAGTGCCGCCACCTTTTTGCCACGGGACGTCCCGCTCCGGCATCGGCGGGCGTTTTCCCTCCGGCGACTTCGCCCCGCGGCGAGTCGTCCTTTATTGCGTCGACCAGTCTCCGTGTTCCTTCAGCAGGAAGTCGACGGCGGAGATTTCCTTTGTGTTTTTCCCTCCGGCGGTGCCGTAGGCATGGACCGTTTCGAACCCGTAGACCCGTGCCAGACCGGTCGCCGAGAGGAGTTCGGCCATGTCGCCGGAGGCGAAGAGCACATCACTGCCGGCCGAATCGAAGAGCTGCGCGGTACCGCCCCCCCCATCGCCCGCGAAGGCGTGGACCTCGTCGAACGCCCGGACGCTGGCGAAGAAATCGGTTCCCTGAAACTTGGCGAAGCCGGCCGAGTAGAAGAGTCGGTCGTAGAAATCCTGTCCCGTAAACCTCGCGATGTCCGTACCGCCGCTGTAGGCGTGCGCCTTCACTTGGGCGAATCCGTCCACTTGCAGGGCGAAACCGGCTCCGGCGAGTGTCGCCGATTCCGGCGAAAAGGTGAAGGTATCGTCGCCCGGTGAATCGTAGAGTTCGGCCGAGTCGTTCCCCCCGGCGCCTTCGGCCACAAGCCTGTCGAAGCCGCTCGCGTACAGGTAGAACCCGTCACCCTCGAGCTTCCCGTACTCCGGCGTGGCTAGAAGGACGGTGTTGCCGGTAGAACCGATCAGCCGCGCGGTATCGGCGCCGCCGGCGGACGCGGAAGCGTAGACGTAGCGGAAGCCGTGCGCCGCGTGGCGGAACCCGTCCCCCTCAAGCTGCGCCGTTCGAGGCGAAGCCGTGAAGAGGTCATTGCCCGCGGAGTCGGTGAATCGGGCCGTGTCGTTCCCGCCGGCGGCATATGCCGTTACGGAGTCGAAGTACTTGACTCGCGCGTAAAACGTCGCTCCGACAAGTTTCGCCTGCTCGGGAGAGACCGTCAGGGTGTCGTTTCCGGCCGAACCGTATAGCCGGGCCGTATCGTTTCCTCCGGCGGTCGAATAGGCGTGGACGGTGCGGAATCCGACCGCGCGGTTCTCGAAACCGGCCCCGGCGAGTGTCGCCTCTTCCGGTGAGGTCACGAGCAGGTCGTCTCCGGCCGAGTCGAGCATCGTGACCCGGTCGTTTCCGCCGCCGGAGATGATCGCATTCGTCTCGGTGGCGGTCGTCGTCACCTGGTAACCGGTTCCGCGCAGCTCGGCGGCGAACGGCTTCAAGACCGCGTCCTCGGCGTCCGTGGAGCCGGTCAGAACGACGGAGTCCCTTCCGGAACCGCCGTCGAAATGAAAAACGGAAACCGTATCCGCGGCGAAGCTGTATCCGGCCCCGTTGATCGCCAGCGCGTGCGTCGAACCGGCCTCGAAGACGAACGCGTCGTCCGCGGCCGTCCCGAAAACGCTGACGCGGTTCCCGGAAATCTGGACCAGGTTGGTCACCGTAAGATCGGTGTGGAGTTCTCCGGCGGTTGCCGAGACGACCGTCAACGCCTGATTTGCCCGGACGGTAATATCGACCCGGCCGCTCTTGCTGGTCGCGAGCACGCGACCGTCGGCGTCCGTCACGCTATAGACGGCTCTGGCGTCCGCCGCCTCGAGCGTCCACAGCCCCGCGCGGACCGTCGTGACCTGGAATCGCGTGTCCGCATCGAAACGGACGTCGCCAAAACGGGCCTGGTCGACGGCGCCCAGGTCGATGAAGTCCGGCTCGCTCGCCGGGTCCGCTTCCAAAGAGACTTGCAGCGTGTAGTGCCCCAATCCGTCCGTCGTGGAAAGGCCGAACGCCACCGTCTGACCCGCCTCCACCGTGAACTCGATGGTGCCGGCGGCGGTCCGCGTGGCCGTCGCGCCGACGAAATCCCACTTGGCCGTCAGTTCGAGCGTCGTCTCGGCCGAGACCGTGACGGTTCCGCTCGATTCCGCGGTGAACCGGAACCAGTCCGCGTCATCCAGCGCGGCGATCGCCCCGGCAAGCGTGACGTCGGCGCCGAGCGTACCCAGGTCGTGGGCGTCCTCGGCCACCGAGCCGTACTCGTCCGCCGGAAGGATCGAACCGATGGCGCGCTCGATGTTGAGACGGTTGTATGTGGCTTTCGTGACCGGGTCGTACACGCGGTCCGCCGTCTGGTGCATGACTTGCGCAATCATGTCCGGCGTGACGTGTTCGATACCGGCGAATTCGTATGCCTGGCGAATCAAGACGCTCGCGCCGGCCACGTAGGGGGCCGCCATGCTCGTCCCGGAAAACCGGGTGAAATCGTCGTCGATCCCGTTCCAGTCCCCCTCGTAATCGGGCACGGTGCTCCAGATCGCCTCGCCCGGTGCGGCGATGACGTCGGACGACCTCTGCGAGAACCCGCTCAGGTTTCCGGTCGCGTCGACCGACGCCACCGGCATGACGTAGGGGCTCGCGGCCGGGTAGTTGACCCCCGGCACTCCGTATGACGAAAAGCTGTTGCCCGCGGAAACCGTAATAAAGACGCCTTCGGCGTGCAGAAGGGCGAGTTCTTCCTCCAGAATGGCCCAACTCGGGACCGAATCGGAGTTCCATTGCGCCCCGAGAGACATGTTCACCGTGGTGATCGGGTTATCGAACGCGGTGAGATGCTCATGCACCCACATAAGCGCCGATTCCACCCACTCGAAGTAACCGGCTCCCGAATCGTCGAAAACGCGAATCGCGAGGACGTCGACGCCGGGAGCGACGCCGCGATAGATCGCGTGGTCGGCGGCGATGATTCCGGCGACGTGCGTTCCATGCGAACCGGAAAACCCGTCGTCATACGGATCATCGTCCCCCTCGGCGAAGTCGGGCCCCAGGATGACGCGTCCACTCAAGGCGGTGTGGTCGTAGGCGACTCCCGTGTCGATGACGACGACCGTCTGGCCGGAGCCGTCAAAGCCGGTCTGAGCGACGACCTCGTAGAGCCCGGTCAGGTCATGGGGAGCGACCGGAGCCGCCCGAGGACCGACGACGGCCACTTCCGAGGCGAACCCGGTGAAGAGCCCCGTCGTGAGGTCGGCCGCCAATAGGTGTCTCGGTTCTACGTTCTCGAACCGCGAGATTCGATCAATCGAGGCGCGACGACGAGGACCGCGCATGGAATGCTCCTCTGCTGGGGTTTCACACAACGTGACGGCAGAGGGGCGCCGCCTGATATCGTTCTCCGACCTTGCCGAACCGAAAGCTCTGGACGAGAAAATCGGACCGGACGCGGCATCGCGAACCGGAACCGGCAAACATCCGTCCTTTGTGATAAGGTCGAAATCAGGTTGACCGTGAAACCCTCCGCTAAAGGCAATACTAAATGGAGAGTCTCACCAACAGGGGGGAGATCAACCCGGGAAACGTGACCACATCCTCGAGCCAACCGAAGATGATTCGAGGCATCCTTACCCGTGGTCGCCGCTTCTCGATTTAACGCTGTGTAAATATACGTCATGTTTTCCA
>CAZFQG010000136.1:0-17363 GCA_964520785.1 uncultured Planctomycetaceae bacterium | reverse complement strand
GTGGAACTCCTCGTGGTGATCGCGATTATCGGCATTCTGATCGCGCTGTTGTTGCCGGCGGTCCAGGCGGCGAGAGAAGCGGCACGGCGAATGCAGTGCTCGAACAACATGAAGCAGCTCGGCCTGGGCCTCCACAATTACCTTTCGGCTAACGGCGCGTTCCCGCCGGGCGGTTTCACGTACATGCGCAACGATTCGGGCCTCCGGCCCGGGGGGTGGAGTTATCTGTTCTTGATCTTGGATTACCTGGAACAGTCGGCCGTCGAGGGGATCGGCGACCCGAACCTGGGTCACGAATACGTCGCGCTGCGCGAGAAGAACGTGCCGGTCTTCGTCTGCCCCACGCGGGGGCCGGAAGGCTGGAACAACAGGACGAACAAGATGGAACGCGGTGATTCGGGCCTCTGGTTTTTCACGCATTACTTGGGCGTCATGGGCGCCAAGGGGCGCAACGCTTACGACGGGGGGGCACTCTATCCGAGACCCGAGGATCCCCGCGACAACGGCGGCTTTTGCAGGAACGGCGTCCTCCGCCGCGACAACGGCGTACGGCTCCGGGATATCACGGACGGCTCGAGCCACACCTTCCTGGTGGGCGAGCATTCGTGGGACGGCGGCGTCTACCGGCCGTGGCCCAACGGGGTCGGCAGCAGCCTCGTCGCCGCCGGTACGATGAAGAACGTCATGTACGCCCTCCGTGAGGTGGGCATTCCGGTCCTTGGGCAGAACCAGAACTACAACGACGTCAGCTTCGGCAGCGAACACACCGACGGCACCACCCAGTTCCTCTTCGCCGATGCCTCCGTCCATTCCATTCACGGGAAATGCGAGGTCAAACTCCTCCAAGCCGCCGCCTCGATGAACGAAGGCGAACCGGCGAAGGTTCTGGAGGAACAGTGAGCATCAATGGCATAAGGCAACAGGTGTGAGAGAGGTGACGGAATGGATTGACACGGTGGAAAAGTCGACTTCCCAATTCGAATTCGTGCCCTCATTGTTCAGCCTTTAGCCTTCCGCCATGACCGTTCTCGACTACGTCGTCCTTGTTGCCTACGCCGCCATGCTCTTGGCCATCGGCGCGTATTATGGCGCGCGGAGCAAGTCGGACCGGGACTATTTGCTGGGGGGACGGACGATCAAGTGGTTCAACCTCGGATTGTCCCTCTTCGCGACGATGCTCAGCGCGGTGACCTACTTGGCCGTGCCGGGGGAGATGATCCAGTACGGGCCGGTCTTCGTCATCGGGAAGATCGCCTCGTATCCCCTCGTCGCGTTGTTGGTTGGATGGTTCATCATCCCTCTTATCATGCGTCTGGAGGTAACCAGCGCCTACGAAATCCTCGAACAGCGGCTGGATCTGAGCGTTCGGATCCTCGGCTCGACGTTCTTCCTGGCGCTTCGCATCTCGTGGATGGCGGTCGTCGTCTATGCCACGGCGGCAAAGGTCATCGTCCCCGTCTTGGAACTTCCGCCTTCGGCGGTCCCCTGGATTTGTGGAGGACTTGGCGTCGTCACGGTCGCCTACACATCGTTGGGGGGTCTTCGTGCCGTGGTGCTGACGGACGTGATTCAGAGCGTGATTCTTTTCGGGGCGGCGTTATTGACTCTCGGCATCATTTCGGTGGAACTCGGCGGTTTCGGCGCGTGGTGGCCGGATGCGTGGCCGGCGAATTGGCCCGAAGCCACCTGGTTGTTCTCCGCCGATCCGGACACGAAGACGCTCCTCGCCGCGTTCTTGGCGACGCTCGTCTGGTACGTCGCCACGCAAGGGTCGGACCAGATGGCCGTCCAACGATTCCTCGCCAACCGCGACGCGGCCACCGCGCGGAAAACGCTCATTACGGCCCTCGTCTCCAGCGCCCTCACCTCGGCCCTCCTGACGCTCGTCGGCCTGGCCGTGCTGGCCTATTTTCGGGCAAGGGGGGCTGAAATCTCGGCCAAGGATGCCGACAAGCTCTTCCCGCGGTTTATCGCCGCCGGCCTGCCGCCGGGAATCACCGGGCTGGTAATCGCGGGCCTCTTGGCCGTCGCCATGTCGAGCCTGTCCTCGGGAGTGAACTCGGCCTGCTCGGTGATCAAAGTGGATTTCCTCGACCGATTCCGCGAGAAACGGGCCGATGATTCCAAGGCCGTCCGCGGCTCGATGCTGATCTCCCTGTTCGTCGGAACCGCCGTCGTCCTCCTCAGTACCCTCGTCGGAATGGTCCAGGGGAATCTGCTCGAAGTCGCGTTCAAGGTCTGCAACCTCTTGACGGTTCCCCTATTCGGGCTATTCTTCATGGCGATGTTCGTGAAGCGGCCCTCCGTCGCGGCGACTCACATAAGCGCCGTATTCGGCCTGGCCGTCATCGCGACCATCAGTTTTTCGAAATCGATATTCGGCACGGTCCATATCAACTTCCTTTGGGCCATGCCAATCGGTTTGGCCGTTCAGATCGCCGTGGGAACCGGCCTGAGTTTGCTTGTCGTGACGAGAGAAGGCGGAGGGCGTAGGGATATCGGAGCGAAGTGACGACGTGAAAACTAGAACGGTGACAAGTCGGACGCATTTCGGCCATCCTCCCTGATTCTCCCTCTTGTATTACTCCGCCTGATTCTTCGACTTTCATCCTTTAGACTTCATCCATTTCATGAATCCTCAAGACTTACGACAACGATTGGCCCGGGGCGAAAAACTCCTCGGCTTCGCGGTGACGTACCCTGCGCCTGGAATCCTGGAGACGATCGGCCGAGACTGGGATTTCGTCTGGATCGACGCCCAGCACGGGCAGATTTCCTACCACGAGGCGATGCAACTCGTCCGCACGGCCGATTCTCTCGGACTCGACACGTTGCTTCGCGTGCCGGGCCGCGAGTTCGGCGTCGTCGGTCCGTTCGCGGACATGGCCCCATCGGCGATCATGATGCCGATGGTGGATACGCCGGCGGATGCCGCCGAGGCGGTTCGCGTCTCGCGGTTTTCCCCCCTTGGAACGCGTTCCTTCGGAGGCCGCCGACCGATCGACCTCTACTCGCGAGAGTACTATCTGCAAAACGAACCGGTCCTGGTCGCCCAGTTGGAAACGCCCGGCGCGATCGAAAACGCTCGGGAAATCGCCGGAACCGACGGAATCGACGGACTCATGTTCGGGCCCGACGATTTCAAAGTCGGTTTGGGGATCAACATTTCCTCAGCCCTCTTGGAAACGCCGGTCCTCAAGGAGGCGATGAAAAGAACGGCCGAAGCCGCCGCGGCCGCCGGAAAGTTCGCCGCCGCGATTACGCCGACCCCGGAGATGGTCGATTACGCCAAGGAACTGGGCTTCCAGCTCTTCATCGGCGGGTCCGACTCCCATTTTCTTCGCGCCACAAGCAATAGCCAGAGCACCATGTTGCGCGCCCACGTGGGCCAGTCTCCGCGAGACGCACGTTGAACCCCCACCGCTTTATGTCCAGCTTATGTCCAGCCACTCCTTCCGCCCAACCCTCTTCCAAGACGTCCTCCCCTTCTGGCTCAAACACGCGATAGATCCAGCCGGGGGAATCAACACCTGTATCGCGGACGACGGCACGGTCCTTAGCCGCGATAAGCTCCTCTGGAGCCAGTGGCGCGCGGTCTGGGTGTACAGCGCCCTCCACCGGCGGTTTCCCGGGGAGGGGGATTGGCTTCCGATCGCGAAACACATCCGGGACTTCGCCCTCCGGCACGGATGGGATGAACGCGAGCAGGGATGGAAAATGCGGCTTTCATGGGAAGGAGATACGATCGAGGGCTACACGAGCATCTATGTCGACGCCTTCGCGGTCTACGGATTGACCGAGTACTTCCTCGCGACCAGCGATGAGGAATCGCTCGTCTGGGCGAAGCGAACGGCGGATCGGATTCTCGACCGGCTCCGACTGCCCCACGATCAAATCCCCCACGCCCCCTACCCGATTCCGCCCGGGGCGAGAATCCACGGCATTTTGATGATCCACGCGTTAATCCTGTGGGAGTTGGGGCAAGCGGTGGATGACGAACGCTACCGCTCGGCGGCGTTGGCGCTGACGGATGAGATTCGCTCACGGTTCTACTCTTCAAGACGAGACATGATCCTCGAACGCATCGCCGCGGACGGGGGTGAGTACCCGGCCCCTTTGGGAACGACCGTCGTTCCGGGCCACGTGGTCGAGGATATGTGGTTTCAAATCCACATCGCCAGGGACCTCGGCGATACCGCATGGATCGGAGAATGCCGCCGCCTCATCCGGCGACATCTGGAATTGGGCTGGGATGAGAAGTACGGCGGCTTGTTCCTGGCGATCGACGCCGACGGCGGCCGTGAAGTCGGATGGAATCATCCGACAAGCAAGATATGGTGGCCCCACACCGAGGCGCTCTACGGAACCCTCCTCGCCTACGAACAGACGAAGGACGTCCTACTTCTCGATTGGCACCGGCGCATCCGCGATTACGCCTTCGACAGATACCCCGTCCGCGAACATGGCGAATGGACCCAGAACCTGGATCGCTACGGCGCTCCGCTGAACGCCACCGTCTGCCTCCCGGTGAAAGACCCCTTTCATCTGCCGAGGTCGCTGATCTACTGCATCGCGCTGGAGGACTCCGAGAATCGGTGAATCAATAGCCGACGAAATCCGTTGAGAGCGAACCGCGACGGCCGCTCAAAAGCGGAAACCCTCGCCTTTGAACTCCATATCGCCGGGCAACCTTCCGAGCCACGGCACTTGGTCCGCGCAGAGCGCTAGGATTCCGATCACGACGAGGAATGCTCCCAGAATGACAATGATCCAACCGAAATGTGGATTCATAGTGCTCCCTTCGCGAATACGTGGCGCCTACCCGGTTGCCAGAAGAGCAAATCAAGCTCACGTCCATGCACTTTGTGCTCCCATCGGCCCCGAATGGCCATTTCGTTGCTGCCAACCGAAAGTTTTTTCCAGGCTGCCCGTGGCGCGCAACCCCTTACGGAACAATGCCTTACAGCTACCCCCCTCGAGGGCCCGTCGATCCCGGAATCTTGGATTATGGTGCTTGACGCGCTCGCGCCGCGCGATTAGTTTCGTAACTAATGCTGGCTGTCGTTGCTAACATGACGGTTCGGTCAGCCGTGCGAAAACCGCGGATTGTGGCCGCGTTGAGGATAAAACGCGCCGCTCGCCTAATCCTAGAATCCCACAAAGGAGAGAGAAATGAGAACCTCCTTGCCGCGTATCGCCTCGATGGTGGCAATAACCGCATGTTGCCTTACGCCGACCCTGGCGGTGGAGGAGGGCGCGCCGGAGCTGGTATTCAGTTGCGCGGCCGACAACGACCTTTATCGAGTTCTTCTGAGAAGCGATCGGGCCTACCCGCGATTCGACACGCCGGCCGAAGCACTCCGCCAGGCGCCCCGGGGTGCCGCGGTCCTGTTGCTGGCCGACGGCTATCCCACCGAACGAACCCCTCTGACCTCGGCCGACTTCGACCTTGCCACGCAGAAGAATCTCCGGCTCTATGTCGAATACCCCGCCTCGCTCAAATCGCTCGAATTCAAAGAGCCCGCCTACCAAAGGACCGGGCATTACGGCGCTGTCGTCGAGCGCACCGTGTTGGCTTCCGACTTCTTCGAGCCGAGGCTCAAGAAGATGCGTATTGTGATGGTCCACGACTGCCATTACCTGCCTGTCGAGGCTTCCAATCCCCACATGGTTCTCACCCAGGTGGAAGGGTACGACCATGCCGTCTACGGCATAACCGAAGCCGCCCATCCGCTGCTCTTCGAACACCCGGCCGGAAACGTTTTGGTCGCCACCACCAAGTTGAGTCAGTTTGTCACCGCACGCTATGCGCCTACGGAGGCCTGGGCGCCGATATGGGAGCACATTTTGGCGTGGTTGGCCCCGGGCGCGACCGTTCCTGCGCTGACGTGGGCGCCGACGGTCCGACCCATGTACGGACCCGACCAGCCTTTACCGGACGACGCCCTGGACCAAGCCATCCGGCGGGGCGTCGACTACTACCGGAAATCCCGCTTGCTCATTCATGAGGACTGGCCTCCGCAAGAAGGCCAGGCCGGCATTTCCCCCGACTGGCCCGTCGGCGACGGCGCGCTTGGCATCGCGGAGTGCTACATCTCCAAACGCATTTTCATCGACGGCTCGCAAGCCGTCAGCAGATCAGCCCGCGCCGACTGCAACCTGGAAGCCGCCCTGGGGCTGAGCTTCGGTTTCGCCCTCGATCGGAATGCCTCTCACGAGAAGCTGGCTCATACCCTCAACGATCTTGTCTTCTTTGACTCGGTCATCTGTCAGCTCCACCGCGCAGACCCGAACAACGCCGCCTACGGACTGCTGTCCTATCATACGGGAGACATCACCGGCGGCTACTGGGGCGACGACAACGCCCGGGCGCTGCTTAGTGCCATCGGCTCGGCCGCCCTCTTGAAGACCGACCGCTGGGACGCCTCCATCCTCCGCGGCATCCTTGCCAACTTCCGCACTACCGGCGTCCACGGCTTTCGGCCTCAGAACATTGGCGACCAGGCGCTCCAGCAACACGGTTGGCGACACTTTTTCAATCTCGAGCACATCGACTACTGTCCCCACATGCAGTGCTACATCTGGGCGACTTACTTCTGGCTTTACCACAAGACGGGCTATGAACCGCTTCTGGCCCGCGGCAGGGAAGGTGTGCGCCGGATGATGGAGGCCCATCCCAACTGGCGGCTGGAAGCCAACCGGTATGAACAGGAACGCTGCCGCATGCTACTGCCGCTCGCGTGGCTGGTACGCGCCGACGACACGCCCGACCATCGCCGGTGGCTGGACGAAGTGGCGAGGTATGTCATCAAGATCCAGGACGAATCGGGTGCGGTCCCCCAGATTCCAGGCCAGGTTGTCCAGGCCAACTCGGGATACGGTACGGGCGAATGTGCACTGGTCCACCAGGCAGGCGATCCGGCGACCGACGCGCTCTACACCATTAACTTCGCTTTCCTCGGCATGCACGAGGCGGCCGCCGCCACTGGCAACGCCGATTACGCCCAGAGTGCCCGACGGATGGCCGACTTCTTCATCCGGACTCAAACGCAAAGCCAAACCCGCCCGGAACTTGACGGCACGTGGTACCGCGGGTTCGACTACAAGAAGTGGGACTACTGGGCATCCGACGGCGATTGGGGCTGGGGAGTGTGGACCAATGAGATCGGCTGGACACACAGTTGGATCACGGCCGTTCTTGCCCTTCAGAAAATGGATACCAGCCTTTGGGAACTTAGCGCGGGATCACCGATCGCCAAGGATTTCGAGAAGTATCGCACGATTATGCTGCCGGAGGAATGACCATGAGCGCGACTGCTATTCGGCCAATCGAAATCGCTCTTCGTTGCTGCGCGATGCTGTGTATGATGGCCGCCGCTACATCGGCGGCGACCCCCGTCCGTTACCCGTATTGGGACTTGGAGGCACATCACGATGGAGAATCGCGACGTGATGCGCGACAGCGGCATCCATTGACGTAACGACCCAGGAAATGTGGTTCGGCCACAGTCAGCATCCCTAAATGGCCGCTTATGTTGCCGACTTCGATCCGGCCCAGCCTCTTTGTTTTCCTAACTGGCTCACGAACCCCGACTGGAACAAGGGCCTTCTGAATGGCGGTCTGATGCGGGCTGAATGCCGGGTGCAGCTCCTCAATTACATCTCGACCAAGCCGATCGACTGTCCGGTCGCCGTTATCTTCGGGCACGCCGCGGCGACCAACTGGACCGGATCAGGCTTCGAGGACGTCGGAATGCGAGTCGCCGACATATTATGGGAGTACGGCTACTACGCGGACCTCATCCCGACTGCGAAATCGAAGGCGGCGCGTTAAGAATCAGTGAGGAAGGCAGGATCCAATACGGACCGCAATGTTACATCGCAGCAGTACTCTATAACCCGGAGTACGAGGGGGCAGGCACAGTGGATTTCTTCAAGCAGGCTGCGGGTGGCGGTAAGACGAGGCTGTTCCAGGTGGGTGCTCGGAGTAACGACTTCGAGGGTAACCCGTTCGGCGGCGCCGCGAGCCTGCAGAAAAGCATGATGCCCCAGGATCGCGACAACGTGGCAATCGCCATCATCGAATTCCTGAAGGCAAAGGGCGTGGAGCCCTACACACCCCTTGTGCCCCCAACAAGGCCCGCTACGGTTCGAGCATGGTGCCTGCCACCATGGGGCGGTTGCGCCTTCTCGACGGGACCGTCATCTACGCCGCCGGCACCAATGAGGTGGCGGGAGATTCCATCCAGAAGACCTTCACCGTGCGCGGTGGGGAGGTGACCTTTGACGCCGTGGGGGTCGCTGCCGTACGGTTAGATGAGCAGGGCGGACTCGAAGCGATGGCCGCGGGCGGTCTGAAGTCGTTTGTCGGTGGTGGTGTCTCGATCGAGTTGCCTGATCGCATTGACGTCGCCCTGTGGAAGGACAACAGCGCCGCGTGGCAGGGCGTTCTGCAACGCCACCAAGGATCAGTGCCGGAAACTCTGGCCTCACTCTGCCGGAAATGGACGTGCCTCCGGGTCCCGGAGCCCTTACAGGAATGAAGCACGACAAGCAGACGTCCAGACGACTTGGGCAGGACAATCGAACCAAGGAATCGAAGCGGCTTTCCGGTGGCGTCGAACGTGTCCTGCTCGTGACCCAGGAGAGGTTGGCCGGTCAGAAAGATTCATTCCCCAATCTTACCACCAGCCCAACATACCCGCCAAGCGGTTTACGAAAATAATGAGTCCCACGACCGCCGCGGCCGTGGAAACGATCAGCACGGCCGCGCTGCCGATGTCGAGGGCGTTTCCAAGGTGAATGTCGTATTCGTCACTGATTGCGCGGGACAGGGATTCAAGCGCGCTGTTGAACATTTCGGCGGTAAGAACGCTTCCGATACACAGAACGAGCAGGCACCACTCCTCTCGATCGACGGAGAAGACGATCCCCGTCGCGATGACGACGACGGCGATGAAGAAGTGCGCGAGAAAGCTGCTCTGGCCGCGGACGCCCAGTTTCAAACCGCGAAAGACGTCGGCGAACTTATCCAGCCATCCACGTTCCGGAAATCGGTCTTCGGTATCGCGCATCCTTTCTCTCTTTCTGGCGTGTAATTTCCGTTCGTCGATGAGCCCGGTTTTTCCGTTTTGCTGGTTGATCCCACGGCGGAAAAGCCGTCACTCCAGTCCATAAGCACCAGCGGCGGGAATCTCGGCGCTGCCGACGTTCCCCAGGCGTTTCTTAGGCAGGAATCGCGGTTCGATCGCCAGGTTGATTCCGACGTTGTCGCGGCTGGCGTCGACGGTGAATCCGGCGCTGATCAGTAACGACTCTCCGATCCGCGTGATGCTGAAATTCTGTCCGATATTCCCGTCCTTGCCCAAATCGAAGGCGGTGCCGAACGTCGAAATCCACTTGGGACTCATCCGGTAGTCGTACGAGATCGACATGACGCGGCTTTGGAACGGTCCGTCGAACGTCCGAAATCCTATGTACAGACGCCCACGCGGGGGGCGCGTGAGGAATGCCCCGACGGTGAACATCTTCAGCCCGTCATCGAAGAAATCGGCGTAACCGTCGGAAACCAGCGTGGTACGGTCTCCGATATGCCAACGGAAGTCGTAATCGAACATGCCGGGAACCTCGCCGAAATTGTCGCGATCGGGATCGGGAAAGAGGGTAAGATTCGTGTCCAGCGTGATCCAATCGAGAATCCGGCGGTTGTCGAACCTTCCTCGTTTCGTCTGCCAACGCTGATTCGCGCCGAGGCGTACGGCGACGAGGTTATCCGCGATTTCGGTCGAAGAAGCGCTTACCCGGCTTCCCAGTCCGTATCGCAGCGCATAGTGCCGTTCGTCGAACTGGGGGGGAATATAGGGAAACGGAGGGTCCGGCGGCAGCGGCGCCGCGCCGAACGTGTTGAACGGCATCCGATAACGGAAGGCGGCGATCGCGTAATCGTCTAACTGATCGTACATCGGAAGAAGGTCCAGGCTCCGGTTCGAATCGGCGACCGACGCGTCGCACGTGAAGACGACCTTGTGCGCCAATCCATGCAGGTTCCATAGGCGACTCTGGACGGAGGAGTCTACGCGCGACATCGGCAGGCTCGCGCGGATGCCCGCCTGGCCGTAGAGGCGATCCAGATCGTCCCCGTTGATATCCTGACCCCAATGAGCGTATTCGCCCAAGATATAAGGGACCGTCTTCACGGGACCCGTCTGAATCGGCCAGTTCAACTCGTGCCGCGTCGCGAAACGAATGCCCTCGCGGGAGTAATCCCACGGTTCGAGAATCCACCTCGACGCCTCTCGCGGGTCGGACGGCACGCTTGCCTGTCGCAGACGCGCGTATCCGACGTTGGAATGCCCGTACCAGGTGAACACGTCGTTCAGAAGCGGCTCGCCCAGCCAGAAATGGTCCAGGCGGGGGAACCACTCCGTCTCGGTGAAGAAGTCGTTTAGTCTTCCATCCACGGACAAGGCCCAGGACCGGTTGTCCCGGGTTTGGCGGAGTTCCACGCCGGTCTCGGGATCCTTCAGTTCGTCCCATTCCTGCTCGAAGTACTGCTCCAGAAAGTTTCGGTCGCTGATCAAACCCACCTCCGCGGTGAGCAGCAGGTCCGCCGGAAGGAGCTGGCGGTGATTCCAGAAAAGGCGATAACGGTAGTCTCGATTGGGGACAAGGTCCCGGCGGAGGCGTCCCAGGTTGTCCACGCCGTGGTCCTTAATTCCCCAGTAATCGACCAGCCCGGTCGCTGGACCAGCCGTCCCCAAGAACGTATCGCGCGAATAGGTGTAAGTGGTGCCGTGGCCCAGGCCCCGTTTCGAAAGGTAGTCCAGGCTGATATCCCAATCCGTTCCCGCCGGCTTGTCTTTGATCCCGAAAAGTTGGTACCCGTCCCAACCGCTCAGGATTTGGAAGCCGAAGACACCGTCGTTTCCGAGGCTGAGACTTCGGATGTAGAAGGTCGGTTCGGTCGTGTCGGTCGCCACGAAGGGCCAGTAGAAGACCGGGACCGGACCCAGATAAAGCAGTCCGTCTCGCCCCGTCACCATCCGTTCGGAGCGAGCGGCCGGCACCCCGGTAAGCGGATCCACGAGCGGTGCGCCGGTAAACGGGTCGACGGCCAGCCGCTCGTGTTCGCTGAATTGGATCGATCCGGCTTGGAGACGATATCCGGGTACCCCCATTCTACTGGAGGTTACGAAAGAATCCCGCGCAAAGAACTGCCCTTCGCCTCGCTGCTGAAGAACCTCCGCGCGGAGCCGCAACAGACCCTCGTATTCCGGAACCGGGGTTAGGAGTTCGGCTTCAAGGACGGTTCCCATGCGGTTGGCGACGTCGTAGTACATCCGCGTCGCGTGGATGACCCGTTCGCCCTGCCGAAAGACGACGTTTCCCTCAAGGTACAGCTCGAGCGGAATGTTGCCGTCCTGGAACTGGTCCCCGGTGAGACTCGGTTCGATATCGCTGTGCATCCAGAGGAGAACGCGATCCGCCGAGACGTCGATCGTCCCGATATCCGGGAGACCTTCGACGATTAGATTGACGCCGGAATCGACGATACCGATCCACTGATTGGTAGCCGGATCGGGATACCAATGGGCTTGCACCGGCGCCGTGGTCCGGGGGAAGACGCGGATACGCCGCCGGCCGGACCCGGCTTGGAGGTTCGTGCCGGCACCCTGGAGGAACTCCGTGAATTGCGCCGGTTGGACCTCTGGATCGGCGCGCGATGGAAGAACCGGCTTGGGCATTCGGTAGGCCAGGGCCCGTTCATAGATATCCGGTTTCTGGGCCGGGACTGGCAGTTCGCGACGTGCATCGACCTGGACTGCCGCGACCGTCGAAAACCGCCCGAACCACTGCGAGTCGGTCACGCGGATCGGAGTACCACCAGCCTTGGTGGGCCGCTCTACCACTACGCCGGTTTCCAGATACGCCAGGACTTGATTTTCGCCACGGAGCCCCGGTGCCGCGCGATTAATCCAAATGACGGCACGGTCGGCCCGGGCGGATGCCTGACCCTGATGCAATACGCAGTCCCCTTCCAGTGCCCAAACTTCGTATTCCCCCTGTATCCACCTTTGTGCCGTATTTGCCCGGATAGTAATTGCCTCCGCCGCCGACGAGATCGGCAGATCGACCTGCCCTCGAACGGGACTAGCCAACCCAAGCCACAGCGTGACAAGGAGTTGCAGAAGACGAACAGCCCGGCGCGCAGGAATTTCCTTCCGAGGAAATCCACGGCGAACGGTTCGAGATTCGCTGGCGAAGCTATCGTGGGAAAGGGTCAGTTCGACGCATCCATGCTAAGAACGGACTGGCTACAAAAACGGGTCGCGGGATTATAGAGAAGCCCGGCGCCCGGAGCAAGGCAGGTTTGGCGGCACTCTTTCGCCTTTTCGCCTTTTCGCCTGATTTACGGATACGCAAGTGCCATTCGACGCCGTACCCCTTTACATACTTCGCTCGCGCAAGAACGGGAGCGTTCGAGTTGCGTCGTCCGGGGTGAGGCGATGACCATACCCCGCTCTAGCAGGGGTTTCAGGTTTTTGCCGCGGTTCGAGTAATCCGTATCTGGGAGAGAGGCTGGCTACGTCTTTCCCGGGAGAAACCAAGAAGGTCCGGCTGGACGGAAACTTCAAAGGGGAGTGGGCCCGCGAACCGACGTCGGGATTGACGATTCGCCTTACCATGATACAATACCGGTAAGGAGACCATCTCATGATGACCCTCAAAATCACCACCAAACGCCAGGCAACGCTTCCGAAGGCTCTCTGTGAAGAGATGCAGCTCCGAGCTGGGGATAGACTTGGAGTCGAACGCCGTACGGTGGACGGGGTGGACGCGTGGGTGTTGCGACCGCTTCCGGCGGCCGAAAGGCCGAGCTGGATCAGTTCGCTCCGGCGGTATGCCAAGGGAAAATCGCACGATTTGGATGCGATTCGTCGGTCCGCTCATCAGGCGATGGGGACGGAAGGGGCCGAATGTGACGCACAATAGCCGCTTTGGTCTGGATACGTCCGTCATTCTGCGTCTGATCACCGGCGAGCCCGAGGCGCTTGCCGAGCAAGCGGGCACGTTCATCGAAGAGGCGGTCCGGGAGGGAGTCCTCCTCGTCGTCTCGGATTTGGTTGTCTGCGAGACCTACTTCGCACTGCATTCGTTCTACGAGGTTCCGAAACGGGAGGCGCTTCAAGCCCTGATCGCGATGTTCGCCGAAGGTCCGGTGGTCCTGGCGGACGGACCAGAGATACTGGGGGCATTAGAGCAGTCCCTGAAGGGTGGTCAGAAACCGGGATTTGTGGACCGTTTGATTCATGCCCGGTACTCGGTTGCGGAAGCGACTCTGGTATCATTCGAGAAGGCTGCGCGAAAGCTGTCGGGGGCGCGGGTTTTGTAGCTGAGGCGGCTTCTCCTGTTTGCCCGACGCACTTTTCCTTCCGAACTCGCCCGATTGTACCATTGGAGACGACATAACCGCTTACCAACATTGAACATAAACAAGAGACAAATCCAAAACAGTCGAATTAGATACACATGTCGAGGTTCTTCAAATGCTTACCCATCGAATCGGCATTATCATGAACGGCGTTACCGGGAGAATGGGGACGAACCAGCATCTGGTGCGATCCGTTCTGGCCATCCGGGAACAGGGAGGGGTCGCTCTCGGGACGGATGAACGGATTTTACCGGAACCGGTGCTCGTCGGACGCAACGAGTATAAGCTCCGCGGGCTCTGCAAGCAGTACGGGGTCGAGCAATACACGACCGATCTGGATTCCGTTCTCGGCGATTCGGACTACCAAGTCTACTTCGACTCGCTGACGACCAACCTCCGCGTCCCGAATTGTCTCAAAGCGGTCGAGGCCGGAAAGCATATTTACGTCGAAAAACCGATTGCCACGACCACCAGTGAGGCTCTCAAGCTCTGCAAGGCGGCCGAACATGCCGGAATCAAGCACGGGGTCGTGCAGGACAAGCTCTGGCTGCCGGGACTGCTCAAACTGAAGTATCTGATCGAGACGGGATACTTCGGCGAGATTCTCAACGTTCGCGGTGATTTCGGCTACTGGGTTTTCGACGGCTTTTCGCGGCCTTGCCAGCGGCCGAGTTGGAACTATCGCGCCGCGGAAGGCGGCGGCATCATCATCGATATGTTCTGCCACTGGCGATACGTCCTGGACAATCTCTTCGGTGAAGTCCGATCCGTGGTGGCCAAAGGCGCAACCCACGTCGACCGTCGTCGCGATGAGCGGGGGAAGGAATATGAAGCGACGGCGGACGACGCCGTCTACGCGATCTTCGAGCTGGAAGGCGGACTGATCGTCCAATTCAATTCGTCATGGTGTACTCGCGTCCGTCGCGACGACCTGCTGACATTGCACGTCGACGGGACGAAGGGGAGCGCGGTCGCCGGGCTTCGCGACTGCCTCGTCCAGCACGATTCGTTCACGCCGAAGCCGGTGTGGAATCCGGACATCGAACAGCCAATTGACTTCTACGAGGGTTGGGAGAAGATGCCCGACAACTTGGCCTACGACAACGCCTTCAAGGTTCAGTGGGAGTTGTTCCTCAAGCACGTGGTGAAAGACGCGCCCTTCAAGTGGAACCTCATCGAAGGAGCCAAGGGCATCCAGTTGGCCGAGGCAGGCATCAAAAGCTGGAAAGAACGCGGATGGGTGGACATCGGCGAATTGTCGGTCCGGTGAGGAAATATTCCGGGGGATTGCCCCGAACGGACCCCTACGGGACGACCGGTTGGGCCCACGCCATTTCTTGCGGAATCGCCATCGTCTCATCGGGCGGATTGGCCATGATCAGGTCGCTACGGACGACGGCGCGGACGAAGAGTTCCTTGCCGGAGAGCCGGTATGCGGCCTTCGTGCCATCGACCCGCTTGAGAACGCGGCCGATCGCTTCCTTGTTCCAGTTCTTCGGGTCGACGCCGTCGACGTCCGCGGCAAGAGTCCCGATGAACTCGATGACGTAGGTGCCGCCTTCTTCCGGAGCGACCTCCAGCGAAATCGTCCGTTCCGCCGGGTCGTACTGGTATTCCTTGAGCGTGACGCCGGTCGAAGCGTAGAAATCGCCCGCCTCCATGGCCTCCAATAGCGGTTCGGTCGCGAGTTCTTCGGCGCGGACCATGATCCAACCCCGGCCCGGGTTCGCCTGGTCCGGGCCGAACTCGTGATAATGGTGCGCGTCGTCGGAGGCGATCCCGTAGATCAAGTCCTTCTGCATCACGGCGAGCCGAATCGTATTCGCCGTGTCCCACAGCGTTTCGGTGTCCGGATTTTCGCCGTCGGCGTGCAGGTGCGAGTCGGGCGCGTTGTTGCACAGCTCGAAAAACCGCAGATCCTCGACGGCCGCCATGTCTTGGGCCGTGATGTCGTAATAGGGCCAACTAGGATGATTCAGGTGGACCAGAATCGGACACCCGCATTCCCGGGCTTGCTTCATCACCTCCGCGACGTCGCGACGGATCGTGTCTTCAACGCTCGTTCCCTCGCGCGGCAGGATGAGCTTCTGCAAGTTGATCGCGTTGAGGTGGATCTGATACTTCCGCTCGGCGTGGGGAGGATTGACGTCCGGCCCGACCCAGTGTCCGGTGATTTCCTCCGCCTGAATGAGGAGAAACCTGCCCGGTTCGTCCATCTTTTTCTTCAGTTCTTCGAACGTTTTCAATCGGACCTCGCGCGCGTCTCCCTCGCCGCGAAGTTCGACCCAATCCTCGCCGAAGCGCCCTCGGCACTCGGCGATGATCCGGTCGGTCACCGGCCGCGTATCGTGCTTGCAGGGAATCCACTTCTCCCCCTCCATCAGAATGTTGTGGTCGGAAAGGGTGAAGAAATGGTAGCCGCGCGACTTGTACCAGTCGACCACCATTTCCGGGAAGGCGTCTCCATCGCTCCAAAACGAATGAGCGTGGGTGCTCCCTTTATACCACTCGGCGGCGAAGGCCGAGGAGGGGAACGGGAACGAAAGCATGCAAGAGACGAGGACGGCGGGCAACACTCGAACGAATCGATGCATCGTTTGGCTCCAGAGGGCAGGGGATTTCGGAAAGGCCGCGTCGCGGCGAAACCGCGGAACCAGCCTATTCTAACGGCCGGGTTCGGCCCGCGGCAAGCCCCACAAGCTTCGGCGGGGGCGTCTTAACGGGAATCTAACCAGCTCTTTCGTTTCCGTCAAACGGCACCCGCGGGGGGTCCCGGTCGTTTTTTGCGTCTCCGGGAACCCTTACGGCTTCCGTCTTCGCAAGACGAGTGCGAGAAGGCCGATAATACCCGTAGTGGGCAGGATGAACGCGGACGGCTCAGGGACCAGACTGAGACCTCCGCCCAGTGTGTCACCAACCAATCGGAAGAATAGGGGGTCGAACTGGACATGGCTATCTTCCGCCGCGAACAGTTGCAGGTGGGCGGGCCCCATGGCTCCAGAAACACCAGCTCCACCTCCGTAATACCCGCCTCCAATTCAAAGACGTACAAGCGCGTTCCATACGGAGACGCGGGAGCAACGCTCTTTCCACCGACGGTCAATTCGACCAGGTCTCCATGAGTCAACGCGAAGGTCCACTCCCCACGTGTCGGAATGTCGACCAGACCCGTCACGCTCGTCGCGAAAAAATTGTCGTCCGCCTTCGTGTCGGTCAAGAATGGCACCGTAACGTAGTCGGAGTTGGGGTCGGAGGCCTCCGGATCGGCGAAACTGACGGCGAAATACCGACCCTTCGCTTCGGACAAGATCTCTGGGGCGCTCGGCGGGAGGGCCAGGAGGCTCTTCGCGGCCCCAAGATCGGCGATCGGCATGAGAGATTTCCGCTCCAGGACATGAAACTTGTATTGGTCCAGGATGGTGTCAAATTCGACGACGAAGGGAAGATAGTGATCCGATTGGCCCAGCGTCTCTGCGGCGCTGTGATCGTTCCAAAGTCCGTCCGCACCGATTTGGACGGCGTCTTCACCAAGGACACCCGCATCGTTCGGCTCGCCGTTGGCCCAGTTTTGATAGAGCAGTGGAGAATGGTCGAGCCACTTGAATCCGGAGCCGCGCTGCGTCGGTTCGTCGGGAGTCTCTCCCGGGGGCGGATACGGCCTCCACCAGGTGCCGCCTCGTTCCGAAGTCCCGAGTTCGTCGCGCGGATTCCATCCGTCGATCGTGCTGACCGCCGTGCTGTCGGTGAGCCCGATCCATTTGTTGCCCTCACCGCCGAAACGTCTGACGAGATGGTTCTCTTGCGCGTCGGCGATGGTTACCAGGTGGCCGGCCACGCCGCCGAAAAGCATCCCTGCCGCGGTTGTCCGGGCCTGATCTGGCCTGTTAAAAACCTCTAACCCGTTGTGGCCAGAAGTGTTGCGATTTGTGCA
>CAZFQG010000135.1:0-17537 GCA_964520785.1 uncultured Planctomycetaceae bacterium | reverse complement strand
CATGAAACCGGTGTCCAACGCGTATGATTTCCCGAAGATATCTAACGAAACCGTGTTCGTATGACCCCCGACGTAGTCAGCCGCTTCAAAAACATGTACCTCGTGCGCACCCGAAAGCAGCCGAGCCGCAAGCATTCCGCTGATTCCAGTGCCGACAACGGCGATTCTCATGGCGGGTATCCTCCAATCCCCAGTCTAAACCACCCCGGGAGGTGTTGCCAACCCATCATCCGCGGATTTCTTCGCCAAAACCGCTTCGAGTGCGCCTTCGATGGACCAGGGCCAAGTCAGTCTCCGATGAGCGGCCGAACCCTGTCTATGCTAAAGTGAACCAAAAACTGCTTTTTCTTCGCGTTTTCGTCGTCGCATTCCTCCGCCGTACACCTGCGGCGGAACGCGGCGATACGCTCTTCGTCGGTCTCTTCCCGCAATTTCGTGAGGTAGAGACGCTTCCCTTCATATCCTCCCCCGTTTTCTCGGAACAGGTACGCGGCTCGGGGGTTCGACTGCAGGTTCGCGTGACTGAGATGACCGTTCATGATGAACGCAACCTCATCGTCGGCGCCGTTGGAGAAGTGCGGTCTGGCATAAACGGCAATATCGACACGACCTTCCGCGTCCGCCGTAGCCAAGACCCCTAACCCATCGTGATTCTCGAAGTATTCGTTCAGACTCATTGATATTGTCTCCAAGTTGTCGAGGTGGTGAATTCCGCCGTTGGCCGAATCGGCCTCGGACGCCAATTGATGGGCGACCGGCGGCGTCCGCATTTCGAATTCTAGGTGGTCACCGGTGGGAGTCAACGCGTTTGAGTTCCGGAGGGTAGCGGCCGCGAGTGGAATAACGCCCTGGCAAGTGATTCTCGCCGATGGACATTCTGTTTGATCGAAGGGGGGAAGAGACGAATTTGAGCCGACGAGTGGAAAGACCCGAAATGGTCGGCCTCGATGATCTGGCGCCGGCCGCGCTCAGGAACGCCGGTCGGGCATGTTCGCGGACTCACGAAGATCATTCAGCAGCTCGCGCACCTTTTCGTCTTCCACCTGATCGAAATCCTCATACCATTGCCCGACACTACCGAAACGGCACGGTTCAAGGAGGCTGGCGAAGGCCTCGCCGGGATTTCGAAGCATGGTCCGGAATTCCTCGGCCGTGCTTCGTGCCGCGACGGGAACGGCGACGGACAATCCCGTGGGGCGCGCCTTGCGCGCCGCCTCGACGGCCGCCTTCATGGACGCTCCGGTGGCGAGCCCATCGTCGACGAGAATGAGACACCGCCCTTCCAGCTCCAGTGGAGGGAGCCCTTCCCGGTACAGCATCTCGCGCCGCCGGACTTCCTTCCTCTGAGATTCGGCTCGCTTCTCGAATTCCGCCTCCGAAACTCCGAGCAGACGGACAACGTCCTCGTTGCGGACGGTGATTCCTCCACCCGCTACGGCTCCCATGGCCAACTCCTCCTGACGAGGCGCGCCGACTTTCCGCACGACGAACGGCTCCAATTTCAGGCCGAGCGCCTTCGCCAGGGGATATGCCACGGCGACACCTCCGCGCGGCAGGGCCAGCGCGACGGCATCCTTCTCGAAGCCTTGTTCCTCCAGCAACGCGGCAAGACGGCGACCGGCATCGGTTCGGTCTCGAAATCGCATCGTTTGGTTCCTCCATTATCCGGATGATACTTCAAGCCGTCCCCGCTCGGGCGGACGGTATTCCATTCCAGCAGGCTGTCGAAAAAGTCCATCCGGGACTCCTTCAATCTCGCTCGATGTGGCCCGAGAGGCCACATCGAGCGCATATCCGCTGATTCCTCAAATCAACGGATTTGTGGGAAACCTCCTGTTTCGCGCGCAGCGCGTTTTTCAACGGGCTGCTAAAGCCTTTCCAGATACCCCGGTCCCGATTCAAGTCCGCGCCGTTTCTTCAGTCAACTCGAGGGGGTTCGTTCAGGAGAAGCCAGTACAGGCGGACGTGGCGGACGGCCTGCGCAAAACGTTCGAAATCGACCGGCTTTCGGATGAAGCTGTTCGCGTGCAATTCGTAACTCGCGACCAGGTCCCGCTCCTCGTTTGACGAGGTCAACACGATCACCGGCAGAAGCCGCGTCCGCGGATCCTCCCGTATCCGCCGGAGCACTTCGATTCCGGAGACTTTCGGCAACCGCAAATCCAGCAGGACGATCGCCGGCATCCTCATGGGGTCGCGGCCGGCATGGTCCCCCTCGCGGAAGAGCCAATCGAGCGCCTCTTGGCCGTCTCGGGCGACGACGAGTTCATTAACGATCCCGTTGTGAGCGAACGCCATGGCGGTCAGCTCGACGTCGTCCGGGTTATCCTCGATCAAGAGAATGCGTTTTTCCTCATTCATATCGGTCTCCGTAGAACGGTTTGGGGCTGATTCGCGCGGAGCGCGGCGCGGGTGATTCTGCTTCCGCCTTAGGGACGTGTAGGATTCAGAAACGCCGCGGCGTCCCGCAGCGAAGCGAGGGCGTCCAAGGCCTCCTGGAGTTTCTCGATCTTTTCGGCCATTCTGTTCCGCAGAACGAGTATCCGCCGACCGACGCCGATTCGCGCTCGGAGTTCAGCCGGATCGAAAGGCTTCGGAAGATAGTCGTCCGCGCCCGCCTCCAGGCCTTTGACGACGTCCTCGGTCGTGTCTTTCGCGGTGAGCATGATGATATAGGGGGGGCGGTCGGTCTCCCGGGAGCGTATCCGCCGGCAGACTTCGAAACCGTCGATCTTCGGAAGATTGATGTCCAGCAGGACGATGGTCTCTTGTTCTCGGTTTTCGGACACGGCCGGTTTCTCGCCGTGGAAGAAGGAGATCGCCTCGGCTCCGTCGCGGACGACGACCACCTCCTCGGGAATTCTCCGTTCCGCCAAGGCCAACCGGGTCAGTTCGACGTCGTCGGGATCATCCTCGACGAGCAGGATCACGATGGGCCTCACTTCGGATATCCTTTTTCGGCAAGCGTATGCGCGGCACGCGTCGGCATGGTTCGGGGCCGTTTCATGAATCGCCTTAACCCCCTGAATTGGGACATTCATTCAACAAGAGCCAATACAGCCCGATGTCTCGGACCGCCTTGGTGAAGTGTTCGAAATCGACCGGTTTTCGGATATAACTGTTGGCATGGAGTTCGTAGCTTCTGGCCACGTCGGTCTCTTCCTTCGAGGAGGTCAGGATGACGACCGGGATTAACTTGGTCCTGGGATCCCGTCGCATCCGTTCGAGGACGTCCAGGCCGGTCAACTTGGGGAGTTTGATGTCGAGGAGGACGACGCTGGGAATCTGGTTCGGGTCCCGTTCGGTGAAATCTCCCTCGCGAAAAAGCCAATCGAGCGCTTCCTGGCCGTCCCGCGCCACGAAGAGCGCATTGACGATCCGATTCTGCTCCAAGGCCATCTTCGTCAGTTCCACGTCATCCGGATCGTCCTCGACCAGCAAAATGGTTCTGTCCTGCATTTCCAGGTTCCTTAATCATTATTCCGTCTTGGGCATCGGCGGTTGGACGTCGCGCACGGAACGTGTTTCGTGGGCGGGATTTCGACCTTCCCTTTTTCCTCCGGTTCTTCCTCCGGCGGATTCGCGTATTCAGGGTAGTGTTTGTTCAGGCACTCGGGGCAGATCGCGTGGCTGAAAACGGCGCCGGAGTGCGAGCCGATATACTCCTCCACCTGGCGCCAGTAATCGTCGTCGTCGCGGATTTTCTTGCAGAACGCGCAGATGGGCAAAATGCCCTGCAGTTTTTTCACGTGGGCCAGTGCCTCGCGGAGTTGCGCGAGTTCCTCCGCCATCTGGGCCTGCATCCGGATGATTCGGCGGCCGACCGCGATCCGCGCGAGGAGTTCCTCCGCGTCGAACGGCTTCGCGAGATAATCGTCGGCGCCGGCGCCAAGCCCCTTGACGATATCCCCTTTTTCCCCGGCCATCGTAAGCATCAGAATGTATGGGGGGTAATCGGTTTCGTGGGCGCGAATGCGCCGGCATACCTCGAAGCCGTCGAGCTTGGGAAGATTCAAATCGAGCAGGATGATCACAGTCGTCTCCTCCGTTTTGCGCCCGACGAAATCTCCGCGGCCGAAGAACCACTCGACCGCCTCGAGACCGTCGCGCGCCACGACGAGTTCCTCGTCGATGCTCTGTTCCTCCAGCGCGAATCGCGTCAGTTCCACGTCGTCGAGGTTGTCCTCGACCAGCAAGATGACGATACGTCTCATTGCTTCTCCTTCTCTGGAACGGGTGACAAGTTGAAATAGAACGTGGCTCCGGAACCGACGGCCCCGCGAGCCCATATCTTACCCCCGTGACGGCGAATGATACGCTGGACGGTGGCCAGTCCGATCCCACTCCCCTCGAATTCGTCCGCGCGGTGCAGCCGCTGGAAAGGCGCGAACAGCTTGTCGGCGTAGGCCATGTCGAACCCGGCTCCGGTGTCGCGAACGAAGTAGACCACCGCGTTCTCCCCAAGCTCCTCGTCCGGCGGTTCGCATCCGGCGTTCTCGGTCGCGCCGAACTCGATTACGGCGCATTCCGCCCTCGATGTGAACTTCCACGCGTTGGCGAGCAGGTTCCGCACGGCCGCCTCCAGTAGCCGCGGGTCGCCAAGGGCGACGAGGTCCGGCTGGACTTGGAACCGGACTTCGCGGTCGCGGTTGGTGCTTCGCAGCTCGGCGGCGATCCGGCCCACCAAGGCGCTCAAGTCGACACGTTCATAGCGCATCTCCGAACGGCTGACCCGGGAGAGCTTCAAGAGGTCGTCGATGAGGTCTCCCATCTGCCGCGCATTGGCCCGGATGCGTTCGAGGAAGTGCTTGCCGCGGTCGTCGACCGAATCGGCGTAGCCCTCGGAAAGGGTCCGGCTGAAACCGTCCACCCGCCGCAGGGGCGCCCGCAGGTCGTGGGATACGGAATACGAGAACGCCTCCAGTTCGGCGTTCGCCGCCTCCAGCTCGGCGGAGCGGCGCGCGATCTCCTCGGTCCGCTCTTCGACGAGTTCCTCCAGATGATCCCGGTATTCCTTGAGCTGTTCCTCGTCCCTCTTCCGTTCCGTGATGTCCTGCACGAAGCCGTAAAGCCGCGCCGGACGGCCGTCCTCCGCGCGGTCGGCGAATCCGCGCGAGTGCACGACGCGCACCGTCCCATCCTCCCGGAGTACCCTGAGTTCCAGGGAGAAGGGCGTGCCCCGTACGCGGGCCGCCTCCATCGCGTCTCGCAGTCTTCGCATGTCCTCCGCCGGATAGAGCGCCGGATAGTCGTTCATCGGCAACGGCCCCCGCGCCGGGTCGAGACCGAATATCCGAAACAACTCGTTCGACCAGACGATGCGGCCGCCTTCGATGTCCCACTCCCAACTCCCGACGTGCGCGATGCTCTCCGTCCTGGCGAGCATGTGTTCGCTTTGTCGCAATGCCCTCTCGGCCCGCCGCTGTTCGGTGACGTCGAGCATCGAGCCGATCATCCGGTACGGTTTTTCCGCGGCGTCGCGCATGATGAACCCTCGGTCGAAGTAGGCCCGATAAGGACCCCCTACCGGCCCGAAGAGGTATTCATCGCTCCAATAGCGTTCGCCCGCTTCGATCTTCGCGTGGATGCCGGCCACCACCCGGTCCCGGTCGGCCGGATGAAGGTGGTCGTACCAACTGTCGATCGTCGGGGATAACTCCTTTCGCGATCGGCCGACCGCCGCTTCGATCGCCTCGTTCCAATTCAGTCGGTCCGTCCGAAGATCCCAGTCCCAAATGATGTCGTGCGTCGCCTGGTTCACCAACTGGTACCGCTCCTGACTCTCCCGCAACGACTCCACGCGGCGGACGCCCTGGATCACCGTGGCGATCAGGCCGGAGATGCTTTCCAAAACCCGTAATTCGCGTTCGTTCGGTTCGCGGGCCTCCCCCAAGTACATGGCGTACGTTCCAATCACCTCGCCGGCGTCATCCCGGATCGGCTCGGACCAACACGCGGCGAACCCGGCCGAAAGCGCCTCGTCTCGGACCGACTCCCACAAAGGATCGGTGGCGATGTCGCGAACCACGACCCGTTCGTTCCGGTAAGCCGCCGTGCCGCAGGATCCCGCTTTCGGCCCGATCTTGATCGGATCGATCCGGCGAATCCACTCCTCGGGCAGGTGCGGGCCGAGAAAGAACCTTAAGAGCCGACCGTCCGTTGAACGCAATTCGATCGAAGAACGGTTGTTCGGCAAGACGGCGTCCACCTCCTCCAGCAAGGGCCGCAGAATGTCATCCAGCGATAGTTTCCTCGCCATTCGCTGGAGCGTTTCCACGTTCATCCGGACCAGGTTCTCATTGAGCTTCTGTTCGGTGATGTCCAGCGCAGTGAACATCACTCCCTTCGTCATGTCTTCCGGGTCGAGCGGAGCCGAACTCAACAGCACGTCGATGATTGCCCCATCCTTGCGGCGCCAGCGCGTCTCCACCATCCCGATCCCGTGCTCGCGGATCTGTCCATACTTTTCGCGCCCCACGTATTCGAATTCCTCGTCGCTCGGATAGAGCAACCGGGCACTTTGATGGAGCAATTCCCCTTCACGATATCCGGTCATCTCGCACACCCGCGCGTTAACTTGGGAGAAGACGCGGTCGATGACGACGCCGATACCCGCCGGAGCAACCCGGAACAGACTGCCGAGCCACTGCTCGCGGCCGCGGAGTTCCTCTTCGATTCGCTTCCGGGTGAACGCGATCCCGATGCTCACGGCGATCTGCTCGAAGAACTCGACAAAATCGGGAGTGAAGGCGTCCTTCCGCGCCGCGTTGAATTGCAGTAGTCCAATCGTCTCCTTGCCCGCGCGGAGCGGGATGAGGGCGAGCGAGGAATAGCCGTGGGCCAGGCATTGGCCTTCGGCACGAGCGACCGATTCAGGGCGGTCGTCTAGGGCCGCTAGCTCGGCGACGTCGTTGGTCCAAAAGCTGCCTACCTCCGTGAACCAAGGTTTGGTCGGATCCGTCCGGCCCCGGATGACGTCGCCGCAAAGGCAATGAAGGTCGACGTTGCCGTCGGCGTCGCGGATGGCGGCCCCCTCCTTCTCTACGCGGCACAGCGAACGTTCGGCCTCGATGAAATCGGCGCTGAACCCATTGAAGGCGAAATAGGGGTAATCGTCACCCAGCCTAAGACGGATTCCGACCCCCTCGAACTGAGTAAAATCTTTGATCCGCCTCAGCAAGTCGTCAATAAGCGTCTCCCACTCGTTCGACCGGTTGAGGGTCGAGAGGATTTCGGCGTACAACTGCTGACGCTGGCCCGCTTCCACCCGGTCGGTAATGTCGATGCACGACCCGAGATAAATCCGCCGGTGCTCCTCGTCTTCGTCCACCCGGGCATACATCGACGTCCAGAACGTCGACCCGTCCTTCCGCCTGGCGAGGTACCGCGAATTGAACCGCCCATACTCTTCGAGTTTGAGAATGATCGCGTCGTGCATTCCGGGGTCATTCCAGAGCCCAACCGGGGACGTTTCGACAAGTTCCTCCTTCGCGCCGTACCCCCAGATATCCAAGAAGGCCTGGTTGACGTAGACGATCCGCTCCTCCTCGCTTACGATGATGAATCCGTTGAGCGCGTTTTCCATCGCGTCGCTTTTCATCCGGAGTTCCGCTTCCGCTCTCTCGCGCTCGGCCAGGGTGTTCGCCAGTCGGACATTCCCGTAGCCGAGCTTCGAAATCAATCCGGCCAATGAGGAGTAGAAGTGCATTACGCGGTCGATATCCGCGCGGGTCCACCGTGGAACGCGTGAAAGGGCCTCCAGATAGGCCTTCTCGTCGAATCCGTACCGCCGTGCCCTCCGGCGGAACGATTCGACGTCCACTTCTTCTCCCTCGAAGAAGAACTGACCCATGAAGATGTTTCCGAGTATCTTGTCGCCCAAGACGAGCGGCGTGGCGATATCCCACATCCCGTTCTTGCAGCGGTACAGTTTGGATTCTCCCGGAGCGACTCCGGAGGAAAGCAACGTGTCGCTCTGGAGGCAGTGTCTCGCGGTCTCCGGATGAACCCGGTGGAAGGCGGTGCAGATCGTCTGCCAATTCTTGGCGACGAGAACCCTGCCCTTGGTATCGACCACGGCGATGCCGAAACCGGTCATCTCGCAGAAGTCGTCCATGAGGGATTGGAAGGCATCGACGTCCACGATGTCGGCAAGTTCAAGTTCCCCGATGTCCCCTTCTGGCAACAGAATGGCGTTGAGCTTGCGGCGGACGCGCGCCTCGCTTTCGCGGAGCGCCTGTTCGGCCTTCTTCCGCTCGGTGATATCTCGAACCAATCCCAGCATCCCGATTACGCGGTCTTCCGGATCGCGGACCGGCGTCCCAACCACCTCGGCCGGGAACACCTCGCCGTTCTTCCGACGGTATTCGGTCTCAAAGGGTTGACAGGTGGCGCGCGATTCGAGATTGAACCGAGCACGGCCTTGCTCCTCGAAGCTCTCATCGGATGCATAGAGGATTCGCGTTTCTTGACCCACCACCTTTTCCGGCTCGTATCCGAAAATCCGTGTGAAAGCCGGATTGACTCGGACGATGCGGCGCCGAGGATCGGCCCAAACGACGGCCTCCGGAATCGCGTCGAAAATCTGTTCCACCTCGTGGCGCCGCTCCTCCGTTCTAACGGCTACCATTTCTTCGATCTTCCCACGGAGTGAACCGAGTTCGTCCGCATACCGCTTGAGCCGCAGTCCAAGTTCAATCTGTGCCCTCAATTCCGCCGCGTCAAGCGGTTTCCTCAAGAAGCCGGTCAAGCCCGAGTCCAACCGTTCAGTTCGAAGCTCCGGATCGATCTCCGCCGCCGCCGAGACGAAGATGGGAGTGTCCGCGCTGGAAGAATCCGCGCTGAGGCGGCGGCACACTTCAAATGCAGCCGGCTCCCACCTCTCGAAGTCGAGCAGCACCACGTCCGGCGCCGCCTCTCGGGCCAAGCGAACGCCCTCCTCCGGCGATAACGCGATGACGACTTCGGAATCCGGAATGACCTCCTTCAATTGAGCCTCGATACCCGCGAGGCTCGCTTGTTGGTCGCCGATTACCAGTATTCTCGCCATGGATTCCATCTCCCTGAGCCCCCCCATTCAAGATGACGCGGGATGCACTCCCCGGTTCACCCGGTTTTGGGCGGGGCGGAACGTCGCGCAGTTGGACGCGGAACACCACCGCACCCCGAAGCAGCCGTCAATTCGGCCTTGGTCGGTGCTTTGGAGGCAAATCTTGGAGGCGGAAATCTGACACCACAAACGGATCATAGCAGAAATCGCCGTCGTTCGTAACCAAGAGCGCCGATGTACAAGGCGACCGTGAAACGTCAAACCGATGATGTACGCAAATGTACCTTGTATGGGCCCCCCGGTGGCGGACTCGGCTCTGTCCATCTTGAAAGAACAGGGTTCCCACAAGGCGGCAAGATAGTAGAATAACGCACAAACTCCGGTTTCGCCGTTTTGTAGGCGATCTGACCCTATAAAATCAATTCAGATTCAGCCGCCCGGTATTAGTCCACCGTCGCGTGGAACACCACATTCGTACATTCTCAGAAAGGAAGTCCATGGAAATCAAGGGAAGTCAAACAGAAAAAAACCTTTTGGCAGCTTTCGCCGGCGAGTCTCAGGCTAGGAACCGCTACACGTACTTTTCTGGACAAGCCAAAAAAGATGGGCTTGTTCAAATTGCTGACATTTTTGAAGAAACGGCAAACCAAGAAAAGGAGCACGCCAAGCGGTTCTTCAAGTTTCTCAAGGGGGGAGTGGTCGAGATCACGGCCGCCTATCCGGCCGGCGTGATCGGCACCACCGCCGAAAACCTTCTGGCCGCCGCTACCGGCGAAAACGAGGAATGGACCATCTTGTATCCGGGGTTTGCGAAGATTGCGCGTGAAGAAGGCTTCGAGTCGGTCGCGAAGGTGTTCGAGAACGTCTGCGTGGCCGAAAAGCAGCACGAGAAGCGTTACCGCGACCTCTTGGCGAACATCGAGAACGGCCGGGTCTTCAAGCGACCCCAGCCGGTCGTGTGGCGATGCCGCAATTGCGGATTTCTCCATGAAGGAACCGAGGCTCCGGGCGTCTGTCTCGCGTGTGCCCATCCACAGGCGCATTTCGAGATTCTCGGCGAGAACTGGTAAAAATGGCATCCATGCCTCGCGTCGTCCTGGCCATGTCCGGCGGAGTCGACAGCAGCGCCGCGGCGCTTCTGCTAACCAGGGCCGGGTACGACGTGATCGGCCTGTTCATGCGGCACGGGGGGCGGTTCCACGACGCGCGCGACGCCCCCGGCGGCCGCAAAGGAGGTTGCTGCACCGCCATGGACGCCGCCGACGCCGGACAAGTGGCCCGGCGGCTGGGCATTGCATTCTACTCGCTCGATTTCGAGGCCGAATTCGAGCGGATCATCGAGTATTTCGTCCGCGAATACTCCGACGCGAAGACGCCCAACCCTTGCATCGTCTGCAATACATGGCTGAAGTTCGGCAAACTTTTTGAATACGCCGACGGCGTCGGGGCCGACTTCGTCGCCACGGGGCACTACGCGCGGATTACCGACGAACCGGACGGTTCGAAGGCGCTCCGCCGCGGCAAGGACCTGGAGAAGGACCAGTCGTACGTCCTCTTCGGAATCGACCGGCCCCGCCTGAACAGGCTGCTGTTTCCGGTGGGGGAGTTCACGAAACCGCGAATCCGCCGGATGGCGGAGGAGGCGGGGCTCGCGGTCGCGGACAAGCCGGACAGCCAGGAAATCTGCTTCGTCCCGGATCAAGATCACGCGGCCTTCGTGAAATCACGAAAGGGGGGGTTCGACACATCCGGAGAGATCGTGACCACCTGCGGAACCGTCGTCGGCGAACATGACGGCTACGAACGATTTACGGTCGGCCAGCGCAAGGGGCTGCGCGTCGCCATGGGAGAGCCGTTCTTCGTCACGCGGATCGAACCTGACACCCGCCGGGTGGTTATCGGCCCCCGAAAGGAGCTGGCAAAAAGACTCCTCACCGCCGCCGAAGCGAACTGGCTGGTGGACCCGCCGAGAGAACCATTCCGCGCGGCCCTCAAAATCCGTTACCGCGACGCCGCAACCGACGCACTCGTCTCGCCCCTGCCGGGGAATCGGTTTCGGGCCGAGTTTGAAACGCCCCGGTACGGCGTCGCCCCCGGCCAGGCGGCCGTCTGCTATGACGGCGACCGGGTTCTCGGCGGGGGCTGGATCGAGCGGGCATAGAAGGTACAATGGACTACGTATCCCGTTACCTATCCCCACCCCAGTGCGGAAACAACCGCATTCCGCCCCTACCGGAGCCCCGAGAATGAAGAAGTCTCTCCTCGTGAGTCTCTCCCTTTTGGTGAGCGCGTCTTTCACCTTTGCCACCGACAACCAACTTGACAACCAACTTACCGACCAGGAAAAGCAAGAGGGCTGGCAGCTCCTCTTCAACGGCAAGGACTACACCGGCTGGAAGTGCAGCAATGGCAAGGAAGTCGAGTCGGCGATTGAAGACGGCGCGATGCAGCCGTACAAGTCGGGCGGCTACCTGGTGATCCACGAAAAGAAGTTCGGTGATTTCGTCCTCAAATGCGACGTCAAGATGTCCGATCCGTGCAACAGCGGCATCTTCTTTCGAATCGAGAACCCCGAGGATCCGGTAAACACCGGATTCGAAGTTCAGGTCGCCACTGGCAAGGGAACCAGTTGCCACTCGGTCGGGTCCATCTACGACCTCGTTCCCACGACGAAGAACGCCAGCAAAGGCCCCGGCAAGTGGGATCGGTACGAAATCCGCGCCCAAGGCCCCCACATCACCGTCAAGCTAAACGGCGAATTGGTTTGCGCAATGAACTGCGACGAATTCGACGAGCCGGGCGAGCGGGCCGTCCCCGGACCTCATAAGTACCGGCTCGACGGCAAGTCCCGCGCCGTCAAGGACTTCGCGAGATGCGGGTACCTCGGTTTCCAAGATCACGGCCATCCGGTCTGGTTCAAGAATATCAAGCTCCTGCCGCTGGGAGAATAGAGACCCAATCCCCTGTTACGGCCTTTTGAAATCAGTCGCCTATCGGCCGCTCACTTCGATGGAGACAAGCCATGCCAAGGCATCCGTGCCGGGTCATATCTCTCCTCTTGATCGCCGGTGCCTTCGGAATTGCTTGCGCCGCACAAGCACAAGAAGGCGACCGACCGAACATCATTTTCATTCTTGCCGATGATCTCGGCTATGGAGATCTCGGGTGTTACGGTCAGGAGGTAATCCGAACCCCGAACATCGACCGCATGGCGGAAGAAGGAATGCGATTCACGCATTGCTACGCGGGGAGTACCGTGTGCGCGCCTTCGCGGTGCTGCCTCATGACGGGGTACCACAGCGGACATGCACTCGTCCGAGGAAATGCGAGGGTTCCGCTTCGCCCGGAGGACATAACGGTCGCCGAATCGCTGAAATCGGCCGGATACCACACCGGAATCATCGGAAAATGGGGATTGGGCGAACCGGACACGACGGGAATTCCGAACCGCCAGGGATTCGATTTCTGGTTCGGATATCTAAACCAACGGCACGCCCACAACTTCTATCCCGCCTATCTGTGGAAGAACGAAAAGCGTTTTCCCCTGCGGAATGAAGTGGTGCATACTCTCAATGGACGCGACGTCACTCCTGGCGGGGTGGCGTCGAAACGCGTCGAGTATTCCCACGATCTTTTCGCGGAACAGGCGTTGGAATTCGTAAGGTCGAATCGCCACGAACCATTCTTCCTGTATCTGGCCCTTACCATTCCGCACGCGAACAACGAGGCATCGCGGCAACAAGTGGAAGAGGTCGAAATACCCGATTACCTGGGAATGGAGGTGCCCGACTTTGGGCCGTATGAGGAGAAAGACTGGCCCGCTCCGCAAAAGGGACACGCGGCGATGATCACGCGAATGGATGCCGACGTCGGCCGTCTCTTGGAATTGCTCACCGAACTCGGGATCGACGACAAGACGATCGTGTTCTTCACGAGCGACAACGGGCCACACAAGGAAGGGGGTGCCGATCCGGACTTCTTCCGTAGCTCGGGACCTCTCCGGGGTTTCAAGCGGGCGCTCTACGACGGTGGCATTCGCGTACCCATGATCGTCCGTTGGCCCGGACGCATCGCCGCCGGAACGACCAACGACCTGCCCTGGGCGTTCTGGGATTTTCTCCCCACCGCCTGCGATCTGGCCGCAATCGCGCCGCCTGAGGGCATCGACGGGCTATCCGTTCTCCCCACGCTGTTGGGCCGCGATAGCGAACAGGCGCGCCACGAGGCCCTCTATTGGGAGTTCCATGAGGGGCGAGGCTCTAAGCAGGCGGTTCGGATGGGGCCGTGGAAGGGGGTCAAGAATCGCATTCCCGGCCCAATCGAGTTGTACGACGTGACCACCGATCCCTCCGAAAGTACCGACGTGGCGGCGGCACATCCCGACGTCGTCGCGAAGATCGAGTCGTTTCTTAAGACGGCGCGGACGGAATCCGAACACTGGAGACTGCGTTCTTGGGAATAGGGGCAGTATTTAATAACTCCTAGGAGGGGAAGAAATGACAACATGCGCGCGCTCAAGCCCCGCTCCTCGTCACAGGTCCAGATCCTCTGCGGTTTATACCTTAATTGGTGAATTCGGGCACCCCCACGCGATGTATTTCCATAAACTCGTCTTGCATCCGTAGCGGTTTTTCGATACAAGCTTCGGTCGCGGAGATTCCGTACCTTTTCGCCGACCTTTTCCATTCCCTCTTGAATAACACCTTCCGCGTTCCTCGACCCTCCGTCCAAGAGCCGGTCCGTGGTCGAAGTAGACGAAGGAGACTCGATTCATGTCTCATTTGTTTTCCGTGCCATCTGCCGCCCGATTCGCTTCCTTGGCGTGGTTGGTGGCGTTAGTTGGTCAGAATGCCCATGCCCAGCAGGGGTTGCCCTATGAAGCGACCGTCGTGGCCAACAACGTCTACATTCGGAGCGGTCCCGGAACTGAGTACTATCCGACCGGCAAACTCCAAACCGGAGAAACGGTGGAGGTCTACCGGCACGATCCCGGTGGATGGTGCGCGATCCGGCCCCCGCAAACGAGCTTCACCTGGGTTTCCAGCCGATTCGTGAAGCCGCTGAAAGACCGGCTCGGCGAGATCGTTGGAGATCGGGTCGCCGCGCGAGTGGGGTCTTCTTTCAGTTCCATTCGTGACGTCATTCAAGTACGTCTCCAGAAAGGGGAATTGGTGGAGATTCTGCAAGTCTCTCCGGACGGAGCATGGACGAAGATTGCCCCCCCCTCCGGTGAATTCCGCTGGGTCCATCGCAACTTCCTTACGGCGGATGGGCAGGCTTCGGGGCTGCGGAAATCCTATCGAGGCGAGCAGGCATCGTCGGACGCCCAGCCTGTGGAACACGCGAACGAACAAGGGCTTGAAATCGAACCATCACTCCAATTCGCCGGGGAAGCGGCCGGATTGGACCGCGACAATGGATATCCCACCACCGAATGCGAGTATTCCTACGCTCAAACACCCCGAGTCGTCTCTCCGGAGGAGTTCGCCGCGGAGCTGGATGACCTGAACATTGAACTCTCCATGATGATCGTGGAGGAACCGACCGTCTGGGAGTTTGGCGATCTTGCCTCAAGGGCCCAAGGACTACTCATGCAGGCGGAAACGGCCGTGGAAAGGGGCAAAGCTCGTATTCTACTGACGAAAATCCGCCGCTTCGAGGACATCCGGGACCGCTACCGCAAAGTAAGCACTTTGGCGGCGCGAACCGAAACGGCCAATCGCCGACACGCGAGTGCCACGCCGAAGGATTACCGGGCTTCAGATCCCCGCGAGTCGCGCTACGACGGTTCAGGCCGCCTGATGCAGGTTCAGTCCCCTAAATCGGGGGCCCCACGTTTCGCGCTTATGGACGAAGCCGGACGGGTTCGGTGCTTTGTTACCCCTGCACCGGGGATTAACATGCAGTACTATTTGGGGAAAGAAATCGGCGTCAACGGAATGCGCGGCTATGTTCCGGAACAGCGAGCCGCGCACGTCACGGCCAAGCATATTGAGATTCTGGACGAGAGAATACTACGCTAATATGGCATACGAATACTACCCATAATAGCTGGTTTTGTCGACGCAGTTTGGGGAACCCTGGCACGCGACTCTCTCATGGGGTAGAATCTGGCACTACTTGGAGCCTTTCTTAGGCCCTTCCGCCGGTCGTTGCGCGAACGAAACGCAACGACACAGAACCGCCATCCACGGAGAGAGTATATGACGGACATCGCACAACTCATTCTGGGTGACCAGAACTTCGACCTTCCGATTCGTATCGGGTCGGAGGGGAATCGTGCCATCGACATTACCAAGCTGTACGCGCAGACGGGGCATATTACGCTGGACGACGGTTTCGCGAATACCGGGGCAACCGAAAGCTCGATTACCTATCTGGACGGAGAGGCGGGCATTCTCCGCTATCGTGGTTATCCCATCGAGGAACTGGCGGAGCGGTGCAGCTTCACTGAAGTCGCGCACCTTTTGATCTACGCGGAATTGCCGGATGCCGCCAAGCTGGAGGAATTCCGTTCCAACATCAGGAAGCGGTCGTTGCTCCATGAGGGGATGAAGGGGATTTTTCGCGGGTTCCCCCCGCACGCGCATCCGATGGCCATTCTCAGTTCCGTCGTGGGTGCGTTGTCGATCTATTACGAGCATGAAGCAGGTGCGCGGGATGAGGAAGAGATCGATCTGGCAATCTACCGGATCATGGGCAAGATGCCGACGATCGCGGCGTTCAGCCACAAGCAGTCGGTGGGGCAGCCGTTCATCTATCCTCGGAACCAGCTTTCCTACTGCCAGAACTTTCTTCGAATGATGTTCGCCGTCCCGAGTGAGAAATACGAGCCGGATCACGATTTTGTAAAAGCGCTCAACCTTCTACTCATCTTGCACGCCGACCATGGCCAGAATTGCAGCACGTCGGCCGTCAGGATGGTAGGCTCCAGCGGTGTCAATCTGTTTTCTAGTATTTCCGCCGGAATATGCGCACTTTGGGGCGCGCTGCACGGGGGAGCCAATGAAGCCTGCACCAAGATGCTCGATGCTATCCTTATCGAGGGGAAAGGGGTGGGACCGGCCGTCGACCGTGCCAAGGATCCCAATGATCCGTTCCGCCTGATGGGATTCGGGCATCGCATTTACAAGAACTACGATCCCAGGGCCAAGATCATCAAGACGATGGCCCACGAGCTTTTTGCGCGGCCGGATCTGCACGACCCCATCTTCGATCTGGCGCAGGAGTTGGAGGAACTGGCCCTTAAGGACCCGTATTTCGTCGAACGCAAGCTCTACCCGAACGTCGATTTCTACTCCGGCATCATCTACCGCCTGATGGGCATTCCGGAGAGCATGTTTACGGTCCTTTTCGCGTTGGGCCGATTGCCGGGCTGGATTGCCCACTGGCGCGAGATGGTTCTCTCGCCGGCGGCGCGGATTCACCGCCCTCGGCAACTGTACGTTGGCAAGAACCAACGCGAGCTGGTCCCGCTGATCAAGCGTTAATTCCTCGAACGGTGTCCGGTCCATGCAGTACCGCACGATGGAGAAGAACTCCGACGCGATCTCGGTCCTGGGCTTCGGAGCCATGCGGTTTCCGGTCGCCAACAGGCGGATCGACCGCCGGAGGGCCGCGGCCCAATTGGAGTTGGCCCTCCGGAAGGGCGTCAATTACATCGACACCGCGGTTCCCTATCACGGTGGAGAGAGCGAGGCGTTTCTCGGCGATTTCCTGAGCGAACGCGGTCTCCGCGATTCGATCCGCCTGGCCACCAAGCTCCCCCCTTGGAATGTCAAGAAGGCGGCCGACATGGAACAAATCCTCACCGCCCAACTCGACAAACTCCAAACGGACCGGATCGACTATTATCTATTGCACTGCCTGAATCGAGACAACTGGGCCCGGCTAACCGAGTTGGGCGTTCTCGAGTTTCTCCGGCGCGAGCTTCGTCGCGGGCGGATTCGCTACGCCGGGTTTTCGTTTCACGGAGATAGAGAGACGTTCAAGCGGATCGTCGACGCCTACGACTGGACGTTCTGCCAGATTCAGCTCAACTATCTCGACACCGAAATCCAGGCCGGGCTCGAAGGGCTCGAATACGCCGCGGCGAAGCGTCTTGGCGTAATCATCATGGAGCCGCTGCGCGGCGGATTGCTGGTGAAGCGGGTTCCTCCGACGGTTCAGGCCGTTTGGGATTCCGCGCCCGTGTGGCGGAATCCGGCCGAGTGGGCGCTACGGTGGTTGTGGAACCGGCCGGAAGTGACGTGCGTCCTTTCCGGGATGAACGAAGAAAGCCAAATCGAGGAGAACACACGCATCGCCGGCGAAGTCGAGCCGGGGTCGATGTCCGACGAGGAACTCGCCGTCGTCGAACGGGCCGGAGACGCCTACCGCGCCTTGATGAAGGTCGCCTGCACGTCGTGTGGTTACTGCATGCCCTGCCCGGCCGGCGTCGATATTCCCGCCTGCTTCGAACTGTACAATCAAGCCGCCCTTTTCGACG
>CAZFQG010000134.1:0-17549 GCA_964520785.1 uncultured Planctomycetaceae bacterium | reverse complement strand
GGAACCGAAGAATGACGGCAGGCAGACTCCGATGCGAGGGCATCCGGTTTTCATCGCGCAGCACGCGACCGCTACTTGTTGCCGCGGATGCCTCGCCAACTGGCACGAGATCGCGAAGGGAAAGCCGCTCGACGAAGACGAGGTCGAGTACGTCCTCGCCGTTATCGAACGCTGGATTACGGCCGCCGCGGCGCGAACGGTTCGCGGGCCGGCCGGCCCCTCAACGTAAGAAAGACCCCCATGACCCAGTCCGAGAAGCCCCAGAAGAAAGACAAAATCGGCGGGCACAAAGACCGCTTCTGGATTCCCCGTTTCTGGAACGGTATGCGGTTCGTCCCTTGGTGGAACCTCTTGCGGCGGAATCATTTCGACCTGTCCGCGCGCCGTGTCGGCATGGCGGTCATCAACGCCGGCCTCGGTCCGGTCAACTGCGGTTTTTCCGTCGTCCAGCGATGCCGGCACGGGCGCAAGATCGAGGCGACTGAAATCAGCAAGGCTCCCATCTTCATTCTGGGTCACTGGCGGAGTGGGACTACGTTGTTGCACGAGCTGCTCATCCTCGACGAGCGCCACGCCTACCCGGATACCTACGTCTGTTTCGCTCCGGCCCATTTTATCTCCTCCGGTCCGTTCATCCGCCCGGTCGTGAAGTATCTCCTGCCGGATCGCCGTCCGATCGACAATATGAGGGCCGGCTGGGAGCGCCCTCAAGAGGACGAATTCGCGCTGTGCAACCTGGGATTGCCGTCTCCCTATCTGACGATCGCCTTTCCGAACCGCCCCCCCCAATGCCAGGAGTATTTGGATTTTCACGGTGTCCCGGAAGAGGCGAAGGAGGAGTGGAAGCGGACGTTTCTCGACTTCCTCAAGGCGGTGAGCTACCACACCGGTAACAAGCGGATCGTGCTGAAATCCCCGACGCACACGGCGCGGATTCGCGTTCTTCTGGAGATGTTCCCCGATGCTCGTTTCGTGCACATCGTGCGCGATCCGTTCGTTATCTTCCCTTCGACGATGAACCTTTGGAAGCGGCTCTATCGCGACCAGGGAGTCCAGGTTCCGAGGTACGAGGGATTGGAGGAGCATGTCTTCGAAACGCTCAACCGCATGTACGCCGCGTTTGAAGCCGACAAGGGGCTCGTTCACGAGGGAAGGATGGCGGAGGTCCGGTACGAAGACCTCGTCCGCGATCCCGTCGGCCGGATGAGGTCGGTCTACGACGCCCTGGAGTTGGGTGAATTCGAAAAGGTCCGACCGGCGTTCGAGGAGTATGCCGAGACCCACAAGGATTACCAGACGAATAAGTATGCGCTGTCCGAGGAACTCGGGGGAAGAATCGCCGACCGGTGGAGCCGTTACCTGGAAACGTATCGATACGACGTCGCCACTACCGGAACAGATAGGTGAAATACAGGACGAACCCGGCACATAGCAGGATTAGCACCGCGAAAGCCAGGGCGACGCGAGAAGGGTTCTCGGTAAATGCGGCCTCGCCGACCTCCAATTCGAATCCATCTTCAAACCGGTGAGCGCACCAGGGGCACCGGTCGGCGAAGTTCGGCGTGAACGGCTCATCACAGCGCGTGCAACGCAGGATGATATCCCCTTCATCCGGTTCGCACCCGCACGCCGAATCGACCGACGGTTGAACGTCGTCCGTGAATTCCCCTCGCGAACAGGCGCCGTCGCCCGGGCACATGCAACCGGATGGCTCCTCCGCCGCGTCCTCGTCCAAGCCGAGGCCCCAGTTGAAATCCGGATCGTTCGGCGAGAACCCGAGACCGAGCTGGCCGCAGATGGTACATCTGGCCAATCGAGGCGCATCGCACTCGGGGCACGATGGCCAGTGCGTGATGGACTCGGACGATTCCCTGTCCCATTCGAGTTTGCGACCACGGTAGTCGGCGACGAAATCGCGGGCGCACCTCATTGCGGTTGGCTGATCGGCCGCACGAACGCGAACCGAATAGCCGGCATCCCCTGGTTCGATTCCGGAGAAATGCTCCGCGACAGTGACTGCCTCGATATGGGCCTGTTCCAGCGCCGCGGCCATCCGGTCGGCGAGTCCTTCGGTGCGAAATCGGCCAACGACGGCGGCAAAATCTTGGGGGGTCAAGTCGATCTCCGAAAGGGGTTGGAACGAACGTCACAATTCTAGACCGGACTTCCTCTATGCGTCAAGTCGTATCTCTCGTCACCGTCGTGAGTTAGGTTCGGCGGGGTGTGTGGCGGCTGACTACGGGTTGAGTTGCGGGAGTCGGAAGGCCCGCGACTGGGTCGCCGTGGGGGCCGCTTCCAGGTCTTCATGGTCGAAGAATAAGGTCGCCAGTCGCCGGCGCAGGTGCCATTCGACGTAATACGCCAGCATGCACAAGAAGACGTGCGTGCGAATCCGGTCGTCCAACCGGTGGAAGATCGGCCGGATTCTCGGGTCGACCGTCTTCGAGGAACGAAACGCGCGATTTGCCAACGCCGCGCGTAGCATTCCAGCGCGCAATGGACCTCGTCTAGCATCCAATCGTCGATTCCATCGTTTGTCACCCAAATCGATCCTCCGGAATTCGTCCTTTGCCCGAATCGCCTGGAGACGCTCCGCCCCCTCGGTCAACGGAACGCCGGTACTCCGAAATCCGCCAAGTGTCGAGCTGGCTCGCTTTTAACCAACTGTCGCCTGACTCCCCCGAACCGGCGCATAAGGTACAATACAGCGGTTCACACCGCCCTTGCCCCGGCACCGTTGAGCCGGGTTGATCGAATGCCTGTTTTTCACGCCCGAGACCGTTATGCCCGACCCGCCGACTCCCGACCCGAAGCCACCACTCCGTCGCCCCCCGCGGAAGAAACGCAAGAAGGAGAGGGCATTAACCCATTTTGGGGGGTCAGAATTCTGGAATGAGTATCCCTGGCTACCGTTTTTTGGTCCTTTTTTGCTGTATTTGTTGATAGGACAACTGGCTCCCAAAGCGGATACTCCGGGCGGCGCCTTCGGGTTTACCATTTCCTATTCCGCGTATCCTTGGTTCTACTCGGCGCAGATTCTTATCACTCTCGTCGCCGTCGCCGTCTGTTGGCGGGTTTATCTGGAGTTTCCTTTCCGGGTGACGTTTCTGTCGGTTGTTGTCGGGGTGGCGGGGATCGTCGTTTGGATCGTGCTGTGTAAACTTGATCTGGAACAGCGGCTCTTGGTACCCATTGGGCTGGGGAAAATCGTCGAACAGGGGGAACGCGCGGGCTACAATCCGTTCGAGTACCTCTCAGGCGCGCCAGCCGTTTGGTCGTATTTGGGCGTTCGGTTTTTCGGACTTGTTTTATTGGTTCCGCTCATCGAGGAGTTTTTTCTGCGCGGGTTCGTCATGCGGTATATCTTGGCCCGCGACTGGCTGGACGTTCCTTTCGGAACCGTCACGGCCGCCACCCTCGCGGCGGCTCCGATCTATGGCGTTTTGACGCACCCGGCGGAGGCGTTCGCGGCGGCGGCCTGGTTCGGCATGGTGACTTGGTTAATGATCAAGACGCGAAGTATCTGGGATTGCGTCGTGGCGCACGCGGTGACCAATCTCCTTTTGGGCGCGTGGGTCCTTTGGACCGGGGAGTGGTTCTTCCTTTGACGCCGCCACGGCGTTTCCGGTGCCGGATGAGAATTCCGCACGGGCCGCCTCGATGAAGAGTCGGAGGGAATCGTCGGGAATTCTCCTCTCAGCGCCATTCTACCCATGAAGTCTTCCGGGTTCCGATCGCACTTTCTCGGCGGAATCAGACTTGGCACGCGGGTGGGAATCTGCTACCATCGACCGGGAGTGAGTCTTTGGATAGGTTCCCCAAAGGCTCTTTTTTGGATTTTTTCAGCAAGGAAGCTATATGGCCGGGGAGAAGCCGCCGCGAACGAAAACCTTCTTGCTTGAGCCGGTGTGCGCGGGGCTCGTCCGTTTTTCGGTGCGCAGTCCGGTCACGGTCATCGCCCTCTCGGTGGGCGTGGCGGTCTTTTCGATCGTTTTCGCGAAGACGTATCTTGGCTTTCGGACCAGTCGCCTGGACCTTCTCAATCCGAAGTGCTCGCATAATCAACTCTGGATCGACTATATCAATGAGTTCGGCGCCCAAGACGACGTCGTCGTGGTGGTTGAGGGAGCTAGCCGCGACGCCGTCGTCCCCGTTTTGGAGGAGCTTTCCCGAGCGATCAGCAAGGAGGAGCGATACTTCAGCGCGGTATTGCATGAAGTGGACTTATCGCGAATCCGCGGGAAGGGTTTGCACTACCTGCCGCTCCACCAACTGCGAAACACCCAGCATTTTTTAGACAAGGTTGCCCCAATCGTCGAGGGGCACTGGGCCCAGGTCAACCTGTGCAACCTATTGGGGGGGATATGCTCGCGTTTGGAGCACGGATCCGGGGAAGTCCGCGAATCCTCGGTTGAGGAGTTATCGCGTCTGACGGACAGTCTCTTGGTTTCGCTCCGCGAGAACGGCCGCTATCAATCTCCTTGGCCGGGGATGCCCGAATCGGTATCGACGATCAGCGAGTTGGGCACCGAGTACCTTCTGGCCAATGACGGACGACTCGGACTGGTCCTCCTTCGCATCAATGGTGAGAAGGAAGAGGGGGGAGAACTGGCACGGGGTACCGAGGCCATCCAGACGCTCCGCGACCTGATCGGCCGGGTTGGCGGCCGGTACCCGGGTATCGACATCGGATTGACGGGTCTCCCGATCATGGAAAACGACGAGATGCGTTTGAGCCGGACGGCGATGACGCGTGCCAGTATTCTCGCGCTCGTCGGGGTTTCCTGTCTGTTCATCGCCGGATTCGGCGGAATCCGCCACCCGTTATTGACGGTTTTGGCGCTTCTGATCGGAATGGCGTGGTCGTTCGGCTACACGACCCTCGCGATCGGCCACCTGAACATCCTGAGCATCGCCTTCGGAGTGATCCTTATCGGGCTGGGAATCGATTTCGGCGTCCACTTCGCTGCGCGCTATCTTCAACTGCGCGGGTGGACCCGCCTGTCGGACGAGTCGTTGGTTCTGGCGGCGCGGAGCGTCGGCCCCGGAATCGTCACCGGGGCGATCACGACGGCCATCGCGTTCTTCATGGCGGGATTGACTGAATTCACCGGGGTCGCGGAGCTGGGACTCATCGCCGGCGGGGGCATTCTGTTGTGTTGCCTCTGCGCGATGACGGTCCTCCCGGCGATGATTCAGTTGATGGACGGAAAGCGACCCGATGAGACGGTTCCCACTCCACTCGATGTTCACGGCTGCCTTCTGCCCCTGTTCCGCCGACCTCGGATCGTCCTGGCCGTTTCGGTTGCGCTGGTCGCCTTCTGTACCGCCGGCATGACGAATCTCGAATACGACCACAACCTGTTGAATCTGCAGCCGGTCGGCCTTGAAAGCGTCGAGATGGAGAAGAAGCTTCTCGCCGAGAGCGATCAAAGCGTTTGGTTCGCCCTCTCGATCGCCGAAAGCCGCGAGGAGTTGCTTGAGCGGAAACGCCGATTTCTGGGCAAGGGATCGGTGGAGCGGGTCGAGGAGATAGCGTCGCTCCTACCCGCCGACATCCAAGACAAGACGCCCATCGTTTTGGGAATTCATCAGCGATTGGAGACGCTCCCGGAGAGACCGCCGCGAATTCCGATCGATTCGCCGGAAAAGCTGGGCCGTCTGCTGGAGCGGACGCAACTGCTGCTCGGCGAGTCTCCCTCCACCGGAAAGACCAGATATCAACTGGAGCAAATCCGCGCGGCGCTCCGCCAGCTTCCGTTGCCGGAATGCTACGAGCGTTTGAGCGATTTCCAGCATCGTACAGCGGGGGATATGCTCAGCCGGCTTCACATGCTTCGCGCGATGTCGAATCCGGATCCGCCGAGGCTGGACGATCTGCCCAAAAGCCTCGTGGAACGGTTCGTCGGAGACAGCGGGCGCTATCTTCTGAAAATCTACAGCAAGGCGGATATCTGGAACATGGAGGCCATGGAACGGTTCGTGGCGGACGTCCGGTCGGTCGACGCGTGCGCCACCGGAAACCCGCTGCAAACCTATGAGGCGTCGCGGCAAATGAAGGAGAGCTATGAACTCGCCGCGCTGTACGCGTTCGTCGCCATAGCCGCCGTTCTTATCTTCGATCTCGGCGGCGTCTTGCACGTCTGCCTGGCGCTGCTACCTCTCGGATTGGGTGTCTTGCAACTTTTCGGCATAATGGGGCTTCTGGGAATCCCGCTCAATCCGGCCAATATGATCGTCCTCCCCCTGATTCTGGGCATCGGCGTCGACGACGGAGTTCACGTCATCCACGATTTCCGGCGGCAGAAGGGCCGCTACCACATGAGCCCCTCCACGGCCAGCGCCGTGCTCATTACCTCGCTGACCACCATGGTCGGGTTCGGCAGCCTGATGATCGCCAGTCATCAGGGTCTTCAGAGCCTCGGCCGGGTTCTCACGTTGGGCGTCAGTTGCTGCCTTTTCACGTCCCTCATCATCCTGCCGGCGCTCCTTATTCTCCTCTCGTGGAACCTCCCCGAATTGGATGAGTCGGACGAGATCGATGCCCACCCGCACCTCAGGGGAGTGCATCCGCGCTTGCGTCAAGGACCGCATTTCGCGCTCGGCGAGAACCTGGAATCCATTCGGCCCTCGCGCCGCCTCTGAGGGATAAGAACCGCCCCAGGGATTGCGCGTTTTTCTTTAAATGACCCGCTTAACTGCTGGTTTTTGGTCTAGCGTCGATCCGGGATAATGCGGACAATCCTCTCCGACATTGCGGAAAGGAGGCTGGTATGTCGCGGCTTGAGGTTGACGAATCAAGGATTCGAGAGGTCGTTTTGGTCCGAGAGGATCGGGCTTGCCCGGAGTGTAGGGCAAGGATGCACGTTCGGTTTCGCGGCCTGCGGAACATCCATACGCTCAACGGTCCGGTGCGACTGACGGTGAAGCTTGTCCAGTGCCGCAACAAGGCTTGTGACAGCAGGACAACGTTCCCGCCGGAGCAGGAGGCCGAGGGCCGTGCCGCAGTCCACGTAATCGCCATCGCCGTCGAAGCGAAGGCGCAGGGGACCCGCCTCCTCCACCCAACGGGCGTTGACGATCTTCCCTGCGTGCCCCTGACCGCCGGCGTCGGCTTTTCCTTCATGGAGCAGCCATTGGCCTATGAGGCCTTCCTGCGCCACAGCCACGGAGGCCGTTACGGCCATCAGCAGACCGACAATCACACATTGTATCCCACTCAAACCTTACCCTTCCATGAACAGGAAACACTCTCGCTTGAATGTTGGAACTTGTTCTAATATGTAGGATTACATCACGGCAGCGTCTGGCGCCGCTTCAAGGGATAGGAAATCTGATTTCCCACAGAACTCAAGCATAGTTAAGGGATAGGGATAGGAAATTTGACCCCTCCGGAGATGGCATCGTCGACAGCACCGATCTGGATGTCGTCCGCGCGAATTGGGGAAACGGGAAGCAACCGGCGACGGTTCCGGAGCCGGGATTCTGGGGCTGGTGGTTTCCGGAACGGTCTGGTGGGTGTTGAACGCTCGGAAACTCAACCCATAGGGTGAAAATGGGAGTAAGGTCAAAGCGCCCCGCAACTTGCTGCCGCGGCGGGGCGCGGAGATGACCATTCAAACGAGCGTCGCACGGCGGACGCGGGGGAGCACGGCCGTCAGCGATCCGAGAATCACGAGCAGAAGGATTCCCGGCTCAGGAACCGTCACGACCCCGTTGCCCCAGTTTGCCCGAACAAAATCCAAATCGGCGCTGCCGACCCAGCCGTCCCCATTGACGTCCCCCTCGCGGATGCTCAATGCGGAGAGACCCCAATGCGCGCGGACGACGTCGAGGTCGCGGCTGTTGACCATTCCATCCTGATCCAGGTCGCCGGGGATGTTCTGACCCGTTCCCACCGTCAGGATCGTGTAACCGAAAAGGGCACTTCCCACGATGTCGACGTACTTGAGCGTATAATCGGAACCCGGCATCGCCGTGTTGAGATCGAGCCAGCCGGAAGTCGTGTTATCCCAGTACTGAAACGCATCAGTACCTTCGATCAAGTCAAAGAAATCCTCCAAGTCATCGTCTCCTTCCCCGAAGAGGGCAAGCCTTCCCCCGGTGGACATTTTGACGAGGCTGTCACCGTCACCGTTGCGGTCGACGGTCAACTTTCCGGCAACGCGCACCAGGGCGGTTCCCGTGATTCCGAGTGTTCCACTGCCGTCGCGGCCTACGTACAAGTCGCTGCCGACCGTCCAAGTGGATCCCGCCCCGCTGACTGTGGCGGTAGCGCGCGATCCGGGCGCCCATGCGAGATGGCTGTCGTAACCGCTGACGATAGCCGCGGCGTCACTGATCCTGAGTTCTGCCTCGCCACCGCCACCAACTAAGAGATGCGATGCGACGTCCCAAACCGAGCCGCAACCCGTCACAGTTGCCGAACCCGTACTGCCAGGGCGAAAGCCGAGAGACCCCCGACCACATTTGACCACAACGCTGTTGCAGATCGTCAGGGAGCCGCTCCCCTCGTAGCCCGCGCCGAGGTATCCGACGTTGTGGGGGTCACTGACGTCCAGTTCTATCGTAACGTGCTGGTTCGGCAGGCTGTTGAGATTAATGGTTTGTTGCAGACTTTCGGGGGCGTCGAATAGCAGTGTAACATCGCTCACCAGACCGCGAGCGATCACCGTTCCCGTCCCGCCGATCTGGGACGACCCCGCCAGAAGTGACTGCGTTTCAAGCACGCCACCACCAACGCCAAACCGGATTCCTCCTTCTCCAGACACGGCGCTTCCACCCCAGCCGACACAGGTCGCGTCGGCGACGGACACCATGGCACCTTCCATGATCTCCAGTGTTCCACGCCCGTACAGGCCCAGATAGAGATTCATTCCGACGTCCCACGTTGAAGCCGTTCCACTCACGGATACAGCTCCCGTAGAACTACCCCGATAACCAACATAGGTATTGCCGCTGCACATGGTTCCGCCCTCGCTAATCGCGAGCGTCCCCGTGTCGGATCTGCCAATCGAGAGTTCACCGAGCACTGATGCGTCGCCACCAATTAGTCTGATAGTCGGATTGCCAGTTCCATCAATCATTTGCTCTCCCGGGCCAAAATAAAGACAGCCATCATACACCGCCAGTGTGCCCGACGTATGGGTGAACTGACCGCCCGGTTCGACGATGAAGGATCCGGTGTTGATCCGGCTTGCGGTTCCGGAGAGGCTGAGGCTGCCGGTGTCCCAGATCTTGAGTGTGTTGGAGACGCCGAGCGTACCGCCGTCGGCGACGGTCAAGGTCCCGGTCCCGCCGCTAGCGGCCATGTTTCCGCCCACGTAGAGCGATCCAGTGCCCCAGGCACTGTCGGTACCGCTCACGAGAGCGGCGCCGGACGATCCGGAATCGTACGCGATATAGCCGACGCCGCTGCCGACCTCTCCGCCGCGAGTGACCTCCAAGCTCCCGCTGCCGCCCACCCCGATGTAGAGCGTGTCGCTGTTCGTCCAGATCGAGTCCGGCCCATCGACCGTCACCGCACTGATGGACCCGTCGTGCGAACCGACGTAGCCGACCTTATCGCCGACACGACCGCCTTCGCCGATCGCCAGGGTTCCGCTGCCGGAGTAGCCCACGTAAAGGCGATCGTCATTCGTCCACGCCGAACCCGGGCCCAATACCGACGCCTCTCCTGTCGATCCGGACCTCTCACCGATGCTGCTGCTGCTCGCTGTGACGACCGCGCCTCCCTCAAGAGTGAGCGTTCCACTTCCGCCGTAGGCCACATAAAGACTTGCGGCATTGGTCCACGTCGAGCCGGGACCTTTCATGACTACCGTCCCTTGCGCGCCGGAGTCATGGCCCAGATAGCAATCTTCTGCAAGAAGAGTTCCGTCTCCGTTGACGATGATGTTGCCATCTGAAGTTCTGCCGACGTATGCCTTTGTCGAGGCGTCCCACAGCAGGGGGTTGATTGGATCGACGTTCCCTGCCCAGCTAATCGCTCCATTGGATGTCATGGGTTCCCAGTTTGCTCGGATGAGATCCAGGTCTTCGCTGGCAACCGATCCCATCCCATCAGCATCACCATGAGTGAGATCGCCTGGGTTGACGGACGAACCCCAATTGGAGCGAACAATGTCCAAATCACGACTATTAACGAGACCATCCAGGTTGAGATCCCCAGCGACGGCAACTATGTACTGGAAGTTTGCGCTGAAATGATTGAACGCGTCCGGAGAATCCGTTTGGCGGTTATCAGGAAAGCTAAACACGTCAGTTAAGCCGGCTCGCGGCCATAAGTAATGTATTCCGGGAGCCATCTGCAATCCGTCAAGATTCTCAAGCAGCCTGTCCGGTGCGGCATGTTCAAAGAACACTCCGATTACGTAATCGTGTCCTTCCGTTAGAAGAGTCGGCGCTACTTCGACGTAGTGATACCCGTCTCGAATCACTGAAGCAGAACCTGATGGGACGACGGATGAGACTCGCATCTGTCCTGTCACATCCCAGATCCCGATTTGATGGGACTGGCTGAGGCCGTCCTCGCCCACGTCGTACAGCCCGAGCTGTGTCAGGACGATCGCGTCGTCGATCTTGAATTCCCAGCCCGCCATTCCGGTGTTGTGCTTGGCTTCAATATCTCCTCCCTGGGGCGTAGCAGCGACGATATCGGCTGTGACCGGGGGGGCCATTTCCAGGCCTGTGTAGGTGAATACAGCCAAGAGAGTAAATAGGATAGGAACTCGAAAACTCATTGTACTCCTCCTCGAAAACTGAAAAACGGAACTAACACGGATGGAAAAACCCATTCAGACGAATCATTCCAGGAATCCAACCGCCATTCGAGCCCGATTCACATCGGATTCACTCTTGGAAGTCGCTCGTGGGAATCGCCCTCCGGACTGTAACCGACGTCTTCGCCAAAAAACTGACAGGCTTGATGCGGTTTGTTGCATGCCCACGGACGGATCAATGTAGAAGCGGCCAGCGGCGGTTTTCCCCGACCGGCATTCCTGCCATGGGCCACTATGTCGGGGGGGCTTGCACGCATTCCACCTGTCGGTAATACTGATAGCATGCCGCGATACTACGGCGAGCGAGACGTTGTAAGATTGTTGGCTTTGTCCATCGGTTAGTACCTCGGGCGGCAGCTCATCCACGGCAAGAGAGAGTCCGAGGTTGCGTATGTGGACGGGAGACCTTCACGGTGAGCGACCTGGCGGCTGTGGGAAGACTGTTCGAGGAGCATCGTTCGCGATTGCTCGCGATGGTCCAACGGCGGATCGATCCCGCCCTGGCGGTGCGCGTCGACCCCGAGGAGATTCTGAGTGAGGCGTTCCTGCAAGCCTGCCGCAAGTGGCCGCGTTATCATGAGCGCCCCGAAGTCACGCCCTACGCCTGGCTTTACCGGCTTTCGCTGGATTGCCTGATCGACGCATGGCGCCGTGAATCCCGGGCGTGCCGCGATATTCGACGCAACATGCCCTGGCCGGAGCAGTCCTCTCTTCAACTGGGGATGCACCTGGTCACTTCGGGAACCCGGCCGAGCGAGGCGCTGGCCCGACAAGAACTGCAGGAGCACGTTCAGGCGGCAATGAACGCGCTTTCGCGGCGGGACCAGGAAATCCTTTGGATGCGCCATTATGACCAGCTTTCGTTCAGAGAAGCCGGAATGGTTTTGGGGATTAGTGAGAATGCCGCGACGGTCCGTTACGTTCGGGCGCTGCGAAGACTGAAGGAACAATGGCCGTTCGAGCCGGAGAATGTATCTAAATGAGCGATTGCCCTTCATCGTCCGACGAGATCGACCGTATTCTCGCAAGTCTCTTCGCGGAATGTGAGCGCGCGGCGGATCGTGAGGCAACGATCCGGACTTACCGTGCCCGATACCCGCAATATGCCGGTGCCATCCGTGAAGCGAGCGAACTGGACCGGATGTTGGGACTTTCCAATGAAGTCCTCGATACTCCCGTCCCGGAAAGACTGGGCGATTTCAAAATCGTCCGCCAGATCGCCAAGGGCGGAATGGGAATCATCTACGAGGCGATTCAAGAGCCGCTGGACCGGCGAGTCGTCGTAAAGGTCATCCGGCGCGGCGCCGCGCGGGCGCTCCATCGGGAGAGATTCCTGCGTGAGCAGCGGGTACTGGCGAGACTGCATCAGACGCACATCGTACCCGTGTTTGCGTCGGGCGAAGAGGGAGAGATTCAGTATTTCGCCATGCCCTATATCGACGGCGCGGCGCTCCATCACGTGGTGCGCGCCACGATCGACTGGCAACTGAGAGTGCCGAATCAGCAGACGCCGCCTCTAAGCCGCTTCGCGGAGATTGCCAGACGACGCGAGCGCCGGAGTGAGAGGGAAGCGTTCAACCAGGAGGACGCGGAGCCGGTCCTTCATCGAGGGGAAACAGCGGTTTCTCCGGACGGACTATGCCTCGCTCCGGAAGACACTCCACCTTCAGGTTCTGACTCGCTTTTCCTTTCTTCGGACTATTGCCGCTCCGTCGCGCAGGTGATGGCCGACGTGGCGGAATCGTTGGAACATGCGCACCAGCACGGCTTCATCCACCGTGACATCAAACCGGCGAACATCATGATTGATTTGTCGGGACAGAGCTGGGTCATTGACTTCGGACTCGCCGGCTATCTCAACGATCCGCAAAGGCCGGCGCGGACCGAGGAGTTCGAAGAGGACGCCGCTCTGCTGAGAACCCGGCAGATCGGCACCCCCGGCTACTGGTCGCCGGAGCAGCGTCAAGGCGCCTCCCTAGATCAAAGGACCGACGTCTGGGGGCTTGGCGTCACACTCTACGAATTGCTCACCCTGCGGCCCGCCGTCCTTACGGATTCTAAGCGGGCGGAAGATGACGGCAAGGCCGATTGCCGGCCGGTGCGAGCGCGGCGGTTGGTGAAGAACCTTCCACGCGACCTCGACGCGATCTGCCACAAGGCGATGGAGCTTGCTCCGGAAGATCGCTATGAGACCGCACAGGAGTTCGCCGAAGATCTCCGGCGCTGGCTGCGAGGTGAACCGACATCCGTTTACCCGGAATCCGAGCCGGCTCGCACGATTCATCGCGTCGGACTTTGGGCCCGCCGAAACAAGGGCTGGGCTTCGGCAGGATGCGTCGCCCTTTTGGCGCTATCCCTGCTGGTGATTTTGGCGCGAGTCCAGGTGGTCGCGGCAAATCGCGTGGCCGAAGCGGCCGATCGTGCGGCGGCGGCCGCAAACCGGGAAAAGAAAGCCGCCCAGCGTGAGACCGCCGCTTTCAAACGCGGCTTATTGATTCAAGAGGCCCAACGTCTATTGGCCGTCGAACACACAAGCGGGTGGTCCGATCAGGCGTCAAGCCTGGCCCGGAAGGCGGCGCAAATACGTCCGGGCGACGAAACCGTGCGCGGTCTGGCCGCCACGACTCTCTTCGGCCTCGATGCGACGTGCGTAAAACGATTCACGCACTCCGGCGTGGAAAGGGTTCTTTTCGACCCGCAGGGGAGGCGTCTGCTAATGGGCTCCATTTACGATCGCGGCGGAAGTCCGGTCGTGGCGAAGCTCTGGGATTCCGCCACGGACCGCGTTGAGAATCTCGCCGCCCCCAGTTCGGGTGCGTTGGCGTTCGGGACCGGCGGTACGCCGTTGCATCTGTGTGTCCGTGAGGAGAGAGCGGTCGTCGCCAGCCTCGAGGACCCTGCCGTCGCCGTCTCGATGGAACCTATCGAAGGGGCAATACTCGGCACGGTCGAGGAGGGAGTCATGTCTCCCGACGGGAGAGTCGTCGTCATGCCGGTGATAGCGCCGGGAAACACGGCGATGCTTGCGGCTTGGGACGGTCGCTCAGGCAATCTCCTGCATACGTTTCCCTCAGCCACTCCGTTCGGAGAGGCCGGCGCCCTGGCGGTTGCCCCCGACGGATCGCTGTTAGCCGAAGGCGACCGGGAGGGGGTAATTCAGGTTTGGTCGCTAGTCTCCGGCGACACGGTCGCGTCGATGAGGGCCCGTGCCAGCAGGATCCACTGCTTGAGCTTCGCTCGCGACTTCCGTAAGGGGAATGGTGAGAAGTCAACCTGCGAGGGGGACGGCTGGTTGCTGGCGGCTGGTGACGGCGGAGGCACGATAACTATCTGGGATCTCACCAGGAAGGCGCCAATATCCTACTGCCGCGGCAGTTATTGCGATGTCTTTGCCGTCGCGTTCTCCTCGGACGGTTCTACGCTCGCGTCCGCGGGTTACGCGGATCAGAGACTTTGGGATGTTGCCACAGGAAAGCTGCTGCTGAGAACGAATCTGTGCATCTGCACGTCGAACCTGGCGTTCTCACCGGACGGCCGGATGCTGGCGACCGGGCATTTCCGTAGCGAGGCCTACGGCAGCGTCTGGAGACTCGAACCGGATCGAGGGGTCAAGACGCTTCGCGGGCTTGCCAGTCAGGTTTCCATGGTTACCATTTCTTCCGACGACCGAATCGTGGCCGCGCTCTCGCGCGATTGGCAGGTAGGCATCTGGAATTGCGATGAAAGCCGCCTGCTCCACGTGCTCAACACTCCGCAGGGTCGCTATTCCGACAACGCGGCCCTCGCACTCAGTCCGGACGGCGGTCAACTCGCCTTCTCGGCGGGACGAGACGCGAAGCTCTGGGATGTCGAGACCGGCAGGGAGATCCGGTCCTGGCAACTCGGGGAAGGTCTCGTGGATAGGCTCGTCTTTCCTGCCGCCGATAAACTCGTATCGTTTCGCGTCGAAACACCGGACAAGGACGCGCGGCCGGACAGCGCCAATGCCTTTACCGAATACCCGCGGATTTGCCGTATCCGGAATCTGCTTGGCGAGACGGGAACTGCGCCGCTGGCGGAAATCGATGCGTTCGACCGGCACGTATTCTCCGCGGCGGTTTCCAACGACGGCACGTACTTCGCCGTCGGCGGCCTCTCCACCTCCTCTGGAACGCTCCATCTACAGAAGGTTTTCAACGACAAGGGCGAGGAAGTCTGCTCCATTCCTACCGAGCGACATCGCGCTTGGAGCGTATTTGCCTTCGCGGCAACGGGAACCACCCTTGCAGCCCTGACGAATAACGAAGCGAGTGAAGCCGCATTAGTCGAAATTCCATCGGGGAGGCGCGCCGGCGTCCTGCCTTTTTTCCCCGAATGCATCACCGATAAAGCCGCCCTGTGGGCTCGAAAAAGCGAACTCGCCGACGGAACCTTCAAGAAATTGTCGATCTACCGGGAAGATAGGCAAGACCCGGTAGTGAGTTTTGCGACACCGTTCGATGTCTCCGTGGGACTACCGGCAGTCAACGCGACGGGCACGCGATTCGTATGGGGCACAAGCGACGGGGCCGTGTACGTGGCGGATATGCCCGAGGTCAAACGCCGTCTGGAGGAATTCGGTTTGGATTGATACGGTCGCGGGGATGTCTGCGGGAGGCGTTTCGTCGGCGGAGCAACGCAATCGCACCAACGAATCCCAGCACAACCGTACCGGGCTCCGGCACGGCAGTCCGCAGGGTCCGTCCCCAGTTCGACCGGACGAGGTCCAAGTCAGCACTGCCGACTATGCCATCTCCCGACGGATCGCCGCAGGAAAGACAACCGGCGTCTACGCCCGCCCCCCAGTTCGCACGTACAATGTCCAAGTCTTCACTGCCTACCCGGCCGTCGCCGTTGAGATCGCCCGGCAAGAAGAGCGTCCGCTGCGTCGTCAGCGCGAGCCCTTGCGGGTTGCCGCCGACCTCTACGGTTGTGATCGCAAGCATGGTAGCGGGGTCGACAACTGAGAGAAATCCCTGATCCCACCCCTGTGCCACCCAGAGCAATCCGTCATCTGGAGCCACTTCCATCGCTCGCGGGGTATAGTCCCGTCCCGTGAATGTCAGCATGCGTCTTACGGCGCCATCCGCGAACTCGAAAATCTTCGGTGATTCGTGGTTGTTCGAGACGGAGCCGGCTTTGCCCAAATAGGCGACGCCGCTGGTCGGATGAACGGCGGCTGTATACGCGGCGCCGGGTGGATTGTACCAGGTGATATTGGACTGGAGGATTTCAACCGTCCCGCTCGAGGGGGTTCCGGAAATCCGGTGAAAGCGGCCGCACTCCCCGCAGCTTTCGGCGCCAAACGCCTCGCTGCCGTCCGCTCGAAAGGCGAGGTCACTCGAGGCGTAATGGAGTTGGTTGGTTGGGGCAACACGCGCGAGGACGGACAAATCCGTGGTCGAACGCACTTCAAGGACTTCCGGGCTCGAACAACCGAGCCAGAGTTCGTCTCGTACCGGGTGGATCGCCACTGACCAAGGCAATGGAGGGGTTGAAGCCGTATCGACGACAACGTTGGTTTTGGTGTCGATCACGGATATGCTTGCCGATCCGTTATTGGTCACGTAGACCCGTTCCCCGTCTCGGCTGACGGCGAGATGACTTGGCGAGACACCGATGCCCTCGGTGATCGTGTCGATGACGGAGCCGGATACGGCGTCTAAGACCGACACGCTGTTGTCCCCGCTGTTGGCTACATAAGCCAGAAGACCGTCGGGCGTTACCGCGACGCCCATCGGTCTGTCGCCCACATCGATCGTCGCAACGACCGCACGCGCATCCAGCGAGACGATCGAGACCGTATCATCGCCGTAGTTGGTGACGTAAGCCGCTCGTGCCGGGAGTTCCGCCCCTCCGGCGGCGGATGTCGTCACTGCGAAGACACAAAAAATCCACGAACGAAGCACACACGTTTTCATCACACACCTCCTCGAAGAAAAAAACCACACAAAACCGGGTCGTTTTGGGGTCGACGACCATCATGTGGACGCAAAGGGATAGGAAATTTGATTCCCACAGAACTCAAGCATAGTTGGGGAAACCTACCGAAACAAGGGGGTGTCACCGAGAAAGGAGGGGGCGCGTCCCTCCTTTCTCGGCTACATCCCCACGCATCTGCAGGAGCTTCCACGTTGAGCTTGGTGCCTCGATATACCGCCGTAAGGTAGTCGTACTTAGCCCGATGAGGTTAATTTCGAACCGTCAACAGTCGGAACGGACGGACATCCAAACGGAACGGACGGACATCCAAAGATCAAACCAAGACCGAACCGCCCCATCTTCGCGTTTTTAACCATCCTTTCCTCCTTGAAAGAACCACTTGTCGCCTATCGCTTGCGCGAATTGCCCCTCGCTGGACGGTTTCACGGCGGTTGGCCTGCAGAGGGGGCATAGAATCCCCGCCCCCGCACCGTCGGGGGGTGAAATCTGCGGAGACTGAGTGCCCAAGATCGGCTCGTGCGGGGGTTCGCCTGGTCTGTTAATCCAAACTTTTCCCCCTTGGGAGAGCGGAACTTGCGGGGCTTTCGGGACTTGCGTCGGGGGCGGGTGTCGCGGTTCTGGCTACGGCTTGGCGCCGAGCAGGTCGAGGGCGCGTTGCTGTTGCCCGGTGGCCTGAGTGAGGAGGTAGAATTCGTGGGCCGAATTACCCGAGGGATTGCGAACGCGGACCCGGTTCTTCGCCAGCCTGGCCGGATTGGACCGTGGATCGACGATCCGCGCGGCGATCATCGCGATCGCGATCGTCCG
>CAZFQG010000133.1:0-17725 GCA_964520785.1 uncultured Planctomycetaceae bacterium | reverse complement strand
GCGCTGCACTCTTCACAAGCCGCAAGTTGCCACAATCAGAACGGCCCGGCGCAAAGTGAAGAGGGGCAAGTACTTAGGCATGATGCGGCCGATTGTGGCATATACTGTACAAGTGTACCAGTACCCCCTAGGGGAATCGAACCCCTGTTTTCGGACTGAGAATCCGACGTCCTAGGCCACTAGACGAAGGGGGCGGGTAATGTGGGTTGTCGGTTATATCGGCCCGGGGGGGCCGGTCCGTTGGTTCGTTTACGGCAACCCGGGACTTCTCGCCGGGATGGGCGTTTCAAGGAGGAACGATCGCCTCTTTCGATCAACGCTGGTAATGGTGTTTGCGCCGATCAGGGGTTGAACCGGCGAAGGTTCCACCGGAAAACCGACAAACGTCCCTTTTTAGCGTTCTTCCAACGGTTCGTCAAGGGGTGGTCCGGCAAAATGCTCCTGGAACCACTCATCCCACTCCGCATTTTCTTGGTGAGAACGCTGGGAACGGCTGCTTTCCGCCACCTGCAACGCCAATCGCTGCATCTGAGGATCGCGTAAGGACTCTCGGATCGGCCATAACTCCGCCAACGCCTTCGCCGCCTCTTCGTCTTTGTTTCGCAAAATGAGAATTCCGGCTTGACCAGCAAGCCCAAATGACCGGAGGTCCCGGCTCTCTTCATCCGCGAGGTCCTCGAAGATTCCATAGGCCGCGCCAAGGTTTCCGCGACGAAGATAGATTCTGGCCAGTTGTTGCCGGGCGCGATTGGCAAGGTACTCGTTTTCGGGGAAATAGTCGATGACCGCGTTCCACGCGTCTTCCGTTCCGGCCTGCGACGCGAAATACCATTGTCGCAGCGCCGTCTCCTGTTTGGGGACCGGCCCTCCCCTGGTCACTTCGGCAAACAGACCGGGACCACGAAGCTGGATTCGAGCGAACAGACTACCGGCGGTTGCCGCAATTAGGCCCACCAATACCCAGGCGGCATACCGCCAATGACGGCGTTTCGGCTTCACGGCGGGTTCAGCGCCCCGGAGCGTTTGGGCAAGCAGATCGCCCGGTGGCAGCGATGCTCCGGTCAGCGCCGGCGTTTCGGCCTGAAGCTTTATTAGTTCTTGCTGGAGGACGTCCGCCGACGGGTAGCGTTCGTCGGGTCTTTTCGCAAGCATCTTATGCACGATCGCGCAGAGGCCGGGCGGCAAGTCGGGCCGGAGCGTCGACAGCGGCACCGGTTCGTTCTTCAAATGCTTTACCGCCACCGCCAGAGCCGTGTCCCCATCGAATGGGGGAGTTCCCGAGAGCAGGTGATAGCAGGTGACCCCAAGAGAGTAGATGTCGCTCCGCGGGTCCAGTTTTCGGCCTTCGGCCTGTTCCGGACTCATGTAGAGGGGGGTTCCCAAGGTCATTCCGATCTGCGTGAGCGCGAGTGACTCGCCGGCGTCGCCCAAGGACTGTCGCGCCAGGCCGAAATCCGCCACCTTCACCTCTCCTTTCTTCGTGATGAGGATGTTTTCCGGTTTGATGTCCCGGTGGACAAGTCCCTGGTCACCGGCACACGCCAGGGCCGCCGCGGTTTGGGAGATGATCGCCAGAGCCTGGGACGCGGTGGGGTTGCCATTGCGACGCATCCACTGACGCAGGTTTTCCCCTTGCACGTACTCCTGAGCGATGAAGCGGACGTCGCCCACCCGGCCCACCTCGTAAATCTGCACGATGTTCGCATGAACGAGCGACGCGGCGGACTCCGCTTCGCGCTGAAACCGGGCCACGTACGTCGCATTCCCGGCGAACTCGGGCCGCAGGACCTTAAACGCCACTTTTCGCTTCAGCGACGTCTGCACGGCCAAATAGACCTCCGCCATAGCACCCCGACCCAGCCGCCGCAGGAGCAAATACCCATCCAGCGTCGAACCGGACAGGTCCTTGTGGAGAAATAGCTGGTTTTCGAGGTCGTCGGACATGGGCTGAGGGGGGGCGTGAGGATTCGCGGTGGCAATCGCGAAAGCCGGAACCTACTACTCTGTCAGGACTGAGATTTTGGGTTGGCGGCACGCCGAAGTGCCGCAATCGCACGGATGAAACCGAAACGTCAGCCCCAATTTCTACGTTCAAAAAAGCACTAGTCCAGCCTCGCAGGTGCAATTCGCGCCACTGTTTCCATTATTGTATATCCTGGTATTTGTTTTCCCAGAGAAATCCTTAGAGATCAGGTTGGGTTGGTAAACGTGGGAAAACACGGAAAGTGCGCAAGGGGAAATCGGCGCGCGTTGGGTGCGAGGACACGCAAAAACGGCTCAGAGGACAAAAAACTTCGCAAAAACGGGAAAAACCACCCGAAAGAAGGGTAGTGTTTGGGGTTTATTATGGCGATAATATTGGATGAGTAAGGATTATCTGTCTTTGCCCCTCATGGGTCCCTGCCCCGCCCGTGAGGGGCTCTCTTATGCGCTGATCATTCGTTCCCGGCCGTTCGCGGGTTCTTTTCGCCTCCGTCTTTCGAGGCGCCGGTGGCGGCGATACCGGACCCCCCGTTGTTTGTGGAGACGACGGCGTTATTCGTCGCTGCGTGTGCGAACTTTGCTTCCGGAACGATTGTCGACAATATGACAAAAAGAAATCAAAAAAGCCACCAGAAAGTAGGGTAGAAATACTTGCTGGCGTAGCCGATAATACTAGCAGAGTAAGGGTTACCTGTCTTTGTCCCTCGCGGGTTCCTGCCCCGCCCGCGAGGGCTCTTTTTTGCGCGGTTGGTTTTTTTTCCGGTGATGGGGAATCGGAATCTTCATTCACCGTTTTCTTTTCCTCTTGGGTTCGTTGCGAAGACCGAGCCTGAAGCGTTTTCTATCCGTTCGGCGCCGGGATGTGGCCTTTCTTCGGTGTTTTTTTCGCCCATCGCAGCAACGACCGAATGTGGAACTCCGCCGCGAGGGCCGACGCATCGAGGTCGTAGCCCCCTTCTATGACTGAAACGACGCGTCCGCGGCAGTGTCGTTCCGCGCAGCGGCACAGCTCATCGGTCATCCACCCGAACGAGCCCGGGGTAAGACGGAGATGCCCGATGGGATCGGCATCGAGGACGTCGAACCCGGTGTCGAGCAGAAGGAACTCCGGCTGGAACTCCTCCAATGCCGGCATGATACGGTCGCTGAAGACGGTCCGGTAGTCCGCGTCCGTGGAAAAGGGGGGCATGGGGATGTTGACGGTGAAGCCTTTTCCCGGTCCCGACCCCATCTCATCGGCGTAGCCGGTTCCGGGGAAGATAGTCTGGGGCGATTCGTGGACGCTGATAAAGAGGATGTCGGAGCGTCGATCGAACGCATGCTGCGTCCCGTTGCCGTGATGGACGTCGAAATCGACGATGGCGACTCGTTCCAGACCGAACTCGCGGACGAGATACTCCGCGGCGATGGCGATGTTGTTGAAATAGCAGAAGCCCATCGCACGGTCGTGTTCGGCGTGATGACCGGGGGGTCGTACGGCGCAGAACGCGTTGCGGATTTTCCCTTGCATGACCGCGTCGACGGCGGCGAGGACGCCTCCGACCGCGAAGAGGGCGATTTCATAGCTCTCCTTGCTGACGCGGCAGTCCATGGTATCCATGGCGGCGACGGGGGTGGCGCCGATGCAGGTATCGCGAAAGCGGCTGACGTAGGCCGCGGCGTGGATCGTCTCGACCCGCGAAACGTCGGCTTCGTGAAACCTCAGATGTCTGAGTTCATCCCAAAGCGAGACGTCCTTCAATCGCCGGACCAGCGATTCCAGCCGGGCCGGGCTTTCGGGATGACCGTCTCCGGTGAGATGATCCAGAAACCGCCCATGATAGACCAATCCAGTTTTCTTCGAACTCATTTCTTCCGAATCTCAACCACTCACCGGGATCTTTCCTCCGTCGGAATCCGTGAGTTCAAAAGTGATCTTATAGGCCTCTCCGTCGAACTCCGTTTTGATGGGATGACCACTGTTATAGAAGGTCGCCAGCATCGCCTTGTTTTCGGCCATGACGGTCGCCTCGAACTTGCGAATACGGCGTTTTTGCGCGATATCGATCAGGTAATTCAACAGAATCGTGCCGATTCCCTGCTGCTGCCATTCGTCCTGGACGATGAAGGCGATCTCGGCGGACAGACCGTGCGGGTCGAGAAAATACTGGCCGATCGCCACGATTTCGTCTTCCCCCTCGGGACCCGGCACGACGGCGACGATCGCCAGATTCTGCTCGTAATCGATATTGGTCAACTGCTGGACGTCCTTGTGGGGGAACGTCTTGGTGTGCGTGAAGAACCGGTGGCGGACCGAATCGGCGCTTAAGGAATAAAGCATGTCGGCCAGTTCGCCCTCGTCGGTCGGCTTGACCGGTCTGAGGAATATCTGTTTTCCGTCGCGGAGCGTGTCGTAGCGCTCGAGTTCCTCGGGATAACGGACCTTCTCCCAGGCCAGCTCAATCTGATCGGCATAGACGAAATTGCGCGCCTTGGCCGCCTGCACCAGCTCCCTGCGGAATTTCGGGTGAGCGATGTTGATCAACGCCAAGGCCCGTTCGCGCACGCTCCGGCCGTGCAGATAGGCGATTCCGTATTCCGTCACGACGTAGTGGACGTCCGCACGGGTAGTAACGACGCCGGCGCCTTCGGTGAGCGCCGGAACGATCCGCGAGACGGTGTCGTTCTTCGCCGTGGAGGGCATGGCGATAATCGCCTTTCCGCCGCGGCTGCGCGCCGCGCCGCGGATGAAGTCGACCTGTCCGCCGACCCCGCTGTAAAACTGGTATCCCAGGGAATCCGAGCAGACCTGCCCGGTGAGATCGACCTCGAGGCCGACGTTGATCGCCATCATCTTATCGTGCTTGGCGATGATGAACGGATCGTTGACGAATTCCGTCGGCTGAAAATCGAACATGTTGTTGTTGTGGAGGAATTTGTACAACCGCTCCGATCCCATGGCGAAACTGGCCACGACCTTGCCGCGGTTGACCGTCTTCTTACCGCCGGTCACCGCGCCGCATTCGATGAGATCGATGATCCAGTCGCCGAACATCTCCGTGTGGATTCCCAGGTCTTTCTTATCCTTGAGGAATTCGGCTACGGCCTGCGGCACCATGCCGATGCCGCACTCGATCGTGCTGCCGTCCTCGATCAGCCTCGCCACGTTTTCACCGATGCGGCGCAGCCGGTCGTCCAGCTTCGCGGGGGGGATCTCGATGAGGGGCTCGTCATGCGGCACCATCATGTCAATCTGGTTGACATGAATGAAGCTGTTCCCGAGGGTCCGCGGCATGTTGGAGTTGACTTGGGCGATGACGTACTTGGCGTTCTCGGTGGCGGCCTTGACGATATCGACCGCCACGCCCAGGCTGCAAAGGCCGCGTCGATCCGGAGGGCCGACGGAAATCAGCGCGACGTCGATCGGCATACGGCCCGATTCGAATTCACTGGGAATCTCGGAAAGAAAAATCGGGGTGTAATCCGCGTACCCCTGGCTCAACGCCTCCCGGGCCCCTTCGGCCACGAAAAAAGTATTGAGCTTGAATTTATCCCGGTATTCCTTTTGCAGGTACGGCGCGGAGCCCATCGTCAGCAACTGCATGATGTGCGCATCGTGGATGTGCGAAGAATGCTTCACCAGCGATTCGACCAGGTATTGAGGCAGGCCGCAGGCGCTGCCGATGAAAATGTCGTTGCCCGGGCGAATCATGGCGATTGCCTGGGCCGCGGTGCCAATCCCGTCCTGGTACTCCGTCATCCATTCACTATTCAGTGGCATGTTTCGATATTCCCGTCAAAATGAGGTCCAAAGGGGTTTCCGACGATCTGTGCGCCTCCGTCACGAATGATGGGCCGTCCCCGCGCTCTTGTCCAGTTCGACGCTGATCCGCGCATCCACGGCGATCGGGGTCGTTCCGGGGGGTCCCACCACGAAGGGATTGATATCCATTTCCTGAATCTCGGGAAATTCGGTCACCAACTGCGACAGGCGCTGCAGGGCCTCGGCCAAGGCGTCGATATCCACCCCCTCCTGGGAGCGGACGCCGCAAAGCATCTGGTAGGTCTTGGTGTTGACCAGCATCTGCCGGGCTTCATCGTTGGTCAGCGGGGCCAGGTAGAATGAGACGTCCTTCAGGACCTCGACGAAAACGCCCCCCATGCCGAACATCATCAGCGGCCCGAACTGCGGATCGCGGTTCATGCCCAAAATCACTTCCTGCCCCCCCTTCACCATCTGCTGGACCAGCACGCCGAGAATCTGGGCGTCCGGCAGCTTCATCGGAATGCGGTACATCATCAAATCGAAGGCATCCATCACTTCCTGGCGGGACCGCAGCCCCACGCGGACCCCGCCGCAGTCGGACTTGTGGATGATGTCCGGAGACCAAATCTTCATGACGACCGGGTAGCCGAGCTGCTCGGCGATGTTGCCGGCCTGCTCGGCGGTCGTGGCCAGGGAACCCTTGGGCGTCAAGAAGCCGTAAGCCTCCAGTATCTCCTTGGACTCCATTTCGCCCACCTCCCGGAGTTCGCGACGGAGGTGGCGGTCGATGATCCGCTCGACGCGATGGCGGTTTACGGGAAACATCTTCACGACCCGCTTGGGCCGGTGCTTCCACCGCACGTAATCCGTCATCGCGCGGATGACTGCAACGGCGCTTTCGGGAGAGTCGTAGTGGGGGACGCCGCCGGCGGTGAGCACCTTCTCGGCGTCCGCCACCTTGCCGGCGCCGAGAAAACAGGCCAGCACCGGCTTGTCGGCGTATTCGCGGCCGGCTTCAACGAGAATCCGGGCGGTTTCCACCGTCTGCGTCATCGCCTGCGGCGTAAGCAGGACCAATACCACGTCGACGTTGGGGTCTTCCATGACGGCTTCGATGGCGAACCGGTAGCTCTCCGCCAGCGCGTCCCCGAGAACGTCGACGGGATTCATACAATTCGCCGCCGCCGGCAGGAAGGATTTGAGCTTTTGGATCGTCGCTTCGTCCAACATGGCGAAGGTCAATCCGGCGCGCTCGACCGCGTCCGCCGCCATGATTCCGGGGCCGCCGGCGTTGGTCACCACGGCAACGGACTCCCCTTTCGGCAGCGGCTGGTAGGCAAAGGCCCTCGCCAGGTCGAACTGGGTCTTGATCGAATCGCACCGGACGACGCCGGAGCGGACGAAGGCGCTTTCATACACGACGTCGCCGCCGGCGAGACTGCCGGTGTGCGAAGACGCCGCGCGCCCTCCCGCGCTGGTGCCCCCCGACTTCATCAGGAGAATCGGTTTTTGCTTGGAAACGTATTCCGCCAACCGGACGAACGCGTCCCCGTCCGCGATGCTCTCCAAGTAACCGGCGATTACCTTCGTGTTGGGGTCTTTTCCCAGGGTCTCGATGACATCCAGCTCGCTGACGTCCGCCTTATTTCCCACGCTGAAAAGGGCGCTAAAACCCATTCCGTTGGCGCCGGCCAAATCCAAAATCGCCACGAGAAGCGCCCCCGACTGGGACAAATAGCCGATATTTCCCGCCTCCGGCAATCCTCCGCCAAAACTGGCGTTCATCTTCGCCAACGGCGCGACGACCCCGAGGCAGTTCGGCCCGATCATCCGGATTCCACCCGATCGAGCGATAGCCAGAACGCGTTTTTCCAGTTCCGCGCCCCCTTCCCCCACCTCCTTGAAACCGGCGGTGATGATGATCACCGACTTGACGCCGCATGCCACGCATTGCTCCATGACGCCGGGAACCAATTTCGACGGCACGACCACGACGACCAGGTCCGGCACCTCCGCTATCGAAGCCAAATCCGGAAAACACCGAAGCCCCTCGATTTCATCCGCCTTGGGATTGACCGGGTAGATCGGCCCTTCGAACCCTCCGACGATTAGATTGTGGAGAATCTCGTACCCCACCTTGCCCTGCTCCCTGGAAGCGCCCACCACCGCGATGGAACGGGGCGAAAGAAACCGCTCTAAACTCATTGCATTCAGAACCTTGTCGCGTTACTCATTGCCAGATAGGGGTTTTTGAACCCGACGGAGGACCGATTCTGGCATCGCCGCGGTATACTGTCAAGGCCCCCCGCGTAAGAAACGCGCCTCTCGGGGATTTCACTCGGTAAGGCTAACTCCATCGAGGGGCCTTCCCCGACTCGCTAACCCGCGCGTAATCTCGCTCCGGTGAACGCGACGCCAAAGGCTCGTGGGGAGACCGCGCCGCGAAGCCTGTTGACTTCAGTCGGGCGTCCGTCGCGTCCTGGGCGCCCGCGGTACGCGGTACCAGGTGTCCAAGGCCCCCCAAGGCGGTCCCAGCCGGGACGAACGAAGCGAGAAATCGCCGATACTTTTCGGGTCGGATCGAGAAGACACGGCGTCACGACACGGCTTTCAACGGTTCCCGGAGATTGGAAGTCTTCGATAGAATGGCATTGGTTTGACCCGAAATAAGGGTTTCGAGTTCGAAATCAACGATTTCGAAAGACGTTGGTTTCCTCGCGAAACCGCGTTCCAAGGTCATTTCCATTTCGAGGACGGCCCACAAATGAGTTTTTGCGGAGTATTATTGAAATAATCGTTTCCGCGAAGCGTCGCCAGGAGCCTCGCGCACGTGCATCCCATCCGTTTTCGACGAGAAGGCAAGACGGGGCGGGATGGACGCCGCCGCGAGCGCCGCGAAAGCGACGACGGGGGCCGTTGAGTTCCGTTCGGTCTTGATGAGTATTATTAGATGGCCCGCTCGTCGGATCGATCCCGTTTTACCGAGGGCCGAATAGGGAGATTGCCATGAGAGTATTCGCGTTGATCTTGATGGCGGCCGTGGTGCCGTCGACGATTGGGTTTGCCGAGGACGCGGCGCCGGTGTTGCGTTTCGAGCCGCTGCCTTACGCGTTCGACGCATTAGAACCGCACATCGACGCCAAGACGATGGAGATTCATTATACGCGGCACCACCAGGGATACTTCAATAACCTGGTCAAGGCGGTGGAGGGGACCGACCTTGCCGGCGTGCCGCTGGAGAAGCTTTTGGCCCGGGTCGGCGAATTGCCGGTGGGGCTGCGCAACAACGGCGGCGGGCACTACAACCACACCCTGTTTTGGCGGATCATGTCGCCGGACGGGGGCGGCCGGCCCGAGGGGGCTCTGGCGGAGGCGATCAACTCCACTTTCGGTTCTTTCGAGGAGTTTCGGGACCAGTTCAACAAAGCCGCGCAGACGCGGTTCGGCAGCGGATGGGCTTGGTTGAGCGTGGCGGATGACGGTTCGTTGTTCATCTCTTCCACGCCGAATCAGGACAATCCTCTAATGGATGTCGTTGAGCATCAGGGCACTCCGATCCTCGGATTGGATGTTTGGGAACACGCCTACTACCTGAAGTACCAGAACCTCCGAGGCACCTACATCGACGCCTTCTGGAACGTGATCAACTGGCCCGAGGTGTCCGCCCGATTCGAGGCGGCCCGGAAGGGACGGGGCCAATAGGGGAACCTGCGCCGCACGGTCCCGTCCGGCCGGAGTTCCCGGGTATCGGACGCACCACCCTCCGGACGGGACGCGCGGCTTCCACTCGCCAGATTCTGCGCAAAGAAAACCGGCGATCGGATTGCGGCCGGTCGCCGGCGGGATGCTCTCTTGACTCGCGTTTCGTCACGCGAATTGCGCGATGTTTTATTGCGCGGGATATGCGATTCCGGATGGCACGGTTCGCTTCGATACCACCGGCGACTTGGGGAACGCCGCTAGATGGGAGGCGGGGCGTGCGGTTACGGGCTTGCCGGAGTGCTCGAACCGGAGTTGTGGATCGCGACCGGAATCGCGACCGCCGTCGCGATGATCGCCGCGATCACGAACGGGTTCGACAGGAAAACCTTCAGGCGTTGCATCCCGTACTGCGCGCGAACCGTATCGTTAACGAGCACGGCTTGGGGAGCGGCCGATGGAGGGGCCGCCTTCTCCGTCCAGACGCGAACCGTCCGTTGACCTTCCGGACCGACCAATTGATAGACGCCGGAATTCAGGCCCGCGAACCCAAAACCGCCGCTTTCGTTGGTCTTGGTGGTGGCGAGGACTTCCTTGCCCCTCTGAATCATGACCGCCTTATCGACCGCCGGCTGCAATTCGGACGTGAGAACGACGCCGTACAAGCTTCCATTCTTGTGCAGTTTGACGTCGTCAATTTGAACGACCGTTCCTTGCGGGGCGGCGAACGTTTGGATCGGAATGACCAAACCAAACGCGGCGACGAATGCCAGTGCAAGTGGTAAGGATGTACGGAACTTCATGGGTATTTCTCCCGGTCGGTGACCAAAAACCGCGACGTGAGTGGGAATAATTCAGGTGTATGGTCCCTTGATCGGCCCTTTCTGGACCAAAGTTTAGGAAAGTCGGTTGATAGTAGACTCGTTGCTTTGGCGCGAGAACCCCCGGAAGAAAGCGCCGGTGCCGGCCATGGTATTCCGTGCAAAAGCGCGAGAATCAGGAGGGTTGGGAGGCCGGGAAGGCTTTGGGGGAGGATTTCTCGGGTTGCCGCGGGTGAGCGGACGAACGACTAAAGCGCGGCGAAATTCCTCAGCATCCGCAACCCCTTGGCCTGGCTCTTCTCGGGATGGAACTGCGTGGCGAAGAGGTTGTCCTTCCAGACCATCGAACAGAATCGTTCCGGATAGTCCGTTTCCGTCGCGATGACCTGGGGATCGTCCGGGACAACATAGTAAGAATGGACGAAGTAGAACTGGTCCCCCTCCTCGATTCCTTCCAAAATCGGGGGGCGATTGCGGATCAGGAGTTGATTCCACCCCATATGGGGTACCGAGTACTCCGGTGGCGGGTCAAATCGCACTACTTTGCCGGGAATGATTCCGAGGCCTCGATGTTCGCCGTTTTCGTAACTGACGTCGAAGAGCATCTGCAAACCCAGGCAGATGCCTAGAAAAGGCTTGCCACGACCGATTCCATCTCGAACCACTTCGACGAGGTCCTGAGCCTTGAGTTCGGCGATCGCGTCCTCGAAAGCGCCCACTCCAGGCAAAACAATTTTGTCTGCTTCTGATATTTCTTTGGGGTCGCTTGAGACGCGTGCCCGGCTTCCGACATGCTCGAAAGCCTTCTGCACACTCCTCAGATTGCCCATTCCGTAGTCGACAATGACGATCATAAAAGCGATTTCGCGTAGTTGGTTCGCGCGGTCTGAATAAACTCGAAAAACTCGCCATCCCCCTGTCTGGCACCCGAACGCGGGGGTTCCGTTATCAGGCGAAACGTCAAGAAAGCGACTTTGAACGACCCCTCCGGTCAAACTTGTCCGAAAAACCCATATAATACTGCCCGAAGTCCGTCTGGGAAAGGCGGTTGGGGTATGCCAGGATTTCCTCGGAGCCGATAATGGAAACCGGATGGACCGACTCGAATGGAACGGACGGCTTTGTCAAATGATTATTTTATTTTTAGCATCAGTTTGCGGCTTGGCCAAATCGGCGTGGATCGAACAGGATAAGACTTATGGATACCAATGGTAATTCCCCTCGGGGTCGCACCCCGGAGGAGGTCCAAAACTACATCGTTACTTATTTGGCCGAGGAGTTGCAGATCGATGCCGATTCGATCGACGTGACCGCCCCGTTCGACCAGTTGGCGCTCGATTCGATGACCGCCGTCGGGATGACCGGTGATCTTCAGCAATGGCTTGGCGCCAGGATCGACCCGATGGCGATTTACGACTATCCGACGATCGAGCAACTGTCGGTTCATCTCGCGGAAAGAAGCCTGGCCGGCTGATCCGCTTCGTGAGGGTGACCGGACCATTCCGGAAGTCTTCCAACCGAGAGCGCAAATCTCGGGTGCCGTCGCGTCGGCTGGACTTCGCATCGCCGGAATTCCCACCAGAATCCTACCTACCCAAAACCACCGATCTCTCACGCCAGCATAAGACAAGAAGGTTTTTTCGTGGAACCCATCGCTATTCTCAGTGCCGGCTGTCGTTTTCCCGGCGCGACGACTCCGGATGAATTCTGGCAGATACTCTTTGACGGGGTCGACATTATCTCGGAAGTCCCGCCGGAACGCTGGGATGTCGACGCCTATTACGATCCGCAACCGGCCACGCCGACGAAGATGGTCACGCGTTGCGGCGGATTCATCCCGAACGTCGACCGGTTCGATCCCACGTTTTTTGGAATCAGCGGCCGCGAGGCGGCTCTGATGGACCCTCAGCAGCGTCTTCTCATCGAGACGGCCTGGGAAGCCTTCGAGAACGCCGGAATCGCTTCGGAGGATGTCGCCGGGAGCAACACCGGGGTCTTCGTGGGGATCAGCAATTGCGACTACACGCGGCTGCTTTACCGCGACCTGTACGATCTGACCGCTTACAGCGCCACCGGAACCTGCCCGAGCATCGCCGCCAATCGCATTTCCTACGTGTTCAACCTCCGCGGTCCGAGCATCGCCCTCGACACGGCCTGCTCGTCGTCTTTGGTTTCGCTCCACCTGGCCTGTCAGAGCCTCCTGCGGGGCGAATCGGACCTTTGCCTGGCGGGCGGTGTCAACTTGATTCTCACGCCGGAAGGGACGATCACGTTTTCGCAGGCCATGATGATGGCCGCCGACGGACGCTGCAAGACGTTTGACGCGAAGGCGGACGGATACGGCCGAGGGGAAGGGGTGGGATTGGTTCTGTTGAAGCGGCTGCAAGACGCCGTGCGCGACGGCGATCCGATCTTGGCCGTGATCCGCGGCACGGCGGTGAATCAAGACGGTCTTTCCAACGGGCTGACGGCTCCGAACGGTCCCTCCCAGCAGGACTGCATCCGCAAGGCGCTCCTCGCGGCCGGGGTCCGGCCGGCCGAGATCAGCATGGTCGAGGCGCACGGCACCGGCACGTCGCTTGGCGACCCGATCGAGGTCCAGGCGATGGTCCGGGTACTCATGGAGGACCGCGAAGACGATCAGAAGTGCTGGCTCACCTCGGTGAAGACCAACGTGGGCCACACTGAAACGGCGGCGGGCGCCGCCAGCATCATCAAGACCGCGCTGGCGTTGAAGAACGGGTTCATTCCGGAGAACCTCCACTTCAACGAGATCAATCCCTACATCCGCCTGGAAGGAACCCCGATCGAAGTCGCCAAGTCGGGTATTTCCTGGGAGATCGGCGACCGGCCGCGTCTGGCCGGCGTCAGCGGATACGGATTCGGCGGCACGAACTGCCATGTCGTAATGGGAGAAGCGCCGGCGGCGGCGCCGGCGGTCAATGAGATCGAACGGTCGCGGCACTTGATGGTGATCACGGCGAAGACGCCGCGCGCACTGGCGGAACTGGTCGAGAGGACGTCCACCCACCTGAAGGCGAACCCGGAGGTTCCGCTTGCCGACGCTTGTTTTACGATGAACGTGGGCCGGACGAAGTTCGCCTACCGCGCGGCCGTCGCGGCGGAGACGACTGGAGCGTTGGCGCGGGAACTCGGCGCGGCCGCGAAACGGCTCCGCGAAGACGGGGGTTCGCTCGAACCGGCTCCGCGGACACCTCCCAAGGTCGCGTTTCTCTTTACCGGACAAGGATCACAGTACGCCGGAATGGGCCGGACTCTGTACCAGACCCAGCCCTCTTTCCGCGAGACCCTCGAAACGTGCGACGAGATTCTCCGCGCGCATCTGGAAGAACCCCTTTTGTCGGTCCTTTTTCCCGAAGACGGCGCGTCCTCGCCGATCGATCAGACCGCCTACACCCAACCCTGCCTGTTCGCGCTGGAATACGCGCTGGCCCGGTTGTGGCAATCGTGGGGCATCGCCCCGGCCGCCGCCATGGGGCACAGCGTGGGTGAATACGTCGCCGCGACCCAGGCGGGCATTTTCACGCTCGAGGAAGGGCTCACCCTCATGGCCACCCGTGCGCGACTGATGCAGGAGTTGCCTCGCGAGGGCGCCATGGCCGCGGTCTTCACGGAGGAGGGCCGGGTTCGCGAGGCGATCGCCGGATACGAGGAGGCGGTCTCCATCGCCGCGATCAACGGCCCGGGCCAGGTGGTCATCTCGGGCCGCGAGACGGCCGTGGAGGAAATCGCCGCGAAGTTCGCCAGGGAAGGGGTCAAGGCGACCCGGCTGAGCGTCTCCCACGCGTTCCACTCCCCCCTGATGCGGCCGATGCTCGACGACTACGCGGCGGCGCTGGGCAAAATCGCATTCGGCAAACCGCGCTTCGAGTTGGTCTCCAACGTGACCGGCAAGTTCAACGTAGGGGAGATGCAGACGCCCGACTACTGGCTCCGCCACATCATGGAGGCGGTCCGCTTCACCGATTCGATGGCCTCCCTGCTGGAGAAGAAGTTCGAGCTGTTCCTCGAGATCGGCCCCAAGCCGATCCTCACCGGAATGGGGCGGGCGTGTCCCGGTGCGAGAGACGTGGCGTGGCTGTCGAGCCTGCGCCAGGGCCGCGACGACTGGGAAATGCTCCTTGGCGCACTCGGCGACGCCTTTGCGCACGGAGTGAAAGTCGACTGGCGCGGCTTTGACGCCGACTACCAACGCCGCAAGGTCGTCCTGCCGAATTACCCGTTCCAGCGCGAGCGCTATTGGGTTCCCGAACGGACCGACATCGGGGCGAAGGCGGTCACCGGCAGGGCGGTGCCATCGGCCGCCGCGCTGCCCATGACGGGCCGGAAATTCGAAACGGCCGGCGATGAAATCGTCTTTTCCCATTCGCTCGGCGCAAAATCGCCCCACTTCCTGCAAGATCACCAGATCTACGATTCGTCCGTCTTTCCGGCCACCGGCTATCTGGAAATGGCCCTGGAGGCCGGCGCGAACGTGTTCGGAACCGACCGGATTGAAATCCGCGACGTCTTCCTGCAGCAGGCAATGTTCCTGCCGGCCGAGGGGAACACGGCCGTCCAACTGGTCCTCTCGCCCGGCGCCGAGAAGGATTCCGAGGCGTTGACCTTCCGGGTCTTCAGCTTCAGCGAGGAAAAGCGAAACACACGCGCCGGACGCTCCGGATGGACGCTGCACGCCTCCGGAAAGGTAGCTCCCATTCCCGGCGACGCCGAGGCGGAAGGGTTCAATTCCGCCGAGTTGGAAGTACGCTGCGCTGAACGGCTCGACCCGGCCGACATCTACGCCCAATTCGATGCCAGAGGCATCCAATACGGTCCAACGTTCCGCACGATGGAGCAAGTCGGAACGAACGGCCGGGGTGAATCGTTCGCCCGGGTAATTCCTCACGAGGCGGTCGCCGCCGCATTGGATCATTTCCGGTTCCATCCGGCCCTTTTCGACGCCGCCCTGCACGCGGTCGCTCCGCTGTTGATGCGCGACGCGTCGCGCAATCCCATGCTGCCGGTCGCGTTCCAATCCGTGCGGCTTTTCGCACGGCCGGAGGGCCCCGTCTGGAGCCGTGCGCGGATCAACTCCGACAAGAAGCCGACGCGGAAGATGGTCGTCTTGGATCTGGACATCATCGACGACGACGGCGTGTTGATCGCCCGGGTGGAGAAACTCCGCCTGCACCGCGTCAACCGGAAGATGCTCTTGCGGAACCTCCAGGAAGAGCTGGACAGTTGGCTGTATGAGGAGGCCTGGCGGCGCAAACCGCGCGACGGCGCCTCGTCCTTGGGAGAAACCGACCGCCCGGGCAGTTGGCTGATCTTCACCGACTCCGGCGGGCTTGGCGCGCGTCTGGCGAAACGATTGGAGGAACTCCAGCAGCGCTGCGTTCTTATTTCCCAAGGGGACGCCTTCGAGGGTCGGGACGAAGACTACGCGGTGCGCCCGGACGATCCGGAGGACTTCCAGCGGCTTCTTTCCGAGCAGTTGTCCAAGGAATATCCCCGGTGCCGCGGCGCGGTCTACCTGTGGGGGCTCGACGCGGCCGAACCGGCCGACGAAGAACCCGCCTCGCTGATGGAAACGGAGAAGACGCTGTGTTCCGGCGCGCTCCATTTGGTCCAGGCGCTTTGCGCGGCGGAAGAGAAGATTCCTCTTTGCATCATCACCCGCGGCGCGTGCCAGGTCGAGCCGACCGATGCGGTCGAGGTCGCGCAGGCGGCCCTCTGGGGGCTGGCTCGCGTGGTCGCCCTGGAGCAACCGAAGCTGGAGTGCCGGCGGATCGACCTGGGGCTGGAGCCGGCCGACGCGGAGATCGGCCAGATTACCGCGGAACTCTGGGATCCGGACCGCGAGGACCAGATCGCCTGCCGCGGAGGGCGGCGCTACGGAATCCGGCTGGTCCGCTTCGGCGAAGCGAAGTCGGGAACGCTGGACGTCCCGGCCGATCAGCCTTACCGGCTGGGCCTGACCGACTTCGGTTCGCCCAGCAAACTGACGATCGTCCCGATCGAGCGCCGCGCGCCGCGCGAGAACGAAATCGAGGTCGAGGTGAAGGCGTCGGGTTTGAACTTCCGCGACGTGCTCCGCGCGATGGGAATGCTCCGCCAGTACGAGGAGGAATTCGGCATCCATACGGCCGCCGACGTTGTCTTCGGGTTCGAATGCGCCGGCACGGTGACGGCGGTCGGTCCCGGGGCGACGGAATTCAGCGTGGGAGACGAGGTCATCGCCATGTCTCTGGAGAGCATGAGCAGCCACCTCGTCGTGGAGACCTCCCGGGCGACGCGCAAGCCGGCGTGCCTGAACTTCGAGGAGGCGGCGACCGTGCCGCTGGCGTTTTTGACCGCGATGTACGGCTTGGAGCGGCTCGCGAAGCTCAAAAAGGGGGACAAGGTACTCATCCACGCGGCGGCGGGCGGCGTCGGCCAGGCCGCCGTCGAAATCGCCCAAAGGGCCGGAGCCGAGATTTACGCCACCGCGAGCGAACCGAAATGGGACTTCCTCCGTTCCCTCGGCGTCGAACACGTGTACAATTCGCGTACGCTCGACTTCTCCGACCGGATCATGCAAGACACCAAAGGCCGCGGTGTCGACGTGGTTCTCAACTCCCTCAACGGCGAGTTCATTCCCAAGAGCCTCGCGTGTCTGACCCGGAACGGGCGATTCGTGGAAATCGGCAAGATCAAGATTTGGACCGACGAGCAGATGGCCGAGGCGCGGCCGGACGTCGCCTACTTCGCCTTCGACCTGGGAATCGAGGAGAACAACTCACCCGGGTTGCTCAAGGACATGCTCCTGGAGCTTACGGCGCGGTTCGAGGCGGGGGCCCTCTCGCCGCTGCCGTTGGAATCGTTCGCGATGACCGACGCCATCGCCGCGTTCCGTTTGATGGCCAAGGCGAAACACCGCGGGAAAGTGGTCATTCACCTGCCTCCGTTCGGAGAGGACCGGACCGACGACGCACCCCTCCCCATCCGCCGCCGCGCCTCGTACCTGGTTACCGGCGGCCTGGGCGCCCTCGGTTTGGAGACGGCCCGATGGCTGGTGGAGAACGGCGCGAGGGAACTCGTGCTCACCTCGCGGAGCGAACCGTCCGCCGCGGCGAAGGAGGCGATTACCGAATTCGAGGAATCGGGGGCCAAGGTCCTCGCCGTGGCCGCCGACGTGTCAAACCCGGACGACGTCGAGAGGCTCCTCTCGAAGATCGGCGCCGAGATGTCCCCCTTGGGCGGAATCGTCCACGCGGCCGGGGTGCTCGACGACGGGGTTCTTACCCAGCAGACGTGGGACCGCTTCGAAACCGTAATGAAGCCAAAAGTGGCCGGGGCGTGGAATCTTCACCTGGCGACCAAGGACCGGCCCCTCGATTTCTTCGTCCTCTTCTCCTCCATCGCGTCCGTCCTCGGATCGCCCGGACAGGGGAACTACGCCGCGGCGAACGCCTTTTTGGACGCCCTGGCCCGG
>CAZFQG010000132.1:0-17859 GCA_964520785.1 uncultured Planctomycetaceae bacterium | reverse complement strand
AAATCACGAGACCAGCCGCGTGATCGTCGACCCGGACGATCCCGCCAACAAGGTCTTGCATCTCATCGCGACCGGTCCGACGGAACACATGCACAACCACGCCGAAACGACGCTGGTCGGAAACGTTGATATCGTCAACGGGCGGACGTACGAAATCTCCTTCCGGGCGAAATGGCTGGCCGGCTCCCCCCTGCTGAATACGCGGCTCTATTTCAACCGTCTGGCGCGGACCACCGTACTGGAGCAACCGGCGACTTCCGGTACGCCGGGTTCACCGAACTCGACCCTTCAGTCGAACATCGGCCCGACCTTCCGCGACCTCTATCATGCGCCGGTCGTGCCGGCGCCGGGCGAACCGATCCGCATCACCACGTTTGCGGACGACCCCGACTCCGTCTCCTCCTGCAAGCTCTGGTATCGTTGGAACGCCGGGGCGTGGACTTCCGTCAACATGGTGAACCACGGCGGCGGGAAGTACGAGGTGGTACTGCCGGGCCAGGGCGCTTCGAACGTCCTGGGGTTCTACGTCGCCGCGACGGATGGATTGGGAGCCGTGTCGACGTACCCGGCCAAAGGCCGGGACGGGGGAGCGTTCCTGAAGGTGAACGACGGTCTGGCGGCGACCAACGGCCTCCACACCTTCCGGATTATCATGTCCCCCGAGGACACGGCGCGGCTGCACGAGCCGACGAACGTGATGAGCAACGCGAGACTCCCGGCGACCGTCATCTACGACGAGAGCGTCGTCTACTACGACGTGGGCGTCCGGTTGAAGAGCAGCCAGCGCGGCCGCAACAGCGCGGTCCGGGTCGGGTTCAACATCGCCTTCAACCCGGACCGGCTCTTCAACGGAATCCATACCACGGTCGCCGTCGACCGGTCCGAGGCGTCGAATCCGGGCCAGCGCGAGTTCCTTTACCGGGCGCTCATCAACGGCGCGGGGGACTTCATCAGCAATTACAACGACCTCGTCAAGGTAATTCCTTCCGACGCGTCGCTCACGACGACCGCGGAACTGATGTTGACCCGCTTCGGCGATGAACTGCTGGATACCCAGTTCGTCGACGGCGCCGACGGGCACCTCTTCGAGTTCGAGCTGATCTACTATCCGACCACGACGGTCGACGGATCTCCCCAGGGATTGAAACTCCCCAATCCCGATCAGGTCATCCAAACGCACGTCCGCAGCCATGGAACCGACAAGGAGAACTACCGGTGGACATTCATCAATAAGATCAACCGCGACGCCGACGACTACCAGCCGTTAATCGACTTCGCGCGTTTCTTCGGAACCACCGGAACCTATTTCTTCGAAAACCTCGAGGAATTCGTCGACGTCGACCAGTTCCTCAGGGCTTTCGCCCTGGCCGGACTGTTCGGCGCCGGAGACAACTACGCCAGCGGCCAACTCAACCACAACGCCTATTTCTACATCCGACCCGAGGACGGAAGAGCCCTGTACTTTCCTTACGACTTGGACGGTTTCTTCGACGCGTACCGCAGCCTCTTCGCCAACTCCGACCTTCGGAAAATCACGTCGCTTCCGAACTACAAACGACTCTACTACGGCCACATCCACGATATCTGTACGACCACCTATAACCAATCGTACATGGGGTATTGGACGAACCACTACGCGGCCCTCCTACCCGGCCAGGATTGGTCGGGCCACCTGAGTTTCATCAACGCGCGGAGCAATTACGCGCTCTCCCAACTCAACTCCGATATCCCGCCGGTCTCCTTCGCCATTACCACCAACGGCGGCAATCCGTTCACCGATACGGATAACGACGGCTTCGCCACCCTCGTGGGGAATGGTTGGGTGAACGTCCGCGACATCTATCTGGGAGACGCCGCCGAACCGCTCGACGTCGAGTGGACCGGCCTCGATGACTGGAGGGTGGTCGTACCACTGAATCTCGGAGAGAACGAAATCACGCTCCACGCGGTCGATTTCCGGGGAGATCCGCTCGCGAGCGATACCATCCTCGTCACGAGCCATTTCGACGCGAATCCCGTGCCGAAACACTTGCGCATCACCGAACTCCACTATCACCCCAAGAATCCCACGCCGGCGGAGTTGGCGGTGAATCCGAGTTTCGGCGACGACGATTTCGAATTCATCGAGTTGCTCAACACGTCCGAACAGCCGATGAACCTCGCCGGCGTCCGATTGAGCGACGGAATTGAATTCGATTTCACCGACTCCGAAGTCACCTCGCTCGAGCCCGGAGCGTACGTCCTGGTGGTGAAAAACCGCGAGGCGTTCGAGGCCCGCTACGGAACCGGGTTGCCGATCGCGGGAGAGTACTCGGGAAAGCTCTCCAACGGCGGCGAGACGCTCGTCCTGTACGATGCTTTCGGCACGGTCGTCCTCGCGTTCACCTACTCGGATGACCCGCCGTGGCCGGTCCTCGCCGACGGAGACGGCCCGTCCCTGGAGGTGGTCGACACCGAGGCCGACTACAACGATCCGGCCAATTGGTACGCCAGCACCATCGAGCACGGAACCCCCGGCGCCGCCAATTCCCCGCGACAGGTGACGGGTGACCTGGATGGGGATGGGAAGGTCGGGGCGAGCGATCTGGATATCGTGCGGGCCAACTGGGGGAAGGCCGTCACGCCGGGAGACCTCGGTCGCGGCGACGCCAATGGCGACGGGCAGGTCGGTGCCGCCGACCTGGATATCGTCCGCGCGAATTGGGGTCGGGTCATCGCCGCCACGTCCCCGCTGCATCCCTCCACGGAAGAACCGGCACTCTCGGAGCGGACTTCCCGCGCCGGTGCCGACTTCCGGTCGGCCACCCGATTACTCGCGGAAGCCGCCTGGCTCCGGGAACTCGAATCCCTCCGCAAGCCGGGTACGAAAAAGACCGCCCCGGCCTCCGCCGTCGATCTGGTGATGCTGCTGGGATGGGATTGACGTCGCCGGCGCGCCCCGGCAATACCCGCCGTCACCGCGGCACGAGTACCGCTCCCCGAATCTTTCGCAGCGTACCGGAGAAGGGAAGACGCCGGCGCCAAGCATCGCCTGTTCGAACACGGCCTCGCGAAGCTGGAATAGGCGGAACTTGGAGATGCTCGACTTCAAGCGACGCGTGAAAGAGTCCGGGGACTCACTTGCGCCTCGGTTCGGAAGTGGCGCGGACTTCACTTTCGTATGCCCGCTTCAATTCGTCGAGCAACTGCTTCGCCGTGTACATCCGGCCCGTGGGCGCGTTGAAGCCCGCTCCGCCGGGGGTCCGCGAAAGCATTCTTCCCATGTTTCGCCCTTGAGGGGTCTCCGTCATGTATTGGATCAGCGTGAAGCCGCCGGGATTCCGCAGCAGGTCGCGGATCGTCTGTTTTCCGCGCGGAATCCGGGAGAGCCGGTCCAGTCGGTCGTACCCCTCCGGGAAGGTGGCGACCTTGTCCATGAATCGGCGGCCGTGCTCACTGTAGAGGGTAATTGCCAGCCAGTCACCATCCGCCACGATTCGCTTGAGCAGATTTCCCTGACCGGGTATGTCCCAGCCCCGTTCGCGGACGACCTCGAACACCCTCTTCACCTGCCCCTGCACGACCAAGCGGCCCGGTTTGTAGTTGGGGAAGCTCTCCAAGGTCGCCTCGACGGCTTGCTTCACTTCGGCGAACGTCGGCCGCTTCTTTTCCTGTTCGACACCGTTCGGAACGGCCGCGGCGGCGACGACGAACACGACCAAAGTCCAGATCAGTCGCGACGGGATTGAATACAACATGGGAATCCTCCACTCCGTTTCGGGTGCTACCCTAACCATACGTCGAATGGGCGATCCTGGAGCTTTCAGGGGGGACTCCCGGCCGTCCGCCACGTTCACGATGGGGCAATCGCGCGGATTGAGGGGGTTGACGCGGATTGGACCGGTTCTTACCCTTAAACGGATGCGACGCCTTCGGTTGCAGACCGATTCGAACGGGAAGCCCCTGCGGCTTTGAGCCTTCGCGAGGATATCCGACCGCGATGACGACCGAGCGACCTTGTCCTCCCTTCCCTCACCCCCACCAACGCGGCCTGTTTCTCTCTGCGCCCGCAACCGACGTTTGCGTGGGGGGTACGCCGTCCTCCGGAATAGCCATTCGGGTCGGAATGTTGACCGACGTCCACTATGCGGATCGAGATACCGTCGGAACGCGATATTACCGTGAGTCGCTCCTAAAGGTAACGGAGGCGGCGCGGGTGTTCCGGGAACGGCGAGTGACGCTGGCGTTTCAGCTTGGCGATTTTACGGACGTCGCCGCGGACGTTCCGGCGAAATTCGCGTCGATCCGCCGGATCGGCGCCGTTTTTCGCGAGTGCGGCGCCGAGTGCCGCCACCTGTTGGGCAATCACTGCCTCGACGGACTCTCCAAGGAAGAACAACTCGCCGCCGTCGGCGAGCCGCGAGCAGTCTATTCCTTCGACCGCGGAGGGTGGCACTTCGTCGTTCTCGACGCCTGCTTCCGCCGCGACGGCGAGCCGTATGCTCGCGGCGATTTCGACTGGACCGATTCGAATATTCCGGACGGGCAACTCGACTGGCTCCGAGCCGACCTGGCACATACCTGCAGGCCGACCGTGGTCTTGGTACATCAGCGGCTTGATTGCGAGGCTCCGATGGGGGTCAACAACGCCTCGGCCGTCCGGGACGTCCTCGAGCGCTCCGGAAAGGTCCTCGCCGTTTTCCAAGGTCACGAACACGTCGGCGGCTATTCTGAAATCGGCGCTATCCACTACTGCACCCTCAAAGGGGTTATAGAAGGCCCTTTTCCAGAGGAAAACGCCTGCGCGGTGGTGACGTTTTTCGGCAGCGGAGCCATCCACTTCGAGGGTTTCCGCCGTCAGAACGGTAACGGCTGGAACGACTGAGCCACACGCCCCTCTGGTGAGGAATTTCCGTGCGACGGTCGTGGATCGAATGGAATTGCCGCGAAAACGGTGTTGATATTCTGGATGATGCCGCCCCTAACCTATGTAGGGATTGAAATGACCGTCAGTAGAAATGCCTGAGAAACAACCGTTTATTCCGCCCGATTCCGAAGCTCGAGGATTATCGGAATCGTTCGTCCGTTTACTTCTTGCGTCGCAAGATGTTCTGTACGCGTACCTTATGGCACTGACCGGAAATCCGAACGACGCGGAGGAAGCCCTACAAGAGACGAATGTCCGGCTGTGCCGGCAGGCGGACGAACTCCCGGAAATCCAGAACTTTCGCGGGTGGGCCTGCCGGATCGCCTATTTCGAGGTTCTTTCGCTGAGGAAGCGGCGTGCCCGAGATCGTCACGCGTTTGATGACGCGTTGTTGGAGACCGTCGCCTGCGCGGCGGAGACGAACGTGGAGGAATTCGACCGGCGCCGGGCCGCACTGGACGAATGCCTTTCGAAACTTCCCAGACGCCATCAGCAAATGATCCGCCGACGTTACTCGCCCGGCGGCTCGGTCCGGCAGTTGGCGGAAGAGACGCGACGGCCCGCCTCGTCGATCAGTCAGTCGCTCTATCGAATCCGCATGGCTTTGATGCATTGTATTCAATCGACTTTGGCGATGGAGAAACAATGAACGAGTCGGCGCAAAACGAATCCCCCGACTACCCGGACGATCTGATCGAGCTTCTGGGGAAGCTGGGGGAAGGAACGCTCGACGAGGAACAGCGCGACGCCCTGATTCAACGGCTGCGCGAGGACCCCGAGGCGGTATCGGCCTACGTGGATCACGCTTTTCTCGAGGCGATGCTTTTTCGTCGCCATCGAGACGCCGGGGTCGGTGTCGCGTCGCTATGCGGATGCTCCTTGCACGAAGTCTCGGGTCCCCCGGTTCTCGAACATCTCCATGAGGACGAGGGGGGAGCCGGAGGATTCATCCACAGTCCGCTGCTGATGGCCGTTTCGTGGTTCTTGACGATGCTGAGCCTGTGTACAACGGTCGGGTTGGGCTATTTGCTGGCCACCCAACGTCCGGAACGGGTAATCGTCCGGATCGATGAAGAGGGGCGCGAGGCGACGATCGCCGCGCGCTTGACGCGTGTCGCCGGCGCGAAATGGGCTCGGCGGAGTTGGAGCCCCCTCGGCCTGGACTATCTTACGGCCGGCCGGCGGCTGGAACTTGCCGAGGGCCTGGCCGAAGTGACGTTCAATTCCGGAGCACGGGTGGCGCTGGAGGGTCCGGCCGTCTTCACGGTTCTGGGCGAAAACACGGCGGAACTGATAAGCGGAAAGCTCTCGGCGGACGTTCCGGAATCGGCCAAGGGTTTCGTTGTCGAAACTCCGAATGGTCCGATCATCGATTTCGGCACTGAATTCGGCGTGGAGATCGACGAGGCGAGCGAGGCCGCGATCCACGTATTCAAGGGAGAGGTGGAGTTCGGTTTATCGGGCGCCGACCGCACGATCGCCCGGAGCGTCCGGTTGATGGAAAATCAAGCGATCAGCATCGACCCGCGGACGGCCGGCGTCGTCAATTTCACCGCCGATCCGTCCCGGTTCATTCGAAAACTCGACGGAATCTTCCAGCCGCGCGTGTTGTTCTTGGACGATTTCTCGACCGATACCGGCGCCAATTACGCCGGTAGCGATTCGCACCGCCAAGGGGGCGGCTTCCGGATCGACACGGATCGTCAAGTGCTTCGAATCGAGGCGGGGGAAAGGAATACCTACTCCGTCTTGACGAAAGAGCCCGTTCTCCGGGTCGGGCAGTCGTTCTCGGCGACGATGCCCGACAAGGAACCGCATCAGGCCGTGTTTCTCGTCGTGTCGACGGCTTCCGCGCAACCGACCGGCCGCGGCGGCGGGAGTTTCGGATTGCGGTTCCGCCGCGACGAGCGCGGTCTTCTGGCCCACCCCTATGACTCCTCCGGCCCGCCTCGCTGGATGATGAACACGTTCACGGTCGACCCGGATCAGAGCCGGCCGGTTACTTTGTCGATCGACCGTCTTTCTCCCACCGAATTCAAGCTGTACTTCGATTTCGGCAAGGGGCGGATTCCTCTGATTCCGAATCCGATCCGAATTCCGGACCTGAGGTCGTGCGAGCGGCTCCATGTGGGCGTCGAGGCATACGGCGGCCAACGCGCCGACTCGTTCGAGTTCGACGACCTCCGCGTGGAGCCGATTCCCGTCGTCGATTCCGGAAGAATCGAACGGAGCGTGCCTGACTGACGTCGCGGCTCGTTCCGGCGACGTCGCTCGCGAAATGGAACCGATAACCGTTTCCTCCAAAAAACACATTCGAAAGACTGATGAAACGTACCGCATTTACACTGGTCGAGCTTCTGGTCGTTATCGCGATCATCGGAATTCTCATCGCCTTGCTGCTTCCGGCCGTCCAGGCGGCGCGCGAGGCGGCCAGAAACATGCAATGCAAGAACCACCTGAAGCAGATCGGTCTGGCATTCCACAACCACGAATCGGCGCACGGCCATTTTCCCACCGGCGGCTGGGGATGGCACTGGTGCGGCGATCCGGACCGGGGCTTTGGACGTGAGCAACCCGGCGGCTGGCACTACAACATCCTGCCGTACCTCGAGCTGCAGGATATCCATAACATGGGATCCGGAAACAGCACCGCGATGAAGCTCATCGCCGGGGGCGAACGGAACCAGATCCCGATCTCCACGTTCAACTGCCCCTCGCGGCGCGCCGCCAAGGCGTATCCCAACCCGCATCAGAACGACTGGGGCATGTACAACGCGCGCCGCGTACCCACCTTGGCTCATTCCGACTACGCCGCCAACTGCACGTCGACCGATCCGGTCGTCTCTCAATCGAAGGCGGCGACCGAACCGTCCAGCTACGCCCAAGGAGACGGCAACTTCGCCTGGCCCGACTTCTCCGACCACACCGGAATCGTCTTCTGCCGCAGCACGATTTCCGCGGCGGACGTCACCGACGGCACGAGCATGACGTACGCCGCCGGCGAGAAATACATGGATTCATTGCACTACGAGACGGGAAGGGAGCAGGGGGACAATCAACCGATGTACTTCAGCCACAACGCGGATGTCGTCCGATCCACTTATTGGCATCCAAGCGATCTCGGCGGAGTCGACGGCGGCAATGAATCCGATCTCTCCGGACGCAGTAAGCCCCCCCTGACCGACACACCCGGTTATCAAGACAAGTGGCGATTCGGCGGTCCGCACGTCGGCGGCTGCAACATGGCCTTTTGCGACGGCTCCGTCCGCTCGATCAGCTACGAGGTGAGCGCCCGAATCCACTCGTACATGGGCAACCGTCACGACGGTCAGACGGTGACGCGGGAGATGATCGAGTAGAAGAGAGGAGGCCGCGGCACTGCCCGCAAGACCGGGATTCGACCGCGAAACGCCCGGCGGAGGACCCATCAGCCACCAACGAGGAGACGACCTTGAAATTCACCGGAACGATCAATCGAACCTGCATGATCCTTCTTCTGGCGGGCGCGTCCGGCGCCGCGAAGGCCGATCTGCCCGATCCGTTCAAGATCGTGTTGATTCCGGATACGCAAAGGTATACCGAGAACTATCCGCCGGAAGACAACCCGTTTTCGATTCAAACGCAATGGATCAGCGACCACGCGGAGGCGGAGAACATCGAATTCGCGATCCATCTCGGCGATATCGTGGAACACGCCGACGACCCGGCGGCCGCTCGGGAGTGGCAAATCGCCGACGCAGCCATGTCCATTCTCGAGGAAGGGCGGAATCCGGTTCCTTACAGCGTGACCGTCGGCAACCACGATTTCACCGGAACCGGATCGCCCGATTTCCTGCGGCCGGCGGTGAACTTCAACGCCTATTTCGGGCCGGAGCGGTTCGCGGACCGCCCCTGGTACGGCGGCCACAAGGGGGCGACGAATGAAAACAGCTATTCGACCTTTCAAGTGGGCCCCCTGGATTTCATGGTATTGAATCTGGAGTTGCTCCCGACGCCGGCGACCGTCGCCTGGGCCGACTCCGTGCTCCGCGCCCATCCCGACCACCGCGTGATCGTATCGACGCACATGTACTTGGATGGGCGCGGCTCGCGGCTTACGACCACGTCATACAACGGCGTCACCGGATACAACGCGAACCAGTTGTTCGACAACCTGATCGCTCCGAACGATAATGTGTTCATGGTCGTCTGCGGTCACCTCTGCTATGAAGCGCTGAACGTGGCGACGAATGACTCCGGCGGAAAAGTATACGAAATCTTGTCCGATTACCAGAACGACGGCGCCGGGGGAAGCGGCTGGCTCCGCACGCTCGAATTCATACCGGAGAACAACCAGATCGTCGTCGGATCCTATTCCCCGATTCTCGATCGCTACCACCGCGGCGGTTCCTACACGCTGCACTACGATATGGGCGGGACCACGCCCGTCCCGGAGCCGCCGTGCCCCCTTTCCCTGGTATCCTACTGGAACTTCGAGAGCGGGGGCCAAGACCTCGTGGGCGAGAATGATCTCATTCTCGACGGTGGAGCGACGATTACCGCCGGACGCTTCGGCAACGGGCTGGCATTGACGAAGAACCCGAATGGTTCCGCCTTTGCGCCGGAGCACGCCTCGTTGGACGGGTCCGACGCGTTTTCCGTCGCGATGTGGGTCAAGTACGATGACGAAAACGATCCCTACGGTCGAGTGATTTCGCGCATGGAAGACGGCGCAAACGGCTATAATATCGCCTTCGCTTCGGGGACCTCGTCGGAGAGCGACGTCATCGTCCGCCTTCTCGTCGACGGCACGAACTACTTCGTCAGGGCGACCGGAACGAGCCTCGTCCGGGATCGATTCCATCATGTCGCGTTCTCGTTCAACGATGCCGCCGGTCCCTCCGCCACCGACAAGATCGCCGTCTGGATCGACGGCGTCGAACAACCGACGCTCGATACGAGCAACGCCGGCGGAGTCCAGGGCACCACCGACTTTCGGCTGGGCAAGGGAACCGCCGATTCGGCCGACTTCTCCGGGGTACTCGACGAGGTCCGGTTCTACCGGGGCGTACTCCACGCCTGCGAACTCGACGCGATTCTGGCCGGAAGAGAACCGCTCCCCGGCGACCTCGACGGTGACGGCTTCGTGGGCAGCGCGGACCTGGACGTCATCCGAGTAAACTGGGGCGCCGACGTCCTGCCGGGCGAATTCCGCCGGGGGGACGCCGACGGCGACGGTACCGTCGGCGGAGCCGATCTGGACGTCGTTCGCTCCGCCTGGGGTCAAGGGACTCCGCCGAGCCCGGTCCCGGAACCGGCGCTCTTCGGCGGGATCGTATCCTTGTGCGTGTTCCGGCTCGCGCGCCGGCGCTTATACAGGCTTTAGAGATTCGATCCGTTTTGCTGTTTTTAGAAAAGGAGACCTCCATGAAACCACTATTGATCGCGACTCTCACCATTGGCGCACTGACGTGCGCCGCGCAGACCGAGGCGGCGTTTACCTCCGACACCGTTTCCGGCATGGCACTCTGGCTCAAGGCGGATGAAGGAGTCATCGCCTCCGGGAATGAAGTCGACGTCTGGGCGGACGCGTCCGGAAGCGGCAATGACCTGTGGGCTCCCTCCACGACGGGCCGCCCCATCACCGCCACGGCAACCTTCGGTAACGGCACCCACGACGTGTTGCGGTTCGACGGAATCGACGACGTCCTGACGCTGGGAGCACTCCCCAACCTGCCGTTTCAGGACCATACGGCGTTTTTCGTCGCCGCGAGAACCGGCGGCGCCTCCGCCCAGGGCAATCTATTCGGATTCGACATGACCGGCGGACGCGCGGGGGACGGTTGGTACTACAAGTTGACCGCCGGCGCGATCAACATGGAATCCGGACTCGGTTCCGACTACGGGTATAAACTCGCCGCGCTGAATCCGAACGACACCTTCGCGATCGGCGAGGGACGATACGCCGGCGGCGACAACTCGGCCCGATTGTACGTCAACGGTCAACTCCTCGCGGAGGACTCCGCCGCCGCGTCGGCGATTAACGAGCCCGCCGGCACCGCGTTCAACATCGGCGCGTTCAACACGGCGAGCGCTTACACGAACTTCCTCCAGGGGGACATCGCCGAGATTCTCGTTTTCGACCGCGCGCTGAATCAAACCGAACAAGAGACGGTTCGGGCCTATCTTCAAGACAAGTACGGAATCGAAGGCTATGTTCCGCCGGAGCCGCTCCCCTTGGAATTGCGGGCCTCCTGGTCTTTTGACCAGGACGGAGCCGATTCCGTCGGCGGGCATGACATGACCCTGGGCGCCGAAGCGACGATCGTTCCGGCCGTGGTCGGCAACGGGCTCCAGGTAAGCCCCAACGGGGAAGCCGGTTCGGCCTACGCGGCCCCGTCCGCCGACCTCGACGTCACCCATCAGTTCTCCGCCGCGATGTGGGTCAATCTGGCCGAAGACACCGGAATCTATTCGCGACTGCTCTCCCGAATGGAAGATGATCAGAACGGCTACAATATCGCCATCGACACGCTCGAGGACGGAATGTGCAAACTGATCGTCCGCGTGATGAAGGACGGCGGCAACATGTTCGTCCGCAGTACGGACCAGGTGCTCAACGTCGGTGAATTCCACCATATCGCTTTCGCGTTCGACGCGCTCCAGATCGATCCGACCCTGCGGACTACGCTGTGGGTCGACGGTGTACCCGTTTCCGTCGAGGATACCAGCACCGCCGGCGGCGTACAGGGGACGCCGAACTTCGTCCTCGGCCGCGGAACCGCCGCGAGCGCCGAGATGTCCGGAATTCTGGATGAAGTGCGGTTCTACACCGGAGTGCTGACACAAGCCGACGTGGACGCGCTGATCGACGTCGGCGGGCCGGCCCTCGAAGGGGACCTCAACGGCGACGGGACCGTTTCCAGTGCCGACTTGGATATCGTCCGCGGAAACTGGGGGCAAGCGGTTACTCCCGGCGATCTATCGGCGGGCGACGCCAACGGCGACGGAACCGTTTCCAGCGCCGACTTGGATATCGTCCGCGCCAATTGGGGCAACACGGCGGCCGCCGCCGTCGTTCCGGAACCGTCCGCCGCGGTTCTCCTGCTTCTCGGCCTGTGCTTCTGGGCGTCCAGGCGCCGTTAGGCAGTCACGGTTTTTCCGCTGGTCGCGACTTGCCGCCGGTTCTTTTCGCCTATTCCGGAGCCGGCGGCGGGTCGACGGACCGCACACCACTATCCATCTTTGCGATTCACGCGACCAAACCATTGACGATCATGAACTCACATACAATTCCATCGCGCCGCCGATTCCTCAAGACCGGCGTTCTCTTCCTGACGGCGTCCGGAAAGGCCGTGTTCACCGCGGCGGACGACCCATCGGCCGATAAGGCGAAGCTCCGGATCGGTCTGTTGACCGACGTCCACTACGCCCAGCGGGATACCGCCGGAACGCGGCGATACCGGGAGTCGCTACGAAAGATGGGCGAGGCGGTCGCCGCCCTGAAAGAACGGAAAGCGGCGATCACCTTCGAACTCGGCGATTTCACCGACGAGGCGCCCGACGCGGCGACGAAGATTTCCTACATCAAGAGGATCGACGCGGAATTCCGCAAGGCCGGAGGAGAATGCCGGCACGTTCTGGGAAATCACTGCGTCGACAACGTGACGAAGGAGGAACACCTCGCCGCCGTCGGCGAAGACAATACGTTCTACTCGTTCGACCGCGAGGGGTTCCATTTCGTCGTCCTCGATGCCTGTTTTCGCTCCGACGGGGAGCCTTACCGCCGCGGGGACTTCGATTGGACCGACTCGAACGTCTCGTCCGAGCAGTTGCAATGGTTGAAGTCCGATCTCGCCTCGACGGCGAAACCCGCGATCGTCGCCATTCACCAGCGCCTGGACTGCGGCGGAAACATCGGCGTCAAAAACGCGCATCTCGTCCGGGAAATCCTGGAAGACTCCGGCCGCGTCCGGGTCGTCTTCCAGGGCCATCACCACCAGAACGATTACACCCAAATCGGTGGAATCCACTATTGCACGCTTCGCAGCGTGGTCGACGGACCTTTTCCCGAGCATAGCGCCTACGCCGTCGTCGACTTTTTCAAGGACGGAAACATCCGCGTTGAAGGGTTTCGAGAACAAGACGCCTACCGTTGGAGCTGAGACGATTCACTCGAGAGGGCGCTCGGTATCATCGTCGACCGCGGCATGCGCGGCTCTCGAAATCAAGAATCCCGAAGCCGTCCACCGCCACCGCGAAGGACCGGTGGGAATGGCGCTTGACGCGAAGTCTTCCTTGGATTCGCTCGCCATTCCCGGTCCAGTCCTCCTCTAGAGTGTAGCCGTGGGGTTCCGTCGCCGTTTCCTGTCTCCGGGACCGTTGGGCCGGTATCCGGACGCGGTATCCCCCCGGGAACCAAAACAAGGCGAAAAACGGGTGCCGGAACCGAGGAGGAAAGACCTTACTCAGTGCAGGTTGAGTAAAATCAAACGCGAGGCTCCGGCACCCTTTTCGCTCGCCGTGCCCCGTGGGCACGATGGGTTGTCTGATTCGTGAAGTGAAGGGGAGAGACGGCGCGCGTCGTCGCGGGCCGCCCTCGTGCCCCGCCGCCGCCGTCGGCAACGCGGTGAAGTCGCGATTCAACGTCACGGCGACACCTCATTCTGCTCCGGGCCCCAGATACGAATTCCGTCGCGGGCCCCGGAGGCAAGCCACCTGCCGTCCGGACTCCAGTGGAGACCGCGCACCGGCCATTGGTGGCCACGGAGCGTCAGCAGCCCCTTTCCCGTTCCCGCGTCCCATATTTTCACGGTTCGGTCATCGCCGCCGGTCGCGATTCTCCGACCGTCCGGACTCCAGGCCAGGCATTCAATCGTGGCGACATGCGCGGACACGGAAAGAACTTCTCGTTTCGAATCCAAGTCCCAGACAAGGAATGTGCCCGCCGAGGTGCCGGACGCCAGCCGGTCGCCGCAAGGGCTCCAGGCAATCAGGCATTCCCCGTCCGCTTCGGACTCGTCGGTTCGATGCCGCAATTCGCAAAACTCGCGCCAGGTGGCGACGTCCCATATTTTGACCTCGCCGTTCCAGCCGTAGGAGGCCAAGTACCGGCCGTCCGGGCTCCAAGCGACCGATCCCACTTTGTCCGTGTGCCCGGCCAAGGAGACGATTCGTTGTTGCTGGTCGACGTCCCACACGTTTACTACTTCATTAATCCCCACGGTGGCCAACCATTGGTCGTCCGGGCTGAATGCCAGGCCGCGCAACTCGGAGTCGGCGTCAACGGCGAATAGTTCTCGGAGACTCGGAATTTCCCAGATTTTGACCCGCCCCCGACGGCCGGCTATCGCCAGGCGGCGCCCGTCGGACGTCCAATCAGCCGACTTGGTCCCCCCGAAATCCCTGTCCTGAATCGTCAAGACCGACTCCCAGGTGGCCGTGTCGTAGATTTCGACCTTCCCGTCCTTCTCCGGAGAACGGGTATCGATCGAACCCAATTCCTGCCCTCCGGTCACCAGGAGCGTTCCCTCCGGATTCCAAATCCCGAAGGTCCTGCCTTTGAGCGGGATGAACTCCTGTGGCCTCTCGGGATTCCATAGCTTGACCATCCCCCGGGCGTCCCCGGTCGCCACGAGCGAACCATCCGGGTGCCAATCGACGCTCTTGATTCGAGCGGCATGTCCACGCAAAATGTTAACCTGGCGGCCGTTCGACGCATCCAAGACACGTATCGTCCCGTCATCGCTCGCGGTGACGATTCGCCGCCCGTCGCGTCGCCATGCCACCTGGTTGACCAACGCGTCGTGGGCGCGGATGTCGAGCAAATCCTTTCCCTCGATGGAGTCCCACAGTCTGATCGTCCCGCCCTTGGACGCGGTAGCGAACAGGACTCCGTCGCGACTGTATTTCGCGTCTCGGATCTGATGCAGAAGCAACGGGACGTCGTGGAGGTTCGCTCCCGTATCCGCGTCGAATATCTTGAGGTATCCCGGCCATTGTTCTCCGGAGACCAGGTACTTCTCGGTCAGCGCGACCGGCCCCCAACAGAGGTCCGCCTGCCATCGGGTCAATTCCTTACCCTCCGAGGCATCCCAAATGATTACCCACCGGTCGCCGTGGATTGTGGCAATACGGCTTCCATCCACGTTCGAAACGGCCCAAATGGTAGGCAAGTCACCAAGGAAACCGACCGATTCACCGGTATTGGCGTTCCAGATTTGAACGCGGCCGGCGGCGCACTTCGAAAAGAGACGACTCCCGTCCGGGTTCCACGCGACCCACCAGACGGGCTTCTCGCCGCGTCCAAGAACGTAAATCGTCGTGTTCGTCGCGGTATCCCACACATGGACCGTTCCGTCGGCGCCGGCGGTCGCCAATCGCAGCCCGTCGGGACTCCAGGCAAGCCACGTCACGCCGCCGCGGTGGCCTTCCAGCGTCGCCAGTTCCTTATGGCAGAGAGAATTCAGGTAATACCATTCCCACCCTCGCGGGTCGCGCTTGCCGGGACGTGGCACGTGGTTTTCCAGAAGTGATAGGACGTTCGCGATGTTCCCCTCTCTCCACTCCTCGTGGGCCAGGAGGATTTCCGTCCGGTAGAGGTTTTCTTCGGCGTCGCGGCGCAACCGGGTCTCTCGAGTCGCCATGGCCTCGAACTGGACGCGCTCCCACCACAATTGACCCATGACGAGTCCGGTCGCCGCCAGCAAGAACGCGGCCGATGTCGCCAAGGCGCGGCGATTTCGTCTCCCCCATTTCGAGAGTCGCGAACCGAAGGAGGGAACTCGAGCGCAAATCGGCCGGTCCTCCAGGAACCTCCGCAGGTCCTCCGCCATCTCTTCCGCCGTCGTGTAACGCTCCTCGACGCGCTTCGATGTCGCTTTCAGGACGATCGTTTCCAGGTCCCGCGGAATTCTTCCATCGTACCGTCGCGGCGGGATCGGTTCCTCTTCCGAAATCCGGCGGATCAGCTCCGTCCGATCTTCCGCTTCGTGCATCGGACGTAATGCCAGGAGTTCGTAGAGTGTCGCCCCCAGCGAATAGACGTCCGTCCGCTGGTCGACGAGCCCGCGCTTCGATAGGACCCGCTCCGGACTCATATACTGCAGTGTCCCGATCAACTCGCCGGTGCCGGTCACGTCCTTGCTTCCCTCGATACGGGCCAGTCCGAAGTCCGTGACCCAAACGTGTCCTTCCTCGTCGACCAGCAAATTGGATGGCTTGACGTCACGATGGAGAATCCCCTGCTCGTGGGCATGATGAAGCGCCTCCGCCACGTGCATTCCGAGACGGGCGACGGTGCGATATCGGTCATCGCCAGCGGCAGGATTCATCGGCCGGGAGACGGTACTCGAGTCCCGCGCCGACGCCGCGAGTTCCAGACCCGTTTCTTGCCGGGGCCTCGAATCCGATTCGGCCGCCGATACTTCAGTTCCGGCGGCGTCTTCGGGTTCGAGGCCGGAATCGCGCGCGGACTGACCAACGAAAGACGCCGCGCATCGCGCACTCACCGCGAAGCGGGAATTCCATGTGGTAATCAGTTCCGAGACGTTTGGCCCTTGTATCAACCGCATGGCGTAGTAGTAAACTCCTCGATCCGCTCCGACGGAATAAACGGGAACGATGTGCGGGTGTTCAAGGGTAGCGGCGGCCTGGACCTCGTTCTGAAATCTCCGTAACTGCCGGTCATCTAGCACTGCGGCAAAAGGTAGGATTTTTAGCGCGATCTTCCTTGAAAGTGAAATCTGCTCGGCTTCGTACACCACCCCCATACCCCCGTGCCCAATTTCGCGTAGTATCCGAAAATCCCCCAAGACGGGATCATTTGAATCCCCCTGCAGGAACGAATCTCCAGGTTGATTGGCGGATCGCGAACCGTCCGATCCGGGAGTATTCGCGGCTCCGGCGAAGATATGGCGGAACCGTTCCGCGTATTGGGGACAACGCCGAGGACCATCGTCCCTCATGAAATCGCCAGCCTGAAGATGGGCATGAAGCAATGCTTCGACCTGCCGGCGCAGCTCCGGGTCGTCGCCGCACGCTTCGTCCAGATAGGAGGCGCGCGCCGCATCCGACTCGATCTCGATCGCGTCAACGAAAATGGAATCGACGTTCCGGCCGTTGACCATGCCAGGTCTCCCGCGTGATCTTGGTTTCCATATATCAATGCGATTTTTGTGTCCCGGAAGGACCACGCAAAATGGAAAAAGGCCGAAAAAACTCACTCCGACGACACACCGCAAAGCTCACTGTAAAGCCATGCACGCGCGTAACTCCAGTGCCGTTTCGCGGTTGAGACGGAAATCCCCAGTAGCTCGGCCGCCTCGGCGAGCGTGCAATCGGTGTAGTAGCGCAGGCGCACTAACTCCGCTTTCTGGGGGTATGCGACGGCGAATTTCTCAAGCGCTTCATCCATCGCCAACAAGGACTCGGGCGACGCCTCGGTGGCCGGAAAGACGTGCGTCAGATCAACTCGCCGATAGTCCCCTCCATGTTTCGGCCGGTGCTTCCGCCTTGCGCGCTCAATCAAGATACGGCGCATCGACTCTGCTGCGGCGGAAAAAAAATGGGATCGCGAATCCCAATGGGGTACCAAGTCACCGTCGACCAGGCGGAGATATGCCTCGTGAACCAGGGCGGTCGGCTGGAGGGTTTGCCCCGGAGTCTCATGAGCCAACCTGGAGGCAGCCAACTTCCGCAATTCATCGTAGACCAGTGGCAAGAGCTGATCGGCGGCGGAAGACACCCCACCCTCAACCGCGCACAGAACCCGGGTGATGTCGCTCACGGACCTCCCTCCAAAACGTATATGGGATATCCCTTATTATAACCGGACGCCATGGGAGTACGATACCTCCGCAAAGCGAATTCCCGGAATTCCGAATATCGGCACGGAGAAGGAACCTGGCTCCGGCGACTGGTATACTCAACGCGGCCACAATCTGCGGTTTTCGCACGGCTGACCAAAACCGTTG
>CAZFQG010000131.1:0-18042 GCA_964520785.1 uncultured Planctomycetaceae bacterium | reverse complement strand
CGCTGAGCTACGCGGACTTCACGGGTTCCACTTTCTTCGACGCCAAAATGAATCGCCTGAAACTGGTTCGTGCCCACATCGAACAGCGTCAATTGGGTGATTGGTCGCTCAAAGGACAGGATGGAGCGATTCTGCTACGGAGAAGTTTCACCGATTTTCAGTTTCTTGGCATGGACTTGCGTGGGTGGAACTTCACGGATGCAGACCTCAGCGGCACTCACTTCAATCATGTGACGCTCGAAGGCGTGCAGTTTTCCGGCGCGGATATCCGCCGATGTCGGTTTTCTCGATCCATCAGTAACGACGAGTTGCGTTCAACGCGAAGCTACCATAGGGGAGACCTGCGCGGCATTACCTTTATCGCGATGGATTTCAGCGGTTTCGACCTAGCAAGGATGAATCTCGCAGATGTAGAGTTTCGATCGTGTAATCTCGCCGAAGCGGACTTCACCGATTCGGTTATCACGGCTGCCACCTTTCGGAAATGTAGAAATCTCACCCTCGCCCAAATCAAATCCACCTGGAACTACAAACACGGTCGCATGGCGGGAATCCGGTTGCCGGAGGAACTGGCGAAGGCATTGGAGCAGGAGGAGAGGAACGCGGAGGACGACGCGGAGCCGAAGAGTGGAAGCGCGACGGAAGCAACGCATGGGCGCGTATAGTTCGATGGGACTCACGAAGAGCCGTCAAGATGCAAGGGAGAAGATGATGGAGAAACGACTTCCTAACGCCATGCAAAGACACCGGTCATGGGTGGACGTCCCCTTTTCTCGTTCTTGACATCCTTCATATAGGGAATCAACGTAATGAATCTCCTCTCCATATGTGACTTCGCGGCATGTACCGCGCGTGTTCTCCATTACCTGTTGCTCCTTGGCGTGCTATTGGTCTCTATGGTTTTCACTGCCCCTGCATGCGCCGATACGCACGCTGCCGAGTTCCGCCCAGGCCCTCACACGCCGAAGGATTTCAAACCCGGTCCCGGCGTCGACGCATCTGGGATGGATTTGAGGGAGTCGCAGTTCATCGGGATCGTCCTGCGAAATGCCAGGTTCGACGAATGCGATCTCCGAGGCGCAAGATTCGTTCAAGTCATCTTCTCCCCCAACGAAGGTACGTCCTTTCGCGGCGCCAATCTAACCGGGGCGACGTTCGCGGAAATTGCGTCGTTTCAGGGCTGCGATTTCACTCGTGCGCGCATCAATGATATTGCCTACGTCGCTACCGAAGGCTATCTGAGCATGGAGCAAATCCGTAGTTCGCGAAGCTATGCCGAAGGAGATCTTAGTGGATGCTGGATTGTCGCTGGAGCCCCTCGCAGGGACAGTACGGGACACCCGAACTACGATTACCGGTATTACGACGTCGAGGACGTGCATATGCAGTTCACAAACTTTAATCTGCGCGGCGCGCATTTCGTTGCAGCCGACCTGACTGGATGTGATTTCACCGGTGCCGACATTCGCGGCGTGCGATTCGCCGCGTGCGTCTTGCGCGAAGCGCAGCTCAACCGCGGTGTTTTCCCTGGCGTGGTATTCTCCTCTATGAACCTCCAAGGCTGGAATTTCGCTAATGCCGATCTTCGAGGAGCTGGTTTCGGCGGAGTGACACTGGACGGCGCCGATTTCTCTGGCGCCGATATCCGGTGTGCAAGATTCAACGGATCGATGAGTCGAAAGCAACTCTGTTCAACCAGGAGTTTCCAGGAGCACGTTCTTACTGGCATTCACTTCACCTCTATGCCGTTTGCCGGTCTGGATTTGCGCCGACAAGATTTGACGCGTGCGCGGTTCTATCAGTGCGACTTGACTGACGCGGACTTCACCGATGCGGTCATTTCAGGTGGCGTGTTTCGCGGCAACAAGAACCTCACCCTCGACCAAATCAAATCCACCTGGAACTACAAACACGGGCGGATGGAAGGAATCCGGTTGCCGGAGGAACTGGCGAAGGCATTGGAGCAGGAGGCCCAAGAGAACGAAGAAGAGCTGGTCGCGGGGGAATCGGGCGGCGAGAAGACGGAGAGAAATAAGTGAGTGAGACAGACCGCAAGGCCATTCGCGCCCACGAACGCACCGCCCGCCCCCTCGGCGACGAGGCGTTTCAGCGGAAACTGGAGAAGCAACTCGGCCGCGTCCTCCGACGCCGGAAACCGGGGCCGAAGAGGGAAGGAGGGGGATAGTTATGTATGGTGTCCTCGGAATTGTCAGGACCTTGTGCGCACGAGGTTGGGCCAGAACGCGGACCGATAAAGGAGGAAAGGGACATGAGGGATGACCATACGGTGAATATGTCGCACGAAGACCGGACGCCATGCGGTCGTGCGGCGAGGTGTTTCGATAGGTGGATGTTTCTTTGCGTCCTTGGCGTCTACCTGTCCCTTGGTAGTTATGCCCTGTGGATGTATTGGTTATTCGGTTGGAGAGGCGTTGACAACCCATATCTTCGCTCCTCACACCCTATGCACTGGGTAGCGATCGTGTTTGGCTACGCATACCTCACCGCGCTGTCATTGGGAGCCGTATGCCTCGTGGTCTGTCTGCTGTACGGAAGATGGTGGCAGCGTGTCATCGCGGTTTTGCCGGGCATCCCCGTGTGTATCATTCTGTTGTGGACAATCATGGGGTGGTGACGGCTTGTTCACACGGTAAGAACTCGTATAGAATTAACTTCCCGAATTCCCGGGGGCGATCCCGAATTTCACTCCGCTACGCTGCGTGAAAATCAGGATGGGCCCCCCAACTGATTTACGGACAAGTTCTTAGTATTCGATTTGAGCGACCGCTTGTCAAAAGCTGTTTGGAGATTCACGTCGAAGAGAGTAAACCCCTCGCGGATAACGAGTTACACTAGGGAGACAACCCCATGCGAACACTTCTTCTAACACTACTCATCGCCATCTGCACGACCACGCTGCTCCACGCCGAGGACAACTGGCCTCGATTCCGTGGGCCGAATGCCGACGGGGTCGCGCCGGATAATGCGGGGCTGCCGACGACCTGGTCGACGACTGAGAATGTCAGGTGGGTCGCGGACGTGCCCGGGTGGGGGTGGTCGTGCCCCATCGTGTGGGGAAATCGGGTCTTCTTGACGTCGGTAATCGCCGATGAGGAAAACACCGAGCCGAGCAAGGGGTTGTATCAGGGCCTCGGCGTCCGCGAGCCGGCCAAGGGGATCCACCACTGGATGGTCTACTGCTTCGATCTGAATACCGGGAAGCAACTCTGGAAGCACGAGGCGCACACCGGCAGGCCGAAAGTTCCGCGGCATCCCAAGAGCACATACGCCTCGGAAACGCCTACCACCGACGGCAAGCGGCTTTACGTCCTCTTCGGCGATCTGGGACTCTACTGCTACGACTTCGACGGCAAGCCGCTCTGGTCGCGGGAGATCGATCCCAAGAAGACCCTCTTCGACTATGGGGCCGCGGCATCTCCGGTGGTTCACGACGGCCGGGTCATTGTCGTCTACGACAATTTCGACGATTCATGGATCGCCGCGTTCGACGCCGAAACGGGCAGGGGACTCTGGCGGACGCCCCGCGACGAGACCCACTCGTGGGCCACGCCGTTCGTCTGGAAGAACGAGTTCCGCACCGAGATCGTCGTGCCGGGTCAGAAACGGAACCGGAGCTATTCGCTCGACGGTAAGGTTCTCTGGGAATTCAACGGCAAGATGTCCAGCCTGGTGATTCCATCGCCGTTCGCGGCGCACGGCCTGTGCTATATCGCCTCCGGCTACGTCGGAGACCGGCACCGGCCCACGTTTGCCGTTAAACCGGACGGCAACGGCGACCTCGTTCCGGACGGGGAGTTCGAGAAGAGCCAACACCTCGCCTGGTACCAGGGCACCTCCGGGCCGTACAACCCGTCGCAAATCGCCTACGGCGACTACCTCTACACGCTCTACGACCAGGGGTTCCTGACCTGCCATGACGCCAAGACCGGCAAGGAAGTCTACGGCAAACGGCGATTCGCACCCTTGGGGTCGTTCACCGCCTCGCCGTTCGCCTACAACGACCGCCTCTTCTGCCTGAGTGAAGACGGCCTGACCTACGTCGTCAAGCCGGGTCCGGAGTTCGAAATCGTCGGGAGAAATGATCTCGCCGAACTGACGATTTCTTGTCCCGCCGTGGTGGCAGACAAGCTGCTGATCAGGACGGCTTCGAAGTTGTATTGTTTGGGCAAACGGCTGGCCACGGATTAACGCGATTGTATCAGTGCAAGACACAATCGCTCACGAACGTGTGAAGTACCATTCGGGCCCCGTTCTCGGCCGGGCGGTTGACCGGACGGATCCCTTCCTTGATAATAGGGGTACGAATACAAATACCGCTTCCGTTCCTGGAAGGAAATTGGGATGACCACACTCATGTGCTGCCTGCTTCTGGTGACCGCCGCCGGTGAGTTCGAGAATTGGGAATCGACCCCGGTGGGGCAGTCGGCCCTGCCCGGTTCGGTCGGCGCGCGGCTGGACGCGGCCGGGCTTGCGGCGCTGGAATGCTCTCCCCCCAATCTCCCCTTTTCCGATTTGACCGTGGGGATCCGGCTGGAGGACGGATCGATCTGGGCCGGTTCAACAGGGGGTCTGATGCTGCTGGAGAAAGGAGCCGACCGCTGGCGGCTGTTCCATTCGCGGCGCTGGCTGCCAAACGATCACGTCGAGGACGTCGCCGTCACCGCCGAAGGAGACGTTTTCGTTCAGACCAAGGAGGGCGTTTGCAGGCTTTCGAGGAGACACTGGGAGTCGCTCGAGGCGAAGATGGACGACATCCACGCGACGCTCCGCGAGCACCACGTTCGCATGGGGTTCATTACCGAAATCGTCCTCAACGAGCCGGGCGCGCTCGATAGGGGCTACGTGCAGGAATCGAACGACAACGACGGGCTGTGGACGTGTCTTTACATCGCGGCGGAGGCCTTCCGTTTCGGCGCGACCGGCGATGAATCGGCCAGGCGGAACGCGTGGGAATCGCTCCAGACGATGTTCTTTCTCGAAGAGGTGACCGGCATTCCCGGCTTCGCCGCGCGGAGCGTCGTCCCCGGCGACGAACCCGACCCGGCCAAGCGGTACGGCGGCGAGTGGCACAAGTCGGCCGACGGGAAATGGTGGTGGAAAGGGGACACTTCCAGCGACGAGGTCGACGGCCACTACTTCGCCTGCGCTATCTACTACGACATCGCGGCCACACAAGAGCAGAAGGCGCGGATTCGTGAATTCGTCTCGCGGATGACCGACCACATTATCGACCACGGCTACTACTACGTCGGTCCCTCCGGCGAGCACACCACGTGGGGATTCTGGGGACCGAACGAACTCAACCAGAACCTTGACCGGATCGTCGAGAGGGGGCTCAACTCGCTGGAAATCCTCTCCCATCTGAAGGTCGCCGAACACATCACCGGAAATCCCCGATACACCGAAGCGATCCGAGAACTCAATGACAAGCACGCCTACGCGATGAACACGGTCCGCCAGAAGGTGCTCTGGCCGAAGTCGGAGGTCAACCACAGCGACGACGAACTGGCGTTCGTGGCTTACTATCCGCTGCTACGGTACGAGCGCGATCCGAAATGGCGGGAAATCTACCTCGCCAGCATCGAGCGGTCGTTCCAGTTGGAGCGGCCGGAGGAATCCCCCTTGTTCAATCTCATCTACGCCGCCGCGCGACAGGCCTCGAAGTGGCCGCACGCGGACCGGCGCCCCGATGCGGCGCTCGTCGACCCGGATCGCTACGACAAGGACATCTGCGAACAGTGGTTCCGCGACGTGCCGCGCGATACGATCTGCTGGACGGTTCGCAACAGCCACCGGCAAGACATCGGGGCCACCGACCTCGACCGCTTCCACCATGCCCAAAGCAATCGCGTCTTGCCGATCCACGAGCGAATGCTCCTGCGGTGGAACGCCAACCCCTATCGCCTCGACGCCGGCTGTGGCGGACGCATCCGCGGCGACGGGGCGTTTATCTTGCTTCCCTATTGGATGGGAAGGTATCACCGGTTCATCGAGTAGCCACCGGTTGCTTGAACCGGCACCTGTTTTCGGCGATAATCAAGAATCAATCACCCCCTCCCCCCGGAGTCCTTCCATGAAGCGCCGCGATTTCCTCAAGCGAACCGCCTTGGCGGGCGTCCCTTTCTTCATCCCCGGCGCCGTCCTCGGCAAAAACGACGCGACGGCTCCGAGCGGCCGGATTATCCTCGGCCTCGTTGGCTGCGGACTGCACGGAGCGGGCTGGAATCTCGATCAGATATTCCGCAACGACGATTCCCAGGTGATCGCCGTCTCGGACGTCGACGAAGGCCGCATGCTTGCCGCCCGGGACAAGGTCGCCCGGCACTACTCGGCCAAGCACGGGCGGGACTACCGCGGCTGCGACGCGCACGGCGATTTTCGCGATCTGATCCGCCGCGGCGACGTCGACGCCGTCGCCGTCTGCACCCCCGATCATTGGCATGTCATCCCGTCCCTCATGGCGGCGAGGTCGGGTAAGGATGTCATTTGCGAGAAACCGCTGACGCTCTTCCTGCAAGAGGGCCGGATCCTTTCCGACACGATCAAGGAGACCGGCCGCATTTTCCAGACGGCCTCCGAGAACCGTTCGATCGACACGTACATCCGCCTCTGCGAACTCGTCCGTAACGGCCGGGTCGGCCGATTGAAGCACATCCGCGTTACTCTGCCGGGGGGAAACGAAACCCGCGGGGACAACTTCCAAGACCGCGAGGTGCAACCGGTCCCCCAAGGGTTCAACTACGAAATGTGGCAGGGCCAGGCCCCGGTCCAGCCTTACATCCCGGCTCGAGTCCACGGAAGTTTTCGCTGGTGCTTTCGCTATTCCGGCGGGCGGATCACCGACTGGGGTGCCCACCTGATCGATTTGGCCCAGTGGGGAAACGACACGGAACGGACGGGACCGGTCGAGGTCTCCGGTACCGGCAAGTTTCCGCCGAAGGATGATATTTTCGATACGGCGTACGCTTTCGACGTCGACTATACCTATGCCAACGGCGTCACCATGAAGGTCGTCGACGGCAACCCTGGCATCCGTTTCGAGGGAACCGAGGGCTGGATCGGCTTCGACGGCTGGCGGGCCCCGTTGAAGGCGAGTGACCCCAAATTCCTCGACTCGAAAATCGGCCCCGATGAGGTTCACCTCTACCGCCCCAGCGAGATCATCGGCCGCCAGGAAGGTAAAGGGGGCGAACACCGCAACTTCATCGATTGCGTCAAGTCCCGCACCCCCTGCTACGCTCCGGCGGAAACGGGCCACCGTACCGTCTCCATCGCCCATATCGGCAACATCGCCATGCTCCTCGGCCGCACGCTGAAGTGGGACCCCGAGAAGGAACGCTTCGACAACGACCCCGAAGCGGACGCGATGCTGACCAGGGACCAGCGCGAGCCGTGGTCGATGGGAAACATCGACGGATGGTTGCGAGCGTGAAATGGGAAAAAGGGGAGAGAGTCTTCCAGCGCACTCCCTCCCCATTGGGCCTTTCAAGCCCGGGCTTTCCTCGCGGTTATTTCTTCCAGTCACCCACTTGGGGGACGTCGTCGTGGACATCGGGGCCGAAGTAGCGGAGGCCCACGAGCGGTTCGGCACCGGTATTCTCGATGACGACTCCTCCGGCGGCCGCTTCGGCGGTGATGAAGACCTCGTCATCCGGTTCCTCGCCGAAGTGGATCATCACCGGCGTTTGCAGCGCCAGAGCACCCATTGTGCCGGAGCCCTGGACGGTAATCCAGCCGCTGGCGCCGGGGTCCTTCAGAGTACACTTCGCGCCCGGCATGACGGTCAATTCCTTCGCGGAGAAGTACTGCTTGCCGTCGATGGTGCCGTAGTCGATCCACTTGTCGACGTACCCATCGCCGGAGCACTTTTCGTGGACGATCGGCATGAGGAAGTTGTGATCCTTGAAGTGGGTGTCTACGTTGCGGTCCCAGTCGAGTTGCTCGACGAGGAAGTCGAGGTCCTGCTGCTTGTCCTTCGGGACATCCTTTACCAGCAGTTCCCACGGGACCTCGCGGCCTTCCACCAGCGACTGGTACATCCCGAAGACGTCGCTTCCCCACTGCGGTTCATAGGTACACAGCGAGCCGGGGGCGTGCAGTACGCCGGCCGGGATGAGCCACCCGGTTCCGCGCTCAAGTCGGTAGGCCTTGGAAAGATCGAGAATACCGTTGTCCCCCTTATTCCAGTTCTCCAGGCAGCGGCGGACGTCTTCCTTCGTCGTCCCCGGCTCCAGGCCCATGAACGTGTAGTCAAAGTGGTTTTCCGCCGCGTTGAGTTGGGGCGGGAAGTAGTACGACTCCGGCTTCCCTTCCTGGTCCGTCAGCGCCGCATGGTCGAACTTCTGGTGCATGTGATGCGGGATGGGGCCCGCGTTGTCGAAGAACTTCGAGTAGACCGGCCATCGCTCGTATTTGTCCCAGATCGGTTTGCCCACCACCCGGTCTTTGCCCTCGGCGACGGCATCGCGAAGGAGGAACCGCTTTCCTTCGAAGACGCACCAGCTCAGGCCCTCGTCCCAGTTCCGGCCGTCGTTGGCAGCTTCCGTCGTGCTGCCGAACCACCGCTCGTCGATCCCTCCACGATGCGTCCCCAACGCGTACCAGTCGCTTGGCGCCAGCTTGATCCGCTTGCCCGGGTGAAGGAAACTCCGCGGCACCCAGGTGGGAGCCAGTCGCAACAGCCCTCCGCCGGCATCCATTGCCCGGTCGAGAATTTGACCTACGTTATCCCCTTTTACGATTTCCGAGGCGCACATGACTCTCCTAGCTCCCAAACAGAATAGTTTACTGTAAAAACGGCGGATTCCCAAGGTATAAAGGTGGCACTCTGGAAACCCGAGCCAAGTTGGTATAATACGATGCCGTCCAGTTTTAAGCGGTATTCTTGGCGTTTGCAAGTACTTGTCTGGCGGGACGCCTTCGACACGAGAGACCCATGTCAGAGTTCACTCTACTTTTTTCCAGAAATCGTGATTCCTCGGCGGAGCAACGGCGGTTCGAGGAGGAATTGCTCGCCCGGCTCGGTAAGCGCTTTGCCTCGCGGACCTTCGTCCTCCCGCACATTTACGACTTGAAGAATTCCAGCCCGGCGTTGGACACCCTCCGACAGCAGGGTGGCCCTTGGATCGTCCTCTCGTGGATGTATCCGAGGGCGGCCTATTGGACGCTCAGGGCGTTCGGCATCGAGGGGACGCAGATCGAATCGGGCACGCCGACGCCGATTCGCAACGGTACGCGGACGATCGAATGCGTGAACCTGGCCGACTTCGCGGACGCCTCGCAGGCCGAAGCCGGGGTAGAGAGCATCTTGCGAGACAGGGGTCTTTTCGACGAGGCCGTCGCCGAGCCGGACGGAATTCACGTGTTCGAGGAGAGCACGATTCCGCGGTGGTACCCGGTCGTCGACCGCGACCGGTGCGGGAATTGTCTGGAGTGCCTGAATTTCTGCCTCTTCGGCGTTTATAGCGTCGACGAGAACGAGAGCCTTTTCGTCGAAATACCGGATGCGTGCCGCAACGGGTGCCCCGCGTGCAGTCGCGTTTGCCCTCAAGGGGCGATCATGTTTCCGGCGCACGCGGATCCGGCGATTGCCGGTGGGACGGCCTTCGGCCCGAAGGAGTCGGAAGACGCCGGTTCGGACGCCCTAGAGCAGGCGGCAAGTGAACAGGCGGCGGCAACGCAGGTGATTTCGCTGGATACGCTCGTGGACGAGTTGGACGAGTTCGAAGGCTGACGGACGCGACGAATGCTCACACGGATTTCCGAATGCCGGCTCTTCTTCCGCGAGTTCCGCGAGACATTTCATACGACCGGCGCCGTCCTCCCCAGCGGCCGGGCCCTTTCCAGGCGGCTGGCGCGGTTCGTTCGCGAGACGCCCGGCCCCAAGCGGATTTTGGAGGTTGGTCCGGGTACCGGGGCGGTCACGCGGTGGATCGTCGAGGCGATGGGCCCCGAGGACCGGCTCGACCTGGTGGAGCTGAACGACCGTTTCGTCGCGCGGCTGGGCGAACGTTTCCGGACGGAAGCCCCGTTCCGGCGCGTCGCCGAGCGGGCCACGATCCATCATTGCCCCATCCAGGACCTCACCGGCGAATCCCGCTACGACACGCTCATCTCCGGCCTTCCGCTCAACAACTTCTCCGTGGACCTGGTGGAATCGATCCTCGCCGTTCTCGGCCGGCTTGCCAAACCGGGGGCCACCCTTTCCTTTTTCGAGTACATCGCGATCCGCCGCGCGAAGGCGCTCGTAAGTGGGGCGGAGCAGCGCGCGCGACTGAAGGGGATCGAAGACGTGTTGGGGGGAGTTCTGCGCCGCCAAGAAATCGCTCGCGACGCGGTATGGAGGAACGTTCCGCCGGCCTGGGTTCACCATGTTCGCTACCCGGCGAACGGTGCGTGACGATTGAGTATCGTTTGTCGCCATTTTTCAACCGGAGGTGTCGAAGGGGAACGGCGGCGACGATGCAAAAAGAAGACATGGCGACGTAACCATCTATCTTGTAGCAGGTTGCGCCGACGGGGGCGGACCGTGAGGGGTGCGGCACGGCGATTGCACTTCATCAGGGCGGCGAGAAAGTACCCCGTGCCTCGCGGCCCTCCTCGGCCGACCCTTGTGGAAACGAAACCCCGTCATGAATTCTCCGATCGTCGAAATCAATGATCCCGCCAAGCTGGAATCACTCCGTTTGCCGTGGCGGATGCTATTGGGTCAGACGCGCCGCGCGACGTTTTTTCAGTCACTGGATTGGCTCCAAACGTATTGGAGACATTTCGGGGCGGATCAAAAACTCCGCGTTCTCGTGGCCTACCACGACGGAAGGCCGGCCGGAATCATGCCGATGTGCGTCCGCCGTGAGAAGACGCGAGCCGGTTTCGTCCGCTGCCTGACGTATCCGTTGAGTGACTGGGGTTCCTTCTATGGGCCGATCGGCCCGAATCCGACCATCATGCTCCGCCGTGCAATGGCATATTTGCACGGCCGGCCGCGGGATTGGGACCTGCTCGATCCGCGGTGGATCGACAACGACGGAATCGATCACGGCCGCACCGAGAACGCCATGCGCGCGGCCGGATTTCACCCGATGAAACAACTCTGGGCCGCATCGCCGGAAACAGGTTTTCGGCAAGGCTGGTCGGATTATTGGCATTCGCGAGACGCGAGGTGGCGGAAGAACGTCCGCCGCCTGGAACGCAGGCTGGACGAATCGGGGGAAGTGGAATACCTCCGTTACCGCCCCGAAGGACAATCGACCGGCGACGAAGACCCGCGATGGGACCTCTACGACGAGTGCGTAACGATTGCCGCGCGTTCGTGGCAGGGGTCGTCCGCAACCGGAACGACGTTATCGCACGCGTCGGTGTGCGAGTTTCTTCGGGACGCGCACGCCGCGGCGGCCGCTTTGGGCGCGGTCGACGTGAACCTCTTGCGGATCAATGAAAGACCGGTTGCGTTCGTCTACAACTACCACTTCGACGGCCGCCTCTTCGGCTTGCGAATGGGGTACGACCCGGAATTCTCGCGGTTCGGCCCCGGGACCGTCCTCGTGCGGCGCCTCATCGAGGACTCGTGCCGACGAGGGGACGAATCATGGGATATGGGATGTGGTTACCCAGACGTCAAACGGCCTTGGGCAACCCATATTCGCCGGAGCTATCGCTTCACGGCGTTCGCCGCCAACTCGCCGGCGGCGCAACTGCTACGATTGAAACGGTACTGGACCGCCGCACGCTTCGGGCAGGCCTATCTCGCCGGAGAGAAACACCCTCTCTTGGAAGAGCGTCGCCCGGTGGGAAGGGCCGTCGGCTGAGGTCGGGGTTCCGAAACCGTTCAATCTGCTCTGACGATGGGTGTAGATTCCGCTGTGGGCGATGGAGGTTCAGGTTGATCAATTCGGTTCCCGAAAAACCGGTCGCCTCGTGAATTCCTCGGTCCTGCTCAACCCGCGCCTGGTTCAATTGCCGGTTCTCGGAGACGTCCGTTCGTTCATTGCGGTTCTTGAGACGCTCTTCGAAGGCGTGATTCCTCTCCCAGTCGGTGGCACGTTTGGCGGCGGAGTCGTCATCGCGAAGCGATTCGGCGAGAGAACGGGCCTGTCGGCCCAGCTCGAGTCGATTCTCTTCATGAACTTTCCGCAGAGTGCGGATATCCCTTTCCGGTGCCCATCTGGCCGACTCTCGCTCCTCTTGGGAGGCCTCGACCTCCTGCTCGTCCATCGCGGTGCTTTCCGGGACGAGGGCGGCGACGGCGAGGCAGTATAGCCCCGTTCCAAGAAAACGGACACAAAAAACCGTTTTTTTGGGGTGAATGCGTATATCCATATTGAATACCTCTTCGATGTGGTCGCGTACGCGGTAGGGCAATTTGCCGGAGCGATGGGGAGACCGGCTTCTTCCTCTGGAAGTCTAGGTCTTGCCGAGCGAGTCCGACTGGGCGAAAAAAACGCGTCCCAAGTATTGACCTATCGTGCAATCAGATTATACTCATGGTTATGCAGAGTATTCCGTTTATGTGGATTAGGCTGGGTTAGGGAATCAGTTGCATCGCGCAAAAGCCCGCGATGGCCGAGTCATGACCGCACGCTCAGTCAAATTCGTTCGGTTGTTAAGTCCGATGCCTCCGATCAACAAAGACCACCACTTCCGAAAGAAGATCACCCTCTTCGATGTCGCGCAGCGCGCCGGAGTCTCGCGCGCGGTCGCCGGCCAGGTTCTCAACGGCGGCAAGGGGAATACGCGGTACAGCGACTCCTCCGCCGAGGCCGTCCGCGAGGCGGCGAAGGAACTCGGATATCAACCGAACTACGCCGCCAGACAGCTACGAGGCAAGCGGTCGCTCACTTTCGGCATCCTTGTCGCCTCCGCCGGCGATCCACTGCGGTCCTTCTTGGTCCAGTACCTCGACGCGGAAGCGGTCAAGATCGGGTACCGCACCCTGGTCGGCAACACTATTGGCAACGAATTCGTCGGACCGAACCAGTTTGAAAAGCAGGTCAACGAATTCACCAGAAGCGGCGTCGACGGGGTCGTCTGCGCGGTCCACAACTGGTTCCCCGGCGACCGGGAGAATCTTCTGGCTCGGCATCCCAACACGGTTTTCTACGAAGACCCTCGGATCGAGGGCGCGACGTTCGTGACGGTCAATCGCGCCGAAGCGGTCCGCCTGGCGGTCAACCACTTGATCGAGCGGGGGCGCGAGCGGATCGGCCTGGCCGTGATGTCCCTGGGTATTCCGACCGGCGCGGCGAGGCTGGCCGGCTATCGCGATGCCCTGAGCGAGGGGGGACGCCCGTTCGACGAGTCCCTCGTCTTTGACGGCGCGCCGCACGGGTTGGCATTTGCCCGATTCGACGAAAGCCGCCTGCGGTGGGATTTTCCGACCGCGGTCGTGGAGGCGTCGATCGACCGGCTCGTTCGCGACGGACGCGCCGACGCCATCGTCGCGCATGACGATTTCTGGGCCGCCGAGTTCATTCGCCGGCTGCGTGCGCGAGGCCTACACGTGCCGGGGGACGTCGCGGTGGTCGGTTACTGGAACCACTACCTGGCCGACTGGACGGACCCGCCGCTGACGACCGTCGATCCGAGCCAATGGACGGCGGCGAGGACGATTATCCGCCTGCTTCAAGATCGCATGGAACAGCCGGAATTCGATAATTACCGAGATACGCGCAGTTACGAGATTGAACCGGAAATGGTGGTCAGGGCATCCACCTGAGAGTTTGTAGGAGGGAATTATCACCTATCGCGATTCAAAGCGAGGTCCCGAAATCGGGTATGATCCCCCGTCTTCGCCCCGCTTGAGACGTTTGACCCGAGTGTGCTTTTTTTACTTTCCCTTTTTTGAAGGAGGAAACCGATGAGACGCTTCCTGTGGCCGGCCTGCGTGCCGGCACTCCTATTGGGCCTGTTTGCCGGGCCCGCCGGCGCGGTTTTGCTGGATAACGAACCGCTGATGTACTGGGATTTCAACGATTTCAGTTTCGAAGACAACAGCTACACGGACTTGGTCGCCGGAGTGAAGATCTTCGAGACCGGTGGTCTTAGCACCCCGATCTACGACACTCCCGATTCAACGGAGGGAATCGACTTCGGGGCTAGCGGCAACGCGTTCTTCCAGAACACGAGTACCGGGTTCTCCGAGTCGCTCGTAGGGGCCTGGTGCATGGAACTGGAATTTCGCATTCCGGCATCCGACACCGGCGGACTGGGGCAATACCTCGCGGGGTTCGGAACGCCCGGAGCCAGTTCCGGCCCTACCGGTCCGGCGCACAACATGCAATACGTCATCTACGGATACCAGGGGACCGAGATCGAGGTCTTCGGTCGCCCCAGGACGAATGACGGACCGACAACTCTGAACGATGGGCAGTGGCACAAGCTGGTCGTCGCCTCCTACGGCAACGCGGCCGGCACGCAGGGGTACGTGGATAAACTGGTGTACAGCGTCGATTCCGGTCCGCTCCAGCCGTTCTCGCGCGAAGGGGGGGACGACTTTTCCGCGCTGGACCTCCGTGCCGTCGCCGTCGGCGCCGCCACGGCCGGCGGGTCCCCTTTCGGCGGTTCGATCGACAACTTCGCGGTATACGACCTGACGCCGAGCGTTCTTGACTTCGAAGGGGACGTCGAGGCGCAACTGGACGCGGCCGTCATGGCGATCGCGACGAATCAGCAGCGCGAACTGGGCGGAACCGGGCCTCCCCCGCCTCCCCCCATTGAGACCCCGATGACCGCCTACGGATACGCGGTGCTGAAGGATAATCCCCGGTTCTATTGGTCGTTCAACGAAGAGGCGGCCGACAGCGTCGCTCAGGACCTTGTTCGACGCCAGACGAATGACCATTTCGCCCCGCAAAACGACGCGACCCGTGCCGCCAGCGCCAGTGCCAATCTCGGCCAGGCCGCGGCGCTGGACGGCGACGGCGACTTCTTCCAGGTCAGTGGCATGAACGATTGGGAGATGCCCGGTGCCTGGGCGGTCGAGATGTGGGTGAAGTCGGACGGGGAAAACGTGGAGAAGTACTGGATGAATGCTATCAGCGCCAACGGTTCCAGGAACAACCCGGCCGTGATTTACGGGTATAAAGGTCAGCACGTGGAAGCCTACAGTCCCGCCGGCCGTACCGGCGAGAGCGGTCCTACGATTACGGACCAGGATTGGCATCATCTGGTCGTAACTTTTTACGGCAACGGCGGCGGTTTCGGCGTGGCCGACCGGGTCGACATCGCCATGGACGGTGTCGTGCAGACCGTCGACCGGGGCGGATTCTCCTCGGGTTTCGCCCTGGATGGGACCATCATCTTCGGCGCGGCGCTCGCCAACGGCGCCGGCGCGTTTCTCGGCAAGATGGACGAATTGGCCTTCTATGACCTCAGCGGTCTGAGCGAGGCCGAGGTCGAGGCCAGGACGCAGGCGATCGCCGACCACTATTCGTTGATGTCCCAGTCGGCGGAAACGGATCTCGCATTCGTTGACGGGGTTACGTACACGATCGACGCCTCAACCCAGCCACACCCCGCCTATGACGATACCGACGGCATCCAACTGGCCGACGGGATCATCGGTTCGACGGGGACCAACGCGTTCGGAACCGGCGAATGGGTCGGTTTCCAAAACACCGGCGCCAACATCGTCTTCGACTTGGGCGAGTTGACCACGCTCGATTCGGTCTTCATCGACTACTGCGTCCAGCAGAAGAGTGGCATCTATGCTCCGGACACCGTGACGGTCGAGTTCAGCGACGACGGAACGACCTTCTCCGGCTCGATCCTCTCCGACGCGTTCAACGATTTCGATCCGAGCGCGACCGCCGAGATCGGCAGGACCTGGGCCCGTCGCCTCGTCCTCGACCTCGAAGGAAACGACGCCCAGTACGTCCGTTTGACCTTCACCAACGACCAGGAGTGGACGTTCCTCGGCGAGGTGCAATTCCTCAGCGGTACCGGCGGAACGACTCCGACGCTCGACGGCGACCTCAACGGGGACGGCCAGGTCAACAGCGGCGACCTGGACCTCGTCCGCGGGAACTGGGGCGGCATCGTCCAGCCGAACACGAGCGGCGACGCCAACGGCGACGGGTTCGTCAACAGCGCAGACTTGGACATCGTCCGAGCCAACTGGGGAGCATCGCTTCCGGCTTCCGTGCCCGAACCGGGAATCGGCCTGCTCTTCCTGATTGCCGCCATCGCCCTTTCGGCGATCCGTCGGCGAAAGTAATCGCCTTTCTCCAAAACGTCCGGCGCGGGCCGGGTGGCTTCGCGCCGGACGCGGATTTTCATGAGAAAGGCTTTCCGAAAACAGCATTTTGTATGAGAATGGATTGCGGGAATTCGGTGGCGAGCTGGACACCGTTGTTTGCCCGAAGGTCGATTCGACAGTCCCCTCGATTCGGTTGGGACCGCCCTATAGTAGCGGCATCGCGATTATCCGTCCCCACGCGACCTCGTTCCACGAATACCAACCCCCTTAACATGGGTGGAATACCATGAAACGTAACGGTTTTACCCTGGTCGAACTCCTGGTGGTCATCGCCATCATCGGAATTCTTATCGCACTGTTGCTCCCCGCAGTCCAGGCCGCCCGCGAGGCGGCAAGGAGGATGCAGTGTTCCAACAACGAAAAGCAGCAAGGCTTGGCGCTGCACAATTATCTGAGCACGCATGGCACCTTCCCCGCCGGAGGACAGGCGACCGGCGATCGTTCCGGGGGGTGGCGGACCGGGTTCGGAATCAGTTGGTGTACGTGCATTCTCCCCTTCTCGGAGCAAACGCAAACGTACGGCAGCACGGAAACCGGACAGACCTACGACCTGGATTACGGCATGATCAACATGCATCCGATGGACAACTTCGCTCCACCCATGTTCGTCTGCCCCTCGAGCACGCTTCCCGTGTTCGTACACTTGGGCCAGAGCAAGGTCCACGTTCTGGAATCGAGCTACGCCGGAATCGCCGGCGCCGACGGCCAAGACGAAAGGCGACGCTGGAACAGCGGCAACGTCCATGCCTGGAATGGGGTTCTGTATGGGTCCGGGTGGGTCAAGCCGGCCGATATCTCGGACGGAATGAGTAATGTGATGATGGTCGGGGAGCAATCCCGCTGGGGAGAGGGCGCGAGGGGCCGGCAGGTCGATTGCCGCAGCGGCGGCCCCCACGGCGCATGGTTGGGCACCTACAGGAACTACCCGGAGGAGCCGCTGACGAATCCGTGGGACCAGCGAGTATTCAATACGACGACGATCGGACGACGCATCAACGATTGCACCTGCGACTACGTCACGGATTATACAAACACCCCCTACTGGGGCGACCTCGTCAACAACACCGACAATCGAGCCCCCATTTGTTCCGCCCATCCCGGTGGGGCGAACATCCTCTTCGCCGATGGATCGACGCATTTCATCAGCGAGGACATCGATTTCAAACTGTTCCAACTCATGGCGATCCGCGACAGCGGCATTCCGAAGGAGGATTGGAACAAGTAGTCGCGGGCCGCTATACTTGAAGGCAGGAGTCTTTCGCGGCGACGCCGTTCGCGGGCATCGTGTCCGTGCGCAACCCTTTCCGCGGCCGTGGCCGGTTCTCGGCAAGGCGCCGGTCAGGGGAGCGACCCGCGGCCGTCGCGACCGGTCCGGTCCTTCGTGCCCCGGCGGTCCGAGGCCGGGGCCGCTTCGAGTTTCCGCCAGCAATCCCCGCCCCGTACAGCAGGAGTGTCTTCCGATGAAACCCCTTCCCTCCGCGCCGCTTTCCGCTCTCTTGATTCTCATCGTGGCGGCTTCCTCCTTCGCCGAAACAGTGGATTTGGACGAATCACCCGCCAGGCCCAACGAGTGGGGGTACCGGCCGGCCGACGGCGAGACGTCGCCGGTCAACCCGCCGGGGTTCACGTGGCGGCCGCAGCGCGATATCGTGTCTTGGGAACTACAGTGCGCGAAGGACGCGGAATTCACCCGGGTCGCTTATTCGGCCGCGGGGGTCGACTTGAGCGTCCATTGCCCTCCGAAGAGTTTTCCACCGGGGGAGTAC
>CAZFQG010000130.1:0-18107 GCA_964520785.1 uncultured Planctomycetaceae bacterium | reverse complement strand
ACCCGAACCCGCATTTTACAAAAACCGTGCCAAACACAAAGTGCGAAATGCGCCCTGAGCATCCGGAGGACCTCATCGGGGCTTGGCTTGCCGGTGTTTTCGGCGCAGGCTTTCTCGCCGGTGGAGAACGCCGCGACGGCCGAAATAAAACAGGCACACAGACACAGGCGGGCGATCATCACATCTTTCTCCCAGGTTTCTTGGTGGTTTCTTATGAGCTGCTTTGCGCGCTGCGTCCTTGAGGACGCAACGGCACGGCAGACTCTTCCACTGGAATAAAAGGTCATTTTCAGGCCTTGTCAAAACAAACGGGGAATCCCTTCTCGTGCCGCAAACCCTTTCCACTACGCGGGTTCAAGCCTTGGTGCCACGCTCCCCCCCAATTTTCTGAGTTTTATTTGACGTGTATTTCCTTATGACCAATGCTTTCTCAACGGTGAAGAAAGCATTGGCTCGGTACGACAGTGAGGCCGTCCCGAGCCGGTAAACATGCCCCCTCAGGAATCAACCGGGGGATCGCGCCACCCCAGGGTTGCGCGATCGGAATTCCCTGTCAGACAGGTGGAATCGACTCTCGATTTCGCTCGATCCGATACCGCTTCGGCCGCGCAGATGTTGCGCGCCTCCATGGGCGGTTTTTGGATCAACCCGTCGATTCTTGACGAGGCCCCTCCGCACGTGGAGAAACGCCCTTTCTTCGCGTCGCGTCAGGACGGATTCGATAGATTCAACCTTCCAGCCGGCGGCTCAGTTCGTTTGACGGCGAATCTGACGCGGAATCGGCGCTACGCGGCGCCGCTCTCACGTTCGATCCACCGCCAGGGGCTCCCCTCGCCGGGCCAAATCGGGGATTACGCGCCGATGGAATCGAACAAGGCGGTGAAGGAAACACTGGAGAGCTTCGCGGTGAAATTGACGGCATTTGGGCCGGACTCCGTCGCGGAGATCGCGGAGATCGCGTTCGAGATGCGGATCGCCGCCGACGTCTTGGGGGAACTCTCCCCGCATCCGGCCTTTCCGGAAGCGGAGGCGGCCCTCTCGCTCTCCGCCGATATTCTCGACCGGGCCGGTTCGGGCCGTCTTTCCGCTCCCATCCAGGCCATCCGCGCGGCCGCCGGTCTATTACGGACCGCCTCGCGGAGGATTCCGACGGATGCGGGCGATTCCCCTGCCCGCGACGTGCCGGAACCGGTCGATCTACTGCGGGAGATGCTCCGGACGTCCGCCGAACTCGAGCAACGAGATACGCACGTCGTGGCCGACGGCCCCGTCGTGAAACACACAAATACACCCATGTGAAACCACGGGACGGGGCCGGCTCACGTGTTCCGGTCGCGCCCGCATAAAGACGTTCCTCACGATAGAAGGAGAGTGGAATGACCACGACGGCAACCGTGACCGAGCGCGCCGGCAAGTACCTGACGTTCGGCCTCGGCAACGAAGATTACGGACTGGAAATACTCAAGGTCCGTGAGATCATGGGAATGCTCCACATCACGAGCGTTCCGAACACCCCGTACCACGTCAAGGGCGTGGTAAACATCCGCGGGAAGGTGATCGCCATCGTCGATCTGCGGAGCAAGTTCAACATGCCGGAAACGGAATACACGGATCAGACGTGTATTATCGTCGTCTGCGTCGGGGACGTGGAGGTCGGCATCATCGTCGACCGCGTGTGCGAAGTGAAGGACATCGCCGAGGAGGAGATCGAGGACGCCCCGGAACTGGGGACCGACATCGACAGTACGAATATCCTCGGCATGAGCAAGGCCGGCGGAAAGGTGACGATCCTGCTGGACATTGAAAAGGTCCTCGGCGTCTCGGAAGCCGGCGGCTTCGGCGGCGGAGGGGATTTTCTGGCCGAAGGTTGAGCGGCCGGTACCCTTCGGGGCGAAGCTGCGGACAATGTTTTTTACTGAGTGAATTCCCGCGACCGAACCGTTCGGCCGCACAAGACCAACAACGAGAGAAAGGCTGGAACAAGTATGTTCAAAAACATGAAATTGGGGGCGAAGATGGGGCTCGGATTCGGAATCCTCATCGGTATCGTGTGCCTGCTGGGGGGCCTGGCCGTCTACAATATGAGCACCGTGACGGTCGAAGCCGAAAAGCTCGCGAACGAGTACGTCCCGGAAGTCGGCCTGGCGAACCAGGTGGAGCGGAGCGCCCTGGCGACGACGTCCGCCATCGAGGGCTACGCCTTGACCGGCGAGGAGCACTTCCTTACCGAGGGATTGGCGGCTCTGGACGAAACCGATAAGTGGATCGCCGAGTGCGCCAAATTGGCCGAGACCGCCAAGAACCTCGTCAAGCTGACGGAAGAGGCGCAAAAATGCAAGGAAAACGCGGAGGAATACCGCGGAATCGTCAATTCGGTCGTCGACAGGAACAAGTCGATGGCCGCCGTACAGGCCCAGTTGGACGCCAATGCGGCGACCTACATGGAGACGTGTTCGCAGTTCCTGGCCGCGCAGAACGAGGCCTTCACCAAGAGCCTCGCCGAGCGGCAGGAAAAAATATGCCAGGTGACCGCGATCTCCGACCTCGGAACCGCGGTCCGGGTCTCCAACTATAGGGGCCAGGCGACCGAGGATCCCAACCTGATCGAAGAAGCGATTGAACGACTGGACGAGTTGACCGCTTCCTTCGACGCGTTACGTAAGATCACCGTCGAAAAGGAGGACTTGCAGCGGATCGAAAACACCGAAAAGGCGGCCAAGGATTACAAGGCCGCCATGTCGGAGTTCCTTGCGGAATTCAGAAGGGGATCGAGCGCCTCCAGATCGGACCTTCAGCGGTTCCGGGAACGCATGGACGCCGCCGCGAGTAGCTATGTCTCGCAGTGCGCGGAGTATCTTACCGGTCAGCAGGAGAAGTTAACCACGGATATGACCGAAGCGCACCAGAAGATCACCATCTGCAATGATATCGTCGACTTGGGAAACGCGACCCGACTTGCCTGCTTTCGGTCGCAAGCCCTGCGGGATCCCGCGCTGATCGAGGCGGCCCAGTCCAATTTCGACGCGATGAACGAGAAATTCGCGGCCCTGGGTAAGATCACGCACGACGCGGCCGGCCAGACGCAAATCGACAAGACCCGCGCGGCGGCCGACGGCTACCGCCAGGCGATGCTGGTGTTCCTGGCCGATTGGAAGGCCGTGCAGACGCTTCGCGAGCAGTTGGCCGTCTCGGCAAAGAACGTCTTGGACGGCGTCAAGGAAATGGCCGAGGCCGGCATCGGGAACACCGAGGAGATCGCGAGACACGCCGCCTCCCTCCTCTCCACCTCCTCGAACATCATGCTCGGCGGGCTGTTCATCGCCGTCGTGGTCGGCATCGCCGTGGCGATCTTTATCACGATCTCCACCACCCGCCCGATTAACCGCATCATCGCCAACCTCACGGCCGGCGCCGACCAAACGACTTCGGCGGCGGGCCAGGTTTCCTCCGCCAGCCAGTCGCTGGCCCAAGGGGCCTCCGAACAGGCGGCGGCTCTCGAGGAAACGACTTCCAGCATGGAAGAGATGTCCTCCATGACCAGCCAGAACGCGGACAACGCGAATCAGGCCAAAAAACTGGCCGAAGCCGCGCGGAGCAGTTCGGAGAGGGGAAGCGAAGCGATGCAACGGATGTCGGCCGCCATCGGTGACATCAAGAAGTCGTCCGACGAAACGGCCAAGATCGTCAATACGATCAACGAAATCGCCTTCCAGACGAATCTGCTGGCCCTGAACGCGGCGGTGGAGGCGGCCCGGGCGGGCGAGGCGGGGAAGGGATTCGCCGTCGTCGCCGAAGAGGTCCGGAATTTGGCCCAGCGGAGCGCCGAGGCGGCACGGACGACCGCGGATATGATCGAAGGATCGGTCAACAACGCCGATAACGGCGTGGAAATCTCCAAGGAGGTGGCCGAGGCGCTCGGCGAGATCGCCGAAGGCAGCCGCAAGGTGAATGACCTGGTCGCGGAAATCGACGCCGCCAGCCAGGAACAGGCCCAGGGAATCGGACAGATCAACACGGCCATGAGCCAGATGGATCAGGTCACCCAGTCCAACGCGGCCAGCGCGGAGGAATCCGCCTCCGCCGCCGAGGAACTCAGTGCCCAGGCCGAGGAGTTGCGGCGGATGGTATCGGACCTCCAGAATATCATCGGCGGCGGCTCGAAACGGACCGCGACGACCGGGCCCTCCCCGGCACCGGCACGTCCGGAGGCGCACCGCTACACGGTTCGCGAGAAGAGGCCCTCGGCTTCGAAGAACACTTCCGCGCACGACGCCGAGCACGAGGACTGGCTCGCCGCGGACCATGAGACGGAACTCGCGAAGTTCTGACCTTGAAGCACCTCTCTTCGCCCCTTCACGCGTCCCGGCGGTTGCTGCTCCGCCGGGACGTGGGGCGGGTGCCTTGTTGACCGTGCTCCCGCCACGTTTCGGCGTGGCGGGAATGCACGGGCAAGGAGAGACGACCACGCGTCGAAAGACGAAAGCAGACCCATATACTCAAGAGAACCAATTGGAGAGTGAACATGAAATCACGTTGGACTATCGGCAAGAAACTCATCGCATCCTTCCTGAGCGTGGCCGCCATTACCCTCCTTCTGGGCATCGTCGGCTACTACGGCGTCAGCGAAGGAGGCAAGGCAATCCACGAGATCGGCGAGGTGCGTCTTCCCAGCATAGAGTCGCTCCTGGTCATCAGCGAGGCCCAGACGGCGGTCGACGGCGCCGAAAACGCCCTCCTGAGCCGCGACCTCGACGGCAAGGCGCGGCAGGAGAAATACGAAACGTTCGCCGCCGCCTGGAAACGGGCGGACGAGGCCTGGAAGGTCTACGAACCGCTGCCCCAAACGGAAGAAGAGACGAGGGTCTGGAGGGAGTTCGTCCCGGCCTGGGAGAAATGGAAGCAAGACCACGAGGCATACGTCGCCCTGGCTCGCGAATTCGAGGCCTTGGGAATTCCCGACCCCGTCGCCATGCAGCGGGATCTGGAGCGGTTCGCGAAGGACCATTACAAGCTGGAAGGGGACGTTCTCAACCATGTGCTCCACGGCGCGGAGTGTCCCGGTGGGGATGACGCCAGAGCCTGCGCATACGGACGGTGGGTCGCGGCGTTCGACAGTACGAACCCGGAACTCAGGCGGATTATCGACGCGGCGCGTCCCAGCCACGACGCGTTCCACGCGGCGGTAGGACGCGCGAAGGAACTGGCCGCCGAAGGGAAGAAGGAAGAAGCCTCCAATCTCATCTACACGGAGATGGCGGACGCGGCCGCTAAGACGTTCGCCGGGTTCGGTCAGCTTCTGGAAGAAGTGGCCAAGGCGGATCAGGTCCTGGACAAGATGACCCAGCAAGCCCTGACGACGAACGCGGCCAGTTTCACCGCCTCGGAAGAACTCCTGCTGAGGCTGGTTGACATCAACACGACCGTCGCCGCGGAGACGATCCGGACCGCCACGACGCAAGCGGCGTTTCTGAACGTATTCAGTGTCGTCGCAATGATCGTCGGCGTGGTCGCGGCGCTGGCGCTGGGAATCCTCATCAGCCGGAGCATCAACAAGGCGCTCCGCCGGATCGCCACCGGCCTCTCCGCCGGAGCCGATCAAACCGCCTCCGCGGCGGGCCAGGTCTCTTCCGCCAGCCAGTCTCTGGCGCAAGGGGCCTCCGAACAGGCGGCCGCGCTCGAGGAAACCTCCTCCAGCATGGAGGAGATGTCTTCCATGACCACGCGGAACGCCGAGAACGCCGAACAGGCGGCCGCCTTGATGAAGCAAGCCAAGGAGTGTGTCGACGGAATGGCCCAAGCCACCGGTGAGATGTCCGAGGCGATCGCCAACATCAAGGCCTCCTCCGGCGAGACGGCCAAGATCATCAAGACGATCGAGGAAATCTCGTTCCAGACCAACCTCCTGGCACTCAACGCGGCCGTCGAGGCGGCAAGGGCCGGCGAGGCCGGGAAGGGATTCGCCGTCGTCGCCGAAGAAGTCCGGAATCTGGCCCAGCGCGCCGCCGACGCCGCGCGGAACACGGCCACGATGATCGAAGGCTCCGTCAAGAATGCCGACAACGGCGTCGCCGTCACCCAGCGGGTGGCCGAGGCGGTCGAGAAAACCGTGGAAAACGCCGGCAAGGTGAACGACCTGGTCGCGGAAATCGCCGCCGCCAGCCAGGAACAGGCCCAGGGAATCGGGCAGATCAACACGGCCATGAGCCAGATGGATCAGGTCACCCAGTCCAACGCGGCCAATGCCGAGGAATCGGCCTCCGCTCCCGAGGAACTCAACGCCCAAGCCGAGGAACTCCGTCGCATGGTCCTGGACCTGCAAGCCCTCGTCGGCGGCGCCGGCGCGGAACGGACGTCCACCGCCTCGACCGGCTCCCCAACGCGGACCGCCCGTCCCGAGCCGCGCCGCTACGCGCCGACCGGCAAGAAACCGTCCGCCACCCCGCGCATGAGGGCCGAGAACGCCGACCAAGAAGACTGGCTGACCGCCGAGAGCGACACGGAACTCGCGCACTTCTAAGCCGAGCAAGAAATGTCCTCTCTCCGCCCACACAATCGCGTCCCGGCGTCCGCTGCTTCGCCGGGACGCGGGGCGGAGTTTCTCCCGTTCGCGTACCCCCCTCATCCGGCTCTCCCGCTCGTAGCGCCGCCATCAGACGGCTCTTCCAAGCGCGTTCCCCGCGTCCGGCGGTTTGTCAAAACGCTTCTCGTCAGCGCGGCGACGGTGACCGCTCAAGGTCCCGTTCGGCAACCGGGACCTACTGGGTGCTCCATCCGCCGTGCGGCCAATCGGAGTACCGCTTCACCAGCCCGGCCTTCACCGGAGTGTCGCGGATGTACCGGATGTACCGGATGATCCCGTCTTCCTGCTCGCCGGAGCGGGACCAGTGGTCGAACCACTCGTATTGCCAGAATCGAACCTCTCGAGCGCCCAACAACATGGCCGCCGGGTTGCCCGTTTAGCGTTTGAATTCCTCCATTTCCGTCTTCAGGCCGCTTCCTCCGATCTCCCGGAACAGGTGGATGTGCGAGGGCATGACGACCCGGAAAAGAAAAGGGGAAACCCTCTTCGTCCTGAAGAGGGTTTCCCGTCGGTGCTTGGGCGGGAAGCCGATGCAATCCTATTGATCGGAATAGACTCGGGTGCTTTCTTCCTTGGTCACCGGAGTCTGCATCTGGCCCGTTTGGAGAAGAACGCGGATCCGCTGGTCACCCGATTGGGTTCCACGAACGCGGACGCGGTAGGTGGTTTCCGCCTTGGGTCCCAGCTCGGGCAGGGCCTCGAACGAGACCTGGTTGGCGGAGGGGTGGTGCGGCGTGGGGCCTTCGGCCGTCACGAACTGCATGCCCGGGGGGAGTACGCATGCCACCTCGACGTCGGTGGCCGCCTTGGTTCCTTGGTTCACGACCCGGATCCGGTAGGTCGTCTCGCCGCCCACTTCGATCGGATCAACGAGGTCGGCCACTTCGAAGAGCATCGCCGCGATTCCCTCCACGAAGATCGGCTGCTCCCTCTCGACCGGCGGCACCAGCCGCGCCGCCCCGGAGACGCGGAGTTTTTGCGAGCCCGGTTCAATCGGGACGGCCGTCAGTGCGACTTCACCCGCCTCTTGCGCGGGCAGTTCTTCGAGGTTCCAGCGGACGGTGCGCGTCTTCGGATCATATTGTCCGGCGTTATCCGCCTTGACGAATTTCATTCCTTGAGGCAGATAGGCGACCAATTCCACCTGCCGCGCGGGGGCCGTACCGGGATTGCTGATCGCCAAGGTATACGTCGCCTCGCGCTCGAGGAAACGGCGTTCCGGCCCCTCCAGGGCCAGATCGAGGGCCGGTGAAATGACCGTGACGGGCCGTTTGTCTTCGGTGAAAAGCCCTCCGTCCCCCCGGGCCGTCAGACGGTTCTCGCCGGGCCCCGGCTGAGTCGCCTTGAGGGTCAAATCGAGCGTTCTCGATTCCCCCGGCTTGAGCGTTCCGACTTCGTATTCCAGATGCCTTCCGGCCTCGTGTTCGAAGCCCTGGGGAACGACCTCTTCAATCACGATCCCGGTCGCCACGCCGGTCCCGGGGTTGGAAACGATGATGGAGACCTCCGCCTGTTCGCCGATGAGAACGGTATCGGGAAGCCGCGTCTCCAGATGCAATATCGGCCGGGTGACTCGCGTCTTCGCCGAGGCGACCGTCTGGAATTGCACGGTCGCCACGCTCCCGAGATCTCCCTCCGTCACCGGCATGAAATGAGCTTCCACCGTCTGCTCGTCCCCGGGCCTGAGACGCCCCAGTTCCCAAATGATCCGTCCATCCAGACCCTGCTTGGCCTCGGGATTCGTACCGACCAACCGCATTCCTTGAGGAACGAGATCGTGGATTTCCACTTCGTGCGCGGCGATCTGGCCGGTGTTGCGGACCGTCGTGCGGAAGACGGCCGTCTTCCCGACTTGAACCTCTTCCGGAGCGTTCTTCTCGACGACGAGTTGGGGTGACTGCTCCCCTTCCAGACGCGGATCACCCGGCTTGGCCGTTCCGGTCGAAGCCTCCTCGGGTATCGTCGCGCGGTAGCTCGCCGTCCGGTCCGCGGACGGCGCGGCGGAGCCGGGAGCCGTCAATACGGGAGGACGATCCGCCAACCGCGCATCGCCTTGAGGCAATAGATTCGGCGGGTTTTGGGGCGGGTAACGGTCTACCGTCGCCGGGTTCGGCTCCCCCGAGAAGGGAGCCACCGGCGTTTCGACGTCAACGGTGGCGCGTCCGGAGTCGTCGATCCTCGCCGGGACGCCGTTACGCGGCGAACCTTCCGACTTCGTGGCGGGGCCGGTCGCGTCTTGCGCGGGAACCGCCCCCGGGGCGGGAAAGGGATTCGCGTAGCGACGTTGCCTCGGTTCCTCGAAATTGCCTGACCGGCGAATGTCCGGAGAGGGGAGTCGCGCGTCCGTCTCCGGTACCATGAGCGGGCCGGCTTCTTCCCCGGAATTGGTTTCGCGGAGGGGATTCTCCACCGAGACCTCCGCCGGGTGCCTCGCGGGGATGGTCCCCCCGCGACGATCGGGAATGGTTTGGCCCCTTGCCGGAAAAATAGAAACTCCGGCCAAAATCAGGAGGAAGAAGGCCGCACGGAAAAGAACATCGAGACGGTTCATAGCATACACCATGCCACGGGAATGACGAAGAGGCAGCAAAACGTGTCAAAATAGGGATATACGGCCGACGAAGGCGCATCCGAATGGCGACTTCGTCGGCGGGGCATGTAAGTACCAAATTCCGCCGAAGAGGAAAAGGTCAGTTCCTTCCCCTTCTTGGGGACGGTGCCGTATATTAGAGTGGCTGGCCGCAAAAAAAAGCTAAATTCCCCTCGATCGAAGTAAAGGAATCCTCGTTGATTCGCCCCGAATTCGCCCAACTGGAACTCCTCTCGGAAATCGATTCCCTAACCGGCGAGTTGGCGGCATGGAACGAGAAACCCCCTCGCTGGGAGGGTGCGCGACACTGTAAGGCGCTCACCGATCGCCTTCTAACGCGGCTCGATTCACTCCGAGTGCGGACTGATGCCCCTTTGATTGTAGCTACATTGGGGGGAACTGGAACGGGAAAGTCAGCCCTCGTCAATGCGCTTGTGGGGGAAGAGGTGGCAATAGTCGGTAGGGAGCGACCAACGACCGACCGGCCGATGTTCATCTGTCGCCCCGGAATAACCCCCCAAATGATGGGTATTGATAACCGGATGGTTTGTATCGCGGAGACGGACACACCCGCCTTGGGAGGATTGGTGTTGGTCGACTGTCCCGATCCTGATACTACGGAGGGGGACGACCCGGCCGAGGAAAGCAATCTCACGCGGCTGCGGCGGCTGCTCCCCCACTGCGACGTCCTTCTGGTGACGACCACGCAGCAGAAATACCGCAGCGCGCGGGTTTTGGAGGAATTGCTGGCCGCGGCCTCCGGCGCGCACCTGGTTTTCGTCCAAACGCACGCTGATGAAGACGAAGACATCCGCGAGCACTGGCGGCAAGTATTGCCGGAGCATATCCGACCCGAACGGATATTCTTCGTCGATTCGCGCGCGGCCTTTGCCCAAGCGGCCGCCGGCCACGAACCGTCGGGCGAATTCGCCGCCCTGGTCGATCTGCTCACGCGTGAACTGGCCGGAACGGCGGCGGCTCGGATTCGCCGCGCGAATCTGCTTGATCTGGTCGAGGAGACGCTGGGGAGCTGTCTGGCAAACCTGGACGAAGATTCGAAGTCGCTCGACGCTCTCCGTAAGGCGATCGAGGCCGAACGCGCCCGGCTGGTTCGTGAACCGGCCCGGCAGATCTATGAGGAACTGACGTGCAATCGCAGGACGTGGGAGCATCGGCTGCTGGTCCGCGTTTCCGCCCATTGGGGAATGAGCCCCTTTTCGATCGTTCTGCGACTCTATCAAGGACTGGGCGGTCTGTTGGCCGGGGGATTACTTATGAAGGTCCGTTCGCCGGCACAGTTAGCCCTATGGGGCGCATTTCAAGGCGCGCGTTCGATACGTAGGCTGCGGAAGAGCCGCGCGGCCGACGCGGCACTCAGCCGGAGCGTGGCGCAATGCTGGGACGAAGCCGACCTCCGCGCCGCAGCGGTCGTTCTGGACGGATACGCGAGAGAGGCGGGCATTTCCCGTGACGGCGCGAGCATGGAGACGATCACCGCGGAGGCGGAGGAAACGAGTGCCCGATTCGTCGGCTCGATCTCCGGAGAAGTCGACCGGCTCATCGATCAATTGGCCGCGCGCCGGGCCCAAGGATGGAGCCGTTGGGTCTATGAAACGCTGCTCTCGGCGCTGCTCGCGCTGCTTCTGGCGCGGCTGGCGAAGAATTTCTTCATCGACTCGTGGTTCGCGGAATCCGCCCCGGTGCTCGGGATCGGGTTCTATCTGACGGCTCTCTTCTGGCTCGTTCTGTGGAGCGGGATATTGCTTTGGTTCTTCACGAATCGATTGCGAAAGGGGTTGAGCTCCGAAGTGAAGTTGCTTGCAACGAATTGGAGCGGGGCCGAAGCGATGCAGTCCCTTTTTGCACGGTTGGAGCGGCGGCTTCGCGAGGCGGAGGAATACAGGGAACATGCCGTGGCACTGAAACGGAAAGCGGCCCGGCTTCGCGAGCGTCTGGCACGGACGGCGCGGAACTGACCAGTTCCGGGAAACCTCCAGCTCGAAAAACGCCTGGTTTCGTAACAAGCGATCAACGTTCGCGGTAGGTGATCCGCCCTTTGGTCAGGTCGTAAGGGGACAGCTCCACCGTTACTTTGTCGCCCGGGACGATTCGGATGAAATGTTTGCGCATTTTGCCGGCGACATGGGCAATGACTTTGTGCCCCCCCTCGAGTTCCACGCGGAACCGCGTATTGGCCAGCGCCTCGGTAACCACGCCCGTCACTTCTAGGGCTTCTTCTTTCTTCGCCATACTCTCCCTCGCTCCAGAGAATTCAGTTGGGACTTTCCGCGTCCAAAGAGGGGGGATTCCTTTGTCCGCCGCGGCTCGATCGCGAATACTGGCGATGGTGGTCGGCGAACCAGGCGGGGAACGCGACGCCCTCGACCGGCGCCACACGGCCGCACCCCTGCAATACTCCGGTCGAGCGGATAGGCTCGCCGGACGCCTCATTTCAGGCGGCGAATCCGGGGGGCGGCCGCCGGCTTCAACCCACGAATTACTCCCTTTGGATGCGAAGTAAGTCTAAATTCTATCACGTTTTTCGCCCGCGTCCAGTGGGGTGGGTGCAAGGAGGTTGCCGCCGCCTGGGGAACTCGGCGAATCCTCTCGCCGCTCGGCTCCCTCCCGGCGCAAGGTATGATCTGCGCAGAATGCCGGGGCGCGTAAGGTGGGCAGGTGGCGCAGAGGAAAGGACCGGGAGTAGGGATGCCAACCCGGGTCCCCCCTCCTGCAACCAATTCTCATCTCGGCGCCCGGCCGTGATTCCTCTCGCCGCCCAAGGGATCATTCCCTCGACAACCGTTCAATCGCCTCGGCGATCGCCTTGCGGCGAGCGAAGATCGGCGCCGGGTCGGTGGTAAATTCCGTGAGGCTCTTGGAGATGTCTCCCGGCACGACGAGTAGCGACTCGATCCGCTCCCCTTCTTCGGACGAGAGACTCCCTCGTTTCTCATCGAGCAGCCGCTTGAGGATCGCGAGATACTCATAATCCTCCACCCCTTCGCGGATCATCTCCCAGCGAATGCTCGAAACGGGTGGTTTGATCACGGGGTCCGGCCCGCTCTTACCGGGGACGGCCGCTTCCAGGGGCGGATAGACGAAGCGCCCGTCGCCGTTGCCCCAGTGCCGCTTCACCCCCTTGGGCGTGGAATACCCGCTGACATAGCCCATCGGGTCTTCATAGGGATCTTGGGGTTCGTCGGGATAGGCGGCGCTCGACGTCCAGTAGTTGCTTTGCCAGATGAGCGTTCCCTGTATGTCGTGCTGCCACGCCTGCCAGTGCCATACCCGGAACTCGGTCGCCGGATGATCGATGAAGAGCGTGCAGTAGGGGGCCTTGGGCCCGCAACAGATGTACCACCAGAACGTGTCTCCACGTTCGCGGCAGGCGGCGATCGCCTCGGCGTCCTGGGCGTCGCCGAAGTGGGGCGTCAAGGGGCACCAAATGTCGACCCCCCTGAGTTCCGTGTTCGGCTGCTCGGTGAGCATATTCCGGATGTTCGGCGCGTACTTTTTGATGCGCATCATGCCGTTGGAGACGAATTCGTAGTCGTCCGGATCGGGCTCGTCGAACCAGTAGGTGTAGGCCATGCCAAGCCAGCCCTTTTCGGCCAGGTAGTCCTGCAACCGCCCGATGAAACTCGAAAACATCGCCTGATACTCGGGGGTTTCCTCGGTGAAGTCGCCGATTTTCGGCTCCCACCGTTGATGAAACGTTCCACCCCCCATCCCCGGCGTTTGCAGACGAAAGGTATTGAAATGGTACCTGCCGATGACCCGTTCCATTTCGCGGTCGAAGGCGGCGAAGTCGATTTCCGCCCTCGGCGGATTCGCGTCCGCGTTAAACGTGACGTGGTAGTTGTCGTACGGCGCCGGATCGTAAGGGCTGATCCGGTGCTCGGCGAACGACTGCAAGTACATCTCGAAGACACGGCGTTTGTCCTCGTCCGTCTTCAGTTGGTGGTATTGGTGGATCGTCCCTGGGCTGAGCCCGAACGCCGTCCGCAGGGTCGACTCCTCAGGCAACGCAAAATCCCAGACGCGCAGCTTGACCGGGACCTCGGCGGTGAACCCATCCGCCTCGATGGAGACGGTCCCCGTATAGTCGCCCGCTTCGGCGTTCCGGGGAACACTGATGAGAATCCATAGCGGCTGATTTGCCCCGGCGGCGACGTCGATCGGCGTATCCAGCGGCGGAAGGGCGTCCGGCCAGAAATCGCGGACGCCGGTATGGTCCGTGGGATGGTGGACGAAATGATAATACGCCCAAAGAATCTTGACATGCTCCGGCCCGATGGCCGCGCCTTCCGGACCGGCGAGGGCGCTCGCCGTCGCGGTGAGGTTCTTCAGGTTCTCCTTCGGCCGGACGACGATTTGCACCGCCTCGCGGTCGTTCTTGGCGGCGCTGAGCACGGCGGAGGCCTCCGTCTTAACCGGGAGGGCACGAGTCCGCGGAATCTTCCGGACCGCGTCGCACCACCAGACGGCCGTCTCCTCGGGGTCGATCCCCTCAATGAGCGCCCCGTAATCGGCGCGGTAGAAATCGGGGACGTCGTAAGTGAGAACCACCTTCGTCACCGCGTCGGGGTCATCCGGCGAGGCAAGGGAGAGGGTCGCGCGATGCACGCCGGTCTCGCTGAACGGCAGCGCGAATTCGGTATTCCATGTGTTCGACGCGGCCTGATCGACCGACCGCGACTCGGCCGTCACCGTTTCCCCGTTCGGAAGGACCACTTCCGCTTCGAACCGGGCGCGAAGCTCCCGACCCTGCGCCGCCGCCTCCACGCGAAGACGCTTTTCGGTCTGGCCGGAAAGAGCGAGCGAGCGGAACTCGATGTTGCCGGCCGATTGGGTAACATCCGCGAACATCGTGTCGCCGGTCCCTTCCGGCGGAGTCCCTTCGAGCGGGGCGCGGAAGCGGATTCCGGTGATTTGCAGCGATGCCCCCCCTTCCTTCGCACGCAGCCGCATCATCAACGAATCGGCGGGAAACACGTCCGCGGGAATGGCCGCGTCGGCCTCTCCCGATTCGTCCAATTCCACCACCGCCACCCAGGTCCGGCCGTCGCGGCTGACCTCGGCGACGCAGGTCCCGCGGACATAGTGCCCAATGGTGAACCCTAGCGTCCCACCCCGCAGCGGAAAACCGGGCAGTTCGAACCGGTAGACGACCGAGCTATCGTCTCCAAAGCACCAGCGGTACGAATTGAACCCGCAGTTGAAGCCGGCAAGAGGCCTGGCGAAGTTGCTCCCCTCTCCGCCCAGGGGACATTCAAACTGATACTCGCCGTCTTGGATCGATTCCCCGCTTCCCAGCAGAAGCTCCCCCACTTTCTGAAATACGGGCCGCGCTTGGCAAACGCGGACCGCGTCGAATTCGATTTCTCCCTTCGCCTCCCATTGCGCCAATCTCGCCTCGCCAAAGAAACTCTCCTCCGGCGTTACGAAGACGAAGTCCCGCCACTCCCAATCGTTTGAAAGGTTGTAATCGCGGTTGAGAAACCCGGGCCCGACCGGGACGCAACCGCTCCCCTCGCGGTACCTCGCGCGAAAGGCATACCGGTACACGGTCGAAGGAGCCACGTTCAATAGTGGACAGTTCCAGTTGTTCGCGCCGGCGCCGGCCCCCTGAAGCGTCAATACCCGGCCCTCCCGCCATTCTCCCGCACCGCCCGACAGGAACCAGCCCAGCGGCTTTTCTCCATCCCCCTGAGTGAAACGCGGGTTGGGAAGGAGATCGCCTTCCAGTTCGGCGAGTTTGAGGTTCTTGAACAAGAACCGCCCACCGCCGGGAACCTCGGCCTGAAGTCCGATGTAGCCGGCCGGTTCCTCGATTCCGTCGACCGTCCAGGCATGCCGACCGTTGATCTCCAACACGGCCTTCGTCCCGAAGACGGTCAACCGGAATCGGTTCCACTCCCCCTTTCTCACGAGGCCCTTCGTAATCGTTTCCGGCCGGCCCGGAATCGCCCCTTCCTGATCGTTGAGCAGATTGACTTGGTATCGATCCGGCCAAGGACTTCCCGCCGGGATCGTCTTGTAGCGGAAATAGATCCCGGAGTCGGTCCGCCCCTCCTCGCGGAGCGCCTTCCAGTCGAACTCGAAGACGAAGTTGCCATATTCCCGATCCGTCTGGACAATGCCGTTTCCTTCCTTGAGCAAAATCGCTCCATCCTCCACTTCCGCCTCGGACCCGATCACCTTCCAGCCGTCCAGGGTCTTCCCGTCGAAGAGGGGCAGGAGGTCATTTTGGGCGGAGTGACAGCTCTGGAAGAAACCGGTCGTCAGAGTGAACGAACCAGCAAGCAGATAAGTGAGGCAGATTCTTCTGAATGGGGCCATGGACATCCTCGGCGTGGTGGGGAGTAATCTATAAAGGTGGGCCTTTTCCGCGGTATCCCCGGCAGGACTATGTACGAAAAGGCATATCGGCAACACTTGATGATACTCCATCCGAGACATGGGAACAACGCCCTGCGGTATCGGACCGCTGAGCGAATCGGTTCTTTCGCGGAGCGGTGGTCGATGGACGCTTCCGCGGGAAATGGCCGAAGCCGTCGCCCCGTCAACCGTCGCGTAAGATATTTTACGCCATAGACTTAGAGCCGCTTTGCGGGTTTTCTCCCGGAAGTCGGCAGTTGAGAAAAAACCGTTGACCGCGCTTTGCCAAAGAGTGATAATCGAGTGCGTACCGGCAACGGCTGCCGGTGCGTCGGGCCGGCGAGATCCGGCAAGAAATAGTGAAGGGGACATGGTCCTGCGGGCCGGGGTGATGCGGTCCGTCGACGACGGAAATGCGTGGCACAACGGCGGAGATACGTTCGCGGAATACGAGAAGGTGCACGAAGGAGCCGTCCACGGAACGGACGAACCGGGCCTCGTCGAGCTTGCGGACGGGTCGGTCTTCATGCTCATGCGGACCGGAGGGCGAAATCCCTGGGAAGCTCGGAGCAACGACGAAGGGCGCACCTGGAAGGAGATCAAGCCTTCCCCGCTGACCGGCTGCAATGCGCCGGCGGCGTTGTGCGATTTCACCTCCGAGGCCGGGAGCGGCGTCTTGTGCGTCTGGGATAACGGAATTGCCCGGTACCCTTTGTGTGCCGCGGTGTCGTTCGACGCGGCGCGGACCTGGAGCCGGCCGAAGGACGTTGCCGGGCCGACCGAAGGCCGGCAGGCGTCATATCCCAATTGCGTCCAGGCGCCGGACGGAACACTCGTGGCGGTTTGGCAGCAGGATACGGCAAACGGGCGGGATATTCGCATTGCGCGGTTTAACGTCGCGTGGGTTCTCGACGACCCGGTCGCCAAGATGCAACAGGGACTCGACCGGATCGCACTTTCCGCGGAAATCGTGAAGACGACCGGCTACCAAGAGGGTGATCCGACGGCTGCCGCCCCGGCGTGGCGCCGGCACGCCGGAGGGGGGATTGCGACGGCGGAAGGTACGATCCGGCTCGAACCGGTCGGCGGTTATCATATCGACGCGGCGCCGGACATCTTCGATGGGAACACCGGTGTGCTCGTCGAATGCCGCATGAAGGTCGCCGCGACCGGCCCCCGGGCCAATGCCGCGGCGGAACTCTGGATCGGCGGGTCGAACCCGAATTCGGGCTGCCGCTTGTTGTTCCGGTCGGACGCGGTCGCCTTCAACCCGGATTTCAGCCCCCGCTTCGAAATCGACGCCTCGCGATGGCACGAATACCGCGTTCTGACCGACCAAACGAGGAAACGCGCGTACCTCTTCGTCGACGCAGGAAAGCACCCGGTCCTTGTCGCGCCGCTGGAATCGGTCGAGGGCTTCGACATTAACCGGATTCTCTTCGGCGACAGCGGAAGCAGCGAATACGACGTTCACGGGCAAAGTGAGTGGGACTGGGTGCGCTGGGTAAAAGCAAGATAACCGCAGAGGCGGCGCACGGCCCCGGGGAAGAAATCCCGACTTCCGCCGCCTCGTCTCGTCGCGGACCGAGCGCTTGGCCCTGGGACCGCGATAGCCGGCACTATTTTTCGAACCGCCGGGCGCCTTCCAACTCGGCCGAGCGGTTGCGCTGCTCTTCCTCCAGCCGCGCGGCGTATTTCGCCTGCTGGGCGATCTCGACCTCCACCGAGAGGACGAAGCCGGGCATGTCCATCCGGGGGCGGGTTGCGAGGCGTTCCTTGCCGAGCCGAATCAACTGGAGCGCCTCGGCGAGTTCTTTCGGAGCCTTCTCTTCGAGCCCGTTCAGACAGACGCTCATCTCCGGCCGGGTGAAGCTGACCGCCGTCACGTTGGCGCGGTCGCCGAGGTTCACGCCGGTGAGTTCCGACAGCCGGTTGACCTCGGCCTGGTTCAATGGAGACCGGCCGAAGGGATGGTCGCGATAGGCGCTGGCGTAGTCGGCGTGGTAGGGGGCGTTGACGTCGATCCAGGTGAGAATGCGATCCTTCTCTTCCGCGGAGAGCCGAATCTGCTTGTCGATCTCGGCATCGCCGTGGCCGCCGAGGACGACCTCGGCAAGGCGGCTGGCGTACGAACCCCAGCTCTTCGGCGGCAGCGTTTGGTGCGGTCCCGCCCCCGCGACCCGGACCAAGCCCTTGCTCCGCAACTCAACGTACGAAGTATTGAAGATCAGCCCCAAGTCGCCGGCCAGGTTGAGTTTCTCTCCCGCCTCTTGACCATAGTCGTGGCAGGAGACGCACTGCTTGTCGAAAACCGGCTGGACCTCGGCCGTGTAACAAAAAAGGCGCGGCGGCCCGTGCCAAGGTTCCAGGCGGCTCGGCTCGCGGCGCATCGCGAGGGGGACCGTCGGCGCGGCCGGAAGGCTCTGGCGGCGGTTCTCGTGGCACCCGACGCAGCCGATCCTCTCGCCGGGGCGGACGATCGTCCCGCTCCGCATCGACTGGACCATCCGGCCTTCCGCGTCGAGCAGTTGAAAATAGACGAACGTATCGGCCGGA